>NZ_QPEQ01000001.1:1905225-2222763 GCF_009455625.1 Paraburkholderia bonniea | reverse complement strand
GAGCTGAATCACGCCGAGACCAATGCGCAAGGCCGTGTCACGGAGCTGTTCCCGGCGGACAAGACCTTTAAAACGGGCGATTACCGTGTTGTGTTCAAGACCGGCGCTTATTACCAGAGCATCAAGCAAGACACGTTTTTCCCTGAAATACCGGTGCCGTTCCGCGTCCAGAATGCCGGGCAGCACTATCACATCCCGCTGCTGCTAAGCCCTTACGGTTACTCCACCTATCGTGGCAACTAAGCCAGACAACCAGGCAGGGAAAAATCGTTGTTTGGTACGCGAGCGGACGGCCCAGCGCCGTCCGCTCGCGTTTGTTTGTATTTGTTGTTTTCTTCTGCAGTACGGCACGGCACGTCGCTGGATGGCTGGAACTGGGCGAGGTAGCTGATATCAAGCTGGCTTGCGCAACCGCCTTACCGGCTCTGCTTCAAATCAAATACCACCACGCTTTCCTGCGTCACACGCCAAACCGCGCCAGCGTCAACAAGCGCGCCTGGGCGTGATCGACCACGGGCCGCGGGTAATTCTCCCCGAGCACCACGCCTGCCTCGTTGAGCACTTCAGCGGGCGCTAGCCACGGCGCGTGAATCCACTTCGGCGGTATTCCTGCCAGTTGCGGCAAATACCGTTTGATAAAACGTCCATGCGGATCGAAGGTTTCCGATTGACGCACCGGATTAAACATCCGGAACCACGGCTGCGCGTCACAACCGGTCGAAGCCGCCCACTGCCAGCCGCCATTGTTCGCCGCGAAATCAAAGTCGTTCAGACGCGTAGCGAAATAACGCTCACCCCAGCGCCAGTCCAACCCCAGATCCTTGACCAGAAAACTTGCGGCCAGCATGCGCAGCCGGTTATGCATATAACCGGTCTGGTTGAGTTGCTGCATGGCCGCGTCGATCAACGGATAACCGGTGCGGCCATCACGCCAGGCCAGCCAGTGCGCTTGCGCTTGCGGCCCGGTTTCCCAGCCAAGCGAGGCGAACTTCGGATTGAATGACTCACCGTCAGCCAGGCGGGGGTGCGTGGCCAGAATCATGAAGAAAAAATCACGCCAGATCAGCTCGGAGAGCCATGTCGAGCTGCCCGGGCCATGCGGCAGCAACACATCGGCATGAGCAGCCCGCGCCAGAGTGCGAATCGAAATCGTGCCAAAGCGTAAATGCACCGACAGATAGCTCGGGCCTTTCACCCATGGAAAGTCGCGCTGCTTGGCGTACAGGTCGATCCGCGTCATGAAATCGTCGAGCAACTGCTGTGCGCCGCTCATGCCGCCTGGCACGGGCTGCGTGGGCGCTGGGCCAAAGCCCAGTTGTGCGAGCGTGGGCCACGGCTGGTCAAGCGCGGCGGGCAGGGCGGCGAGACTATCCCAGTGCGATTCGACGGGATACGGCTCGAGATGGGCGGGCGTCAGATGCTTCATCCAGCTACGGCGGTATGGCATGAAGATCGAGAACGGTTTGCCTGCGCCGGTCAACACTTCATCGTGCTCGAAGATCACCTGGTCTTTGAAGCTGCGCCACTGGCGTCCCGCCGTGTGCAACTGGGCCGCGACTGCCGCATCGCGCGCGATGGCCGCAGGCTCGTAATCGCGGTTGCTCAATACAGCGGCGACGTCCAGTTCGGCGCTTAGCGCGGGAATCAACGTGACCGGATCGCCGTGCCGCACCAGCAGGCCGCCGCCATTGGCGCGTAGCGCCTGGTCCAGTTCAGTGAGCGCAGTGAGGATGAATTCGACGCGCCGGTCTTGCGGCATCTCGCCGGGGTGTTCTTCGTGCGCGGCATTGAGCAGTGGCTGCAGGATGGCGGTGTCGAACACGAACACACACCAGACCTGCTGATAGTCGCGTAACGCGTGATAGAGCGCGGCTTGATCGGTGCTGCGCAGATCACGGCGAAACCACACCAGCGCGCGATCAGTGCCGTGCAGCGGAGCCGGCTGCGTGCCAGATGTTTCGGGTGTCTCGCTGAGATCGGCGGCGAGGTTCATGGCGTGCTGGGCAGATCAGGCTGACCAGGGGAGGGCACTGCGAAGCAACCCCGGTAAGTGGCATAGAACGAGCAATACAGTGCCGTCGTAATCAGGATCGAAATGGCCATGAGCACCGGATAGGCGAAGTTGCCCAGATCGAGCGTTTGCAGCATCAGCGATAAACCGAACGACAGCAGGATGACCGCGCTGATCCATAACCCGCCATAGACGATAAACGCGCCGCGATTGCGCCAGCAGCAAATGAAGCTGAAGAACATCGCCTTGACTGGCGGCACGTCGTGCCACGCGGTGAGCACCGGGGCGAACCAGAACAGCATCATCACGGGCAGATACAGCGCGAGGGCCGCGATGACCGCGAGCGGCACGCCACTGCTGGCTAGCACGGCAGGATCGTCTGGCAATGGCTGGTTGTTCACCAGCGCCTGCAACAGCAAGCCATCGTCGAACAGCGAAGAGAACAGCAGTACCAGCGCAATCGCCACGGCGTACACCACGCCCAGCAGCAATAACCGCTTGGCCACCGCAGAGCCATAGGTGCGAAAGCCGTCGGCCAGCAATGTCGGGTACACCGGCTGCGCCGCAATGGTGTTGCGGCAGGCCGCCATGAAGCCCACGGCGATGCCTGGAATAAACAGCGTCGGCAGCACTTTGCCCACGACCGGAATAAACGACGACACGAGTGTCATCGCCAGCAGGTACGTGAGAAAGAGCGTCAGCAGCGCCAGAGGATTCTTGCGCAAGAGCCAGATTCCCTGGCGCAGCCAGAGCAAGCCGGTTTTAGCGGGGACTTCGATTAGTTGCATAGGGTCGGGATGCCAGGGAGTTCAGCGCCAGACAGACGCTCGCGCAGGATGCGCTCGAAATGGCCGGGGTCGTGCGGTTGCAGCAGTTCAGCGCTGCGTGGCAAATAAAAATCGTAGAGCCGTGACACCCAGAAACGGTACGCCCCGGCGCGCAGCATATCGCCCCAGTGACGGGTTTCAGCGGGGGTGAAGGGCCGCACGGTCTGGTACGCGCGCAGCAGTGCCGCGCTGCGTTGCGGGTCAAGCTGGCCGGTGGCGAGATCGACGCACCAGTCGTTGACGGTGACCGCGACATCGAACAGCCATTTGTCGCAGCCGGCGAAATAAAAATCGAAGAAGCCGCCAAGGCGGACGCCACTGGCCTGCCCGGACGGAGCGGCGGTAAACAACACGTTGTCCCGGAACAGATCGCAGTGGCAAGGGCCCGCAGGCAATTCGGCGTAAGCCGTCGAGGCAAAGAACGCCTGCTGGTATGCCAGCTCGTTGCTGAGCAGCGTGCGTTGCGCATCGTCCAGATGGGGCAGCAGGGCTGGCACGGTATCGCGCCACCACGGCAGGCTGCGCAAGTTGGGCTGATACGCGGTGAAATCGCGTCCTGCCAGATGCATGCGCGCCAGCATCTGGCCGACTTCAATGCAGTGCGCCTCCGCAGGTGCCATTTGCGGCGCACCGTCAAGCTTGCTCACGATGGCCGCAGGCTTGCCGTGCAACGGGCCAAACAGTGCGCCATCGTCACGTGGCACGGGGTCCGGCACCGGCACCTGGTGCGCGGCGAGATGGCGCATCAGATCCAGATAAAACGGCAACTGCGCCGCAGTCAGTTTTTCGAAGATCGTCAGGACGTACTCGCCCTGGGTCGTCGTCAGAAAGAAATTGCTATTTTCGATACCGGACGAAATACCGCGAAATTCAATGACTTCGCCAAGCGAGTAGTGCTTGAGCCATTGAGCGAGATCAGCGGGAGAGACAGCAGTGAAGACAGCCATGCAGGAAACGGAGATTAATTAGATGGGTTGGGCTGGCGCGATGCGGCTTGTGCGGCAGAAGGGGCGGTTCAGGCGGGCTTCGCCGCTAGCGCGCTGGCAAACCTTGGAACCTGTGCCAGCGAGGACGGCGGCGGCTATCACGGTGACGTCCGTCCTGCGAGCGGCTCTCGGGTGCGCGGGTTTTAGTAGCGGAGATTGACCGATGGCAAACGCGTGCTGGCACGGCCGTTATCACGCACAGCGGGGGAGGTGTCAGCGGGGGTGCTCATCTGGTAGCGCGTGCCGAAATTCGATTGCACGTTGATTTCGACCGGTTTGCCCTTGTCCCGGTATTCGGTGATCTCGGTGCCATTGCCGCTGCGTTCGTGGAAGCTCGGCGTGCGCGGCACATTGATGTCGACTTTGGAGCTGATTTCAGCGGCGGGGCGATTGATGGTTTTCAGATCGGGCAGGCCGACCCGTTCGTTGGCGGATTGTTCGGCTGGTTCCGGTGCTGGATCGACGGGGGCGCTCTGCGCGGCGAGGACGGTGCCGCCGCAGGCCAGGGTCATGGCGAGCGCGATGGCGGCAGGAACAAACGACTTCATGCAGGTTCTCCAGAAAGGTGCTCGATTCTAGCAAATCCAGCTTGAACTACGCTCGCAATTATTTGATTTTGCGCTGTTTTAGCGTATTTAGGCGCTGCTTTTCAGCGGCGCTCGGCAGGCTGCTGGCGGCAGTGCTGCAGCGTGCTTCCGTGGTAATGTCAGCACCTCTCTTGAGGCAGATAAAGATGAAGCACACGACCCGTCCGCGCACTGCGCAAACCCCACCTAACCCCTTTCCCACCGAAGCGTTTGCCGATGCCGCCGATGCGGTGGCGCGCCTCGCCGAGATCTACCACACCAACACGGCGTTTCTGCGCGACGCGTTTGCCCGCTACCGCCTGGGTGAGCCATTCGAGCGCCGTGTGCGCGCCTGCTATCCGTTTGTGCGGATTCGCACGGAAGTGAACACCCATATTGATTCGCGCCGCTCTTATGGTTTTGTCGCGGGCCCGGGTGTGTTTGAAACCACCGTGACCCGGCTTGAACTGTTCGCGGGCTATTACGGCGAGCAACTCCGGCTGCTGGCGAAAAACCATCACGTGATGATCGAAGTAGGTGTTTCGGCGCAGCCGATCCCGGTGCATTTTGCTTTTGCTGAAGGCATTCACCTGGAGGGTGATCTAGACCGCGAGCGCCTGCTGGCGATGCGCGACGTCTTCGATACCCCGGATCTGGCGCTGCTGGACGACCGCATTGTCAACGGCACCTACGTGCCGGACGCCGATGAGCCGCAGCCGCTGGCGCTGTTTACCGCCGCGCGGGTCGATTTTTCGCTGCACCGCTTGCGTCATTACACGGCAACCTCCCCGGCGCATTTCCAGAACTACGTGCTGTACACGAACTACCAGTTTTATATCGACGAATTCGTCGCGCTGGGCCGCACGATGATGGCGGCGAGCGATGATCCTGAGACGCGCGCTTATCGCAGCGAATACACCTCGTTTGTCGAACCTGGCGATGTCGTGACCGGCAACGCCAACCTGGGTGACACAGCGGTTCAGGGCGTGGCACCACCGCGCCTGCCGCAGATGCCGGCTTACCACCTGAAGCGGGCCGACGGCAGCGGCATCACGATGGTGAATATTGGCGTGGGGCCGTCGAATGCTAAGACCATCACCGATCACATCGCGGTGCTGCGCCCGCATGCGTGGATCATGCTGGGACACTGCGCGGGCTTGCGCAATACGCAGCGCCTGGGCGATTACGTGCTGGCCCACGGCTATGTGCGTGAAGATCACGTGCTGGACGATGATTTACCGCTGTGGGTGCCGATTCCCGCGCTCGCGGAAATTCAGGTGGCACTTGAGCGTGCGGTCGCGCAGGTGACGCAGCTCGATGGCGTAGAACTCAAGCATGTGATGCGCACAGGCACAGTGGCGAGCGTGGATAACCGCAACTGGGAGTTGCGTGACCACCGTGAGCCGGTGCAGCGGCTGTCGCAAAGCCGGGCGATTGCGCTGGATATGGAAAGCGCGACGATTGCGGCGAATGGCTTTCGTTTTCGCGTGCCTTACGGCACGTTGCTGTGCGTGTCGGACAAACCGCTACACGGCGAACTCAAACTGCCAGGCATGGCCGACCAGTTTTACCGGGCGCAAGTGGATCAGCATTTGCAGATCGGCGTGAAGGCGATGGAGATCTTGCGCACCAATGGCTTGCACCGGCTGCACAGCCGCAAGCTGCGCAGTTTTGCTGAGGTGGCGTTTCAGTAATCTTTGCCTTTGCCTTGCCGCATGGCGCTTAAAAGCAAAACAGGAGGCATAGCCTCCTGTTTTGCTTTGTTTTGCGTGTTGCCGGACGCATTACTGCGGCCAGCCAATGAACCGGCTACAGATAAAACATGCGGTCGTCGTCGGGGCGATGCACCCGCACTTCATCGTCAGCAGTTCCTTCAGCGCCATCGTCACGGTCTTCATAAAACGCCAGCACCGCTTCCAGCACCTGGTCGGGATCGTCAATCACCTGCATCAAGTTGATGTCTGCCGGATTAATGAGGCCCATCGGCGTTAAGGAGTCGGTGAACCATCCCAGCAACCCTTTCCAGAACTCACTGCCGACCAGAATGATTGGCACATGACGTGACTTCTTGGTTTGGATCAGCGTGAGGACTTCGGCGAGTTCGTCGAGCGTGCCAAAGCCACCTGGCATCACGATGACCGCATCCGAGTTTTTCACGAACGTGACCTTGCGCGTAAAGAAATGGCGAAAGCGCAATGAGATGTCTTGCCACTGGTTGCCCGACTGCTCGTGCGGCAACTCGATGTTGAGACCGACTGAAGGTGCCTTGCCTGCATGCGCGCCTTTGTTGGCCGCTTCCATGATGCCAGGGCCACCGCCGGAGATCACAGCAAAGCCCGCATCGGATAGCTTGCGGGCAATTTGCATGGCTAGAACATAGTAAGGAGATTCGGGTTTCAGACGCGCCGAACCATAGATGCTGACAGCTGGGCGGATCTCCGAAAGGTACTCGGTCGCCTCTATAAACTCTGCCATAATCGTGAACATTTGCCACGACGCGCGGGCCTTTTTGGCTGTCGCGCGATCTTGATCTGCGAGCGATCGCAGACTCGGAATCACTTTTCTCTTGTTCATAATGCCTGAAGATAAAAACTTGAAAGGTAAGACCCTGCTATTGGTCGACGGTTCGAGTTATCTGTACCGGGCCTACCATGCGATGCCTGATTTGCGTGGCCCTGATGGCGGGCCAACAGGTGCGCTGTACGGGATCATCAACATGCTGCGGCGCATGCGCAAGGAAGTAAGCGCAGAGTATAGCGTGTGCGTCTTCGATGCCAAGGGCAAAACCTTCCGCGACGACTGGTACCCCGATTACAAAGCTAACCGTCCTTCAATGCCTGTTGATCTGGCGCAGCAAATCGAGCCGATTCACCAAGCGGTGCTGGCGTTAGGCTGGCCGATGCTGGTGGTCGAAGGGGTGGAGGCGGATGATGTAATCGGCACGCTCGGCCGTCAGGCCGAACAGCAGGGCATGAAAGTGCTGATTTCCACCGGTGACAAAGACCTCACGCAGCTCGTGACGGAGCAAGTCACGCTGATCAACACGATGACAAACGAGACGCTTGACCGCGATGGCGTGATCGCCAGGTTTGGCGTGCCGCCAGAGCGCATCGTTGATTATCTGGCGCTGATTGGCGATACCGTTGATAACGTGCCTGGGGTCGAGAAATGCGGCCCGAAAACCGCGCTTAAATGGCTCACGCAATACGATTCGCTTGATGGCGTGATCGCTCATGCCGATGAGATCAAAGGTGCAGTGGGTGACAATTTGCGGCGTGCGCTCGATTTTCTGCCGCTGGCGCGCAAGCTGGTCACGATTGATACGGACTGCGATCTCACAGCGCAAGTAGCAACGATTGCCGAGTCGCTTGCCACGCGTCCGGAAGCGCACGAGGCGTTGCGCGATATCTTTAAACAGCATGGTTTCAAAACCTGGCTGCGCGAAGTCGATGCAGCAACGGTTTCCGCCAGCCCGGGCGCGAGCGTCGCGCCACCGCCCGCCACCGATCTGCCGTTGCAGTACGACACCGTGCAGGACTGGGCACAGTTCGATGCCTGGCTGAGCAAGATCGAGGCCGCCGAACTCACCGCATTCGATACCGAAACCACCTCGCTCGATCCGATGGTGGCGCAACTGGTTGGCCTGTCGCTCTCGGTTGAGCCCGGTCAAGCGGCATATATCCCGCTGGCGCATCGCGGGCCGGATGCGCCAGTGCAGTTGCCCCGTGATGAGGTGCTGGCGAAACTCAAGCCCTGGCTCGAAAGCCCTCAGCATAAAAAAGTGGGCCAGCATCTGAAATACGATGAACAGGTTCTTGCCAATTACCGTATTCAGTTAAATGGCATTGAGCACGACACGCTGCTGCAGTCTTACGTGCTCGAATCACATCGCACGCATGACATGGACAGCCTGGCGCTACGTCATCTCGGCCTGAAGACGATCAAGTACGAAGAGGTAGCGGGCAAAGGCGCACAGCAAATTGGTTTTGACGAAGTGGCGCTGGAGCAGGCCGCGGCCTACGCTGCTGAAGACGCAGACATCACGTTGCGCTTGCATCAGGCGCTCTATCCGCAGCTAGCCGCTGAACCGGGTTTGCTGCATATCTACCGCGATATTGAACTCCCCACCGCGCGCGTGCTGTGCAAGATGGAACGCACGGGGGTGTTGATCGACAGCGAAAAGCTGCGGCGTCAAAGCAGCGAGATCGCCGCACGCCTGATCGAGCTGGAGCGCGATGCCTATGTGCTGGCCGGTGGTGAGTTCAACCTCGGTTCACCTAAACAGATTGGCCAGATTTTCTTCGACAAGCTGCAGTTGCCGGTGGTCAAGAAAACCCCGAGCGGCGCGCCTTCCACGGATGAGGAAGTGCTGCAAAAGCTCGCGGAAGATTACCCGTTGCCCAAGCTGCTGCTGGAGCATCGCGGGCTCTCCAAGCTGAAATCCACCTATACCGACAAGCTGCCGCGCATGATCAACGCGCAGACTGGCCGGGTGCATACGAACTATGCGCAGGCGGTGGCCGTGACCGGGCGGTTGGCATCAAATGAGCCTAATTTGCAGAACATCCCGGTGCGCACCGCTGAAGGGCGGCGTATTCGTGAGGCATTTATTGCACCGCCTGGCCATCAACTGGTGTCGGCCGATTATTCACAAATCGAGCTGCGCATCATGGCGCATCTGTCGGGTGACGAATCGCTTTTGCAGGCGTTCGCACAAGGCGAGGATATCCACCGCGCGACCGCTGGCGAAATCTTTGACGTGACGCCTGCCGCGGTTTCCGCTGACCAGCGGCGCGTGGCCAAAGTCATTAACTTTGGCCTGATTTACGGCATGAGCTCGTTCGGTTTGGCGGCCAATCTGGGCATTACCCGGGAAGCCGCCAAGCTGTATATCGACCGCTATTTCATGCGCTATCCGGGGGTCGCGCGCTATATGGACGACACCCGCGCCAAGGCAAAGCAGCACGGCTATGTCGAAACCGTCTTTGGCCGCCGCCTCTGGCTGCCCGAGATCAACGGTGGCAATGGGCCCCGGCGTCAGGCGGCTGAGCGCGCGGCTATCAATGCGCCGATGCAAGGCACCGCAGCGGATCTGATCAAGCTGTCGATGGTGGCCGTGCAGGGGTGGCTTGAGCAAGCCGGTGTTGGCACGCGAATGATTATGCAAGTCCACGATGAACTGGTGCTTGAGGTGCCTGACAGCGAGCTGGCCGAAGTGCGTCAGCGGCTGCCCGAATTAATGTGCGGCGTGGCCAGCCTGAAAGTGCCTCTGGTGGCCGAAGTGGGTGCCGGTGCGAACTGGGAAGAAGCGCACTGATTGCACCAGACTGTGGGCGGTGGGCTGCAGCGGATACACGCTCCGGCCCACCGCCCATATGACGTAAAAAAGGAATCTTTGATGCATCGTTTGATTGTGGTGGGCGGCGGGGCTGGCGGGCTGGAGCTGGCGACTCGCCTGGGTGACCGCTATGTCAGCGGCAAACGCCGTGGCTCGCCACGGGTTCAGGTGACGCTGGTTGACCGGTATCCCACGCATATCTGGAAGCCGTTGTTGCACGAGGTCGCCGCAGGCAGCATGGACCCGTTCACGCAAGAGCTTGAATACGCCGCCCAGGCGCGCTGGCATGGCTTCGAATTTCAGCAGGGAGAGCTAACCGGGCTGGATCGTGCAGCACGGCGGCTCACGCTGGCCAGTGTCATGGACGACGATGGCGCTGAGCTGCTGCCGTCACGCGTGCTCGAATACGACACGCTGGTGCTGGCGATTGGCAGTACGACGCATTTTTTTGGTGTGCCAGGAGCGGCTGAATATTCGCTGGCGCTCGACACCGTGGGGCAGGCCGAACGCTTTCGCAAACGCCTGATCGCCGCGTGCATGCGCGCCGAACATCAAGTGCATGAGCCGGTTGAGAACACGCTTGGGGGGGAGGCCGAGGTAGCCTCCAGCGCTTCAGCGTCTCAGGCACTCGCGCTGGCGACGGCCGAGCCCAGAATTCAGGTGGCGATTGTCGGCGGCGGCGCGACGGGCGTTGAGTTATCGGCCGAGTTACGCAACACCGCCCAGGTGTTGTCCGCCTACGGCTTGCACAAGCTCGATCCGCGCACGGATGTGGGCATCGTGCTGATCGAATCGGGGCCGCGAATTTTGCCCGCGTTGCAAGAGAGGGTGTCGAGCGCCACGACTGAACTGCTGCTGAAGCTGGGCGTGAAGGTGATGACGGGTGAGACCGTGGCACAAGTCGCGCCTGGCCTGGTGCGCACTGCCAGCGGTAAAACGGTGCGCGCTGACCTGACGGTCTGGGCGGCGGGCATCAAGGCGCCCGCGATCCTGAGCCAGCTCGATGGACTGCCGGTCAACCGTCTGGGCCAGTTGATCGTGCGGCCCACCCTGCAAACCGAGATCGACGACAACATTTTTGCCCTTGGTGATTGCGCTGCCTGCCCATGGCCTGGCACGGAGCGCAACGTGCCACCGCGCGCCCAGGCGGCGCACCAGCAGGCCAGTTTTCTGCTCAAGGCGCTGGCATGCCGGCTCAATGACAAACCACTGCCGGGATTTACTTACCGTGACTTTGGCTCGCTGGTGTCGCTGGGGCATTTCAGTGCGGTGGGTAACCTGATGGGCGGGGTGATCGGCGGCAGCATGCTGATCGAAGGGCTCTTCGCCCGCTTTATGTATATGTCGCTCTACCGGCTGCATATCGCGGCATTACATGGCTATCCGCGCATGGTGCTGGATACCTTCGCTCACTGGCTGCGGCGCTCGACCTTGCCGCGCGTCAAGCTGCACTAGCAGTAGCACTGGCAGTAGATGCGGAAGGCACCTTGCGGTGCTTTCGTTCGTTGGGTCTTGTAGATGGGTCTTGCAGATCGTTGAGTAACAGGCGCTGCCAGAGCAGTTGTGCCTGCGGCTCGAGTTTTAAGCGTGAACGTCAGTGCAAATGGCAGTTCTGCCTCAAACGAGGCCGCAAGCGATGGCTAACCCCCCCCCGGCTTGTCCAGCCATAGCGTGCTGCGCATGCAAGCCGCGCTGCACGCATGTTCTGGCGCAGCGCGGCTTGCATTACGGCGTCGCCCCTTGTGCGACAGGGCGCGACGGATCGGCACTCCATTCGCTCCATGAGCCGGGATAAAGTGCTGCGCCATGCAATCCGGCAATTTCCATTGCCAGCGCATTGTGGCAAGCCGTCACGCCAGAGCCGCATTGCAGCACCACGCGTTCGGGTGCAACGCCCGCCAGCAATGGGTTGAATGCCTCACGCAAGTCGTGGGCGCTTTTGAAGCGGCCATCGGCGCTGAGGTTGTCTTTGAAAAAGCGATTTAGCGCACCAGGAATATGGCCGCCAACACGGTCGAGGGTTTCGTTTTCACCGCGATAACGGTCGGCGGCCCGGGCGTCGATGATGACGCGCTCGCGCGTGGTCAGATTTTGCTCGACGGTTTGCGCATCGACGGTCACGGCAAGCGGCGCGCCTGCCTTGAAATCGCCCGGCGATGTGACAGCGGGCAGCGCCTGGGTGAGTGGCAAGCCAGCGGCCTGCCATGCTGGCAAGCCGCCATCGAGCAGTGCCACCGAGTCATGCCCCAGCCAGCGCAGCAGCCACCAGAGACGCGCGGCGAACATGCCACCCTGAGCGTCGTAGGCCAGCACTTGCTGGCCTTGGCGTAAGCCCGCTGCCGCAAGGCGGCTGACCAGCGCTGCGCGCTCAGGTAACGGATGGCGGCCATTCGTGCCGTTTTTGCCGCCAGAGAGATCCCGGTCCAGATGAAAGTAGTGCGCACCAGGCAGATGGCCGGCCGCGTAAGCGGCAGCGCCTGCAGTGGGGTCACCCAGATCGAAGCGGCAGTCGGCAATAAAAATCTGCTCGGGTGCGCTAGCCAGCCATGGCGCGAGATTGGCGGGGGAGATCAGCGTGGTGTAGTGGGTGTGAGGCATGACGGCTCCTGAAGAGGACGGGTCCGGCGGCACCGGGCGATGGCGCCAGTCTAAACAAAAAAGACGGGGGGTAGCCCGTCTTGTCTTGTTTTGCCTGCTCTGTTTCGGGGCGATGGCCGGGGCTGGGGTGCCTGGGTTGGTCCGCGTTTTGCGGCCAGGCGTTACCGTCAAATGGGCCGCTGTCATAGTGGCCTGGGCGGTGAGTCATGCCGGGCTGCTGCAAATCTTCACTTCAAACCCGCCTTAGACCGGACCCAGTTCGCGCCGTAAAAACTCATGGAAATGCTGCATGCCGTCTTCCATGGGGCTTTGATACGGGCCTACCTGGGATTCGCCACGGGCCATCAGGGCGCGCCGGCCGGCATCCATGCGCTCGGCGATTTCATCGTCTTCACGCGCGGTTTCCATATAGGCGGCGCGCTCTGCCTCGACAAAATCCCGCTCGAACAGCGCGATTTCTTCGGGGTAGTAAAACTCGACGATATTCGTGGTGTGCTGCGGGCCACGCGGAATCAGCCAGGACACGACCAGCACATGCGGATACCACTCGATCATGATGCCGGGGTAATACACCATCCAGATCGCGCCGAACTCTGGCGGTTTGCCGCCGCGAAAGCGCAGGACTTCGTCGTGCCACTTGCTGTAGACCGGGCTGCCCGGACGGGCTAGTTCATGATGCACGCCAACGGTTTGCACGCTGTACCACTCGCCGAATTCCCACGTCAGGTCGTCGCATGAGACAAAACTGCCCAGCCCTGGATGGAATGGCACCACGTGGTAGTCCTCGAGATACACCTCAATGAAGGTTTTCCAGTTGTACTGGCACTCGTGGACTTCGATGTGATCGAACATGTAGTTCGAAAAGTCGAAATGCTGCTGCGGACCGAGACGGGCCAGATCGTCAGCGACTTTGCGCCCGCCAGCTTCAAACAGCAGGCCATGCCAGTTCTGCAATGGCGTGGCATTGAGGTTCAGGCAGGGATTGTCAGGAAAATGCGGCGCGCCAAGCAACTGGCCATTCAGATCGTAGGTCCAGCGATGCAACGGGCACACGATATTGGCCGTCTGGCCGCGACCGTTGAGCATGATCGCTTGACGATGGCGGCAGACGTTGGAGAGCAGTTCGATACTGTTGTGCTCACGCGGGCTGTGTACGAGCACACGCCCCTCGCTTTCGCTGGGCAAGGCAAAGTAATCACCCGTTTCCGGCACCATAAGTTCGTGCCCGACGTAACGAGGACCTTTTTTGAAAAGAGTTTCGAGTTCACGCGTGAAAAGCGCTTCGTCAAAATAAGCCGTGACCGGCAACTGACTGAACTGATTGCGGACTGCCTCAGGCTGCAAAGCATTGTTCAGATTGGACATTCCCACTCCCGATGAAAACGTGAAAGCAGTGAACAACCCAACCATCGAAAATTCGATTTAGGGAAACTTCCGATTATAGCAGCTTTCGTTTTTGTAATGGCGTTTTGGCCGCTGACTCTGGCTAAAAATATTTTAATCCAGCAAATTTCAGGCTGATGTCCTGGAGAATTGGGGCGGCCTTGCATGGCTGTGTTTTGACCTGTCTGGCAGCGTTTAAACGCCCACACCGCGAGCCGGATTTGCCTGGCCAGGGCATGTGCGGGCGAGCCTTGGAGGATCGGCTGCCACGCTTTTGCCGTAGAATGCTCGACTTGTTTTAATTTTGCGATGATTCATGGCGAAAAGCGCAGCGAAAGAGATGGCAGAAACAGCAGAGGCGGCAGAAATGACAGCAGCGGCAAAAACGACCGGCAAGTCAGCCGCCACGCCCGGGCAGCAAGGCTCTGGCGCTGCTGGCCTGCCGCTTCCCGTGAACTATGAGGCGGCCCTGGCTGAGCTGGAAGAACTAGTGGCCAGGATGGAAGACGGAAGCCTGAGTCTCGAAGCCTCGCTTGCTGCTTACCGGCGTGGCGCGGCGCTCGTGACGTTTTGCCAGCAGCAACTGGAAGCCGTCGAACAGCAAGTGCGTGTGCTGGACGGCGAAACGCTCAAGCCCCTCTCTACACATCCCGCAGGCACCCTCGCTGCCGAGAGCGGAGACGATCTATGACGTTTGAACAATGGATGCGTTCGGTGCTCGAACGCGTCGAGATAGCGCTCGACAATTATTTGCCCGCGCCAGACACTGCGCCCGCACAGCTCCACGAAGCGATGCGCTACGCCATGCTGGGGGGCGGCAAGCGGGTGCGTCCGCTGCTGTGCCACGCCGCAGGTGAGCTGAGTGGCGCGCGTACCGAGGGTCTGGATGCAGCCTGCGCCGCCCTCGAAATGATTCACGTGTATTCGCTGGTGCATGACGACATGCCTTGCATGGACGACGACGCATTACGCCGTGGCAAACCGACCGTGCATGTGCAGTACGACGAGCCGACGGCGTTGCTGGTGGGGGATGCGTTACAGTCGCAGGCGTTTATCGCACTGACGGCTGAGGTGCTGACGCCGGTGCAGCAAGCTGCGCTGGTGCGCGAACTGGCGCTGGCCAGCGGCTCGGTGGGGATGGCCGGTGGTCAGGCGATTGATCTGGCCAGCGTGGGGCACAAGTTGACGCGCGAACAGCTCGAAACCATGCACCGGATGAAAACCGGCGCGCTTTTGCGTGCAGCTGTGCGCATGGGAGCGCTGGCAGGTGCGGCGCCAGACGCCGCGCAGATGCAGGCACTGGATGTTTATGCTGCCGCGGTTGGTCTGGCGTTTCAGGTGGTGGACGACATTCTCGACGTCACGACTGATTCCGCCACGCTGGGCAAAACCGCAGGCAAAGACGCGAAGGACGGCAAGCCGACCTACGTGTCGCTGATGGGACTGGACGCATCGCGTGCCCTCGCGGAGCAGTTGCGCGCCGAAGCACACGCCGCGCTGCTGCCTTTCGGCGAGCGCGCCCGGCGTCTCGCCGAGCTGGCTGACCTGGTGGTGAACCGGGTGAGTTGAAGACGTAAGCCCACCGCCGCGCGCCTGTTTTTTGTTTTTTTTAAGCACGTGCGTGAATGAAGTGCTGGCGCGTTGAGTTTTCCTACAATGGAACGACGATGTACGACTTGCTGAAAACCATCAATGATCCGGCTGCCTTGCGCCGCCTTGATCGCCGTCAATTGCAGCCCCTCGCTGACGAATTGCGCGCTTTCGTGCTCGATAGCGTGTCCCAGACAGGTGGACACCTGTCGTCTAACCTGGGCACGGTCGAGCTGACCATTGCGTTGCATTACGTATTCAATACGCCGCACGACCGGATTGTCTGGGACGTGGGCCATCAAACCTATCCGCACAAAATTCTGACGGGACGCCGCGACCAGATGCATTCGCTGCGCCAGCAAGGCGGGATTTCTGGTTTTCCACGCCGTAGCGAATCTGCTTACGACACGTTTGGCACCGCGCATTCCAGCACCTCGATTTCTGCGGCGCTGGGCATGGCGATTGCAGGCAAGTTGCAAGATGACGAGCGCTTTGCGATCGCTGTGATTGGTGATGGCGCGATGACCGCTGGCATGGCATTCGAGGCGATGAATAACGCCGGGGTCGCAGATGATGTACCGCTTCTGGTGATCCTGAACGACAACGACATGTCGATTTCGCCGCCCGTTGGCGCGTTAAATCGCCATCTGGCGCGTTTGATGTCTGGACGGTTTTATGCTGCCGCGCGGGCGGGGGTCGAACGGGTGTTGCGCGTCGCGCCGCCGGTGCTTGATCTGGCGCGCAAGCTGGAAGAGCACGCCAAAGGCATGATTGTGCCCGCCACGCTCTTCGAAGAATTTGGTTTCAACTACATTGGCCCGATCGACGGCCATGATCTCGATTCACTAATCCCGACGCTGCAAAACATCCGCGAGTTGCGCGGCCCGCAGTTTCTGCACGTCGTGACGAAAAAAGGGCAAGGCTACAAGCTGGCCGAAGCCGATCCGGTGCTCTATCACGGCCCGGGCAAATTCAATCCGGCCGAGGGCATCAAGCCTTCCACGGCACCTGCCAAAAAAACCTATACGCAAGTGTTTGGCGAGTGGCTGTGCGATGCGGCGGAACTCGATTCGCGCGTGGTGGCGATCACGCCTGCCATGCGCGAAGGCTCTGGCATGGTGGAGTTTGAAAAGCGCTTCCCCCAGCGTTACTTCGACGTCGGAATTGCTGAGCAGCATGCGGTGACATTCGCCGGCGGCCTTGCGGCCGATGGCATGAAGCCGGTGGTAGCGATTTATTCGACCTTCCTGCAGCGTGCCTACGACCAGTTGATTCACGACGTCGCGCTGCAAAATCTGCCAGTGGTATTTGCCATCGACCGCGCGGGTCTGGTGGGTGCCGATGGCGCGACGCACGCAGGCGCTTACGATCTGGCGTTCCTGCGCTGTATTCCAAACATGACGGTGATGGCGGCATCCGATGAAAACGAATGCCGTCAGATGCTGCACACCGCGCTGCAGCAGCCTAATCCGACGGCAGTGCGCTATCCGCGCGGCGCGGGCACCGGGGTGGCGACGGTTAAGCAGATGGCAGCGTTGCCGCTTGGTAAAGGTGAAATACGGCGCGAAAGCGCACAGCCTGCTGGCAAGCGCGTGGCGATTCTGGCCTTTGGCACGATGGTCGCGCCTTCGCTGGCTGCGGCTCAGGAGCTGGACGCCACGGTGGCCAATATGCGTTTCGTGAAGCCGCTCGATGCCGAGCTCGTGCGCCAGTTGGCTGACACGCATGATTATCTGGTGACGGTCGAAGAGGGCTGCGTGATGGGCGGGGCGGGCTCTGCCTGCGTCGAAGCGCTGCTGGAGCGCGGCACACTTCGGCCGGTCTTGCAACTGGGCCTGCCAGACCGCTTCATTGACCACGGTGAGCCCGCCAGGCTTCTGGCCGAGTGCGGGCTGGATGCCACAGGCATCGCACGCTCGATCCGCACGCGTTTTCTCGACGAAAATGCAGCCGCAGGGCAATCAGTCAAGCGGGTTGCTTGATACAGCTCATAGGCTTTTCTAGTTACCCCCCGTTTTTTATGAATCGACCGGCCTGCTGGGTCTGGTGATGCCGGCCACAAGGCTGGCATCTGGCCGTCAGGTGCGGTTCACCCGGCCTGCACGGTAAGTTGAGGAACGAACATGAATCAGATGAACCCGGCCTTTGTGATGCCCGATGTGCAAAGCACGGTCGATACCCGTCAAATTCCGATCCAGCGCGTGGGGGTCAAGGCCGTGCGGCATCCGCTGACGGTGCGTACTCAGGACGGTGCCACGCAACCTACCGTGGGCCTGTGGAACCTTGATGTGGCGTTGCCTGCGACGCAAAAGGGCACGCATATGTCGCGTTTCGTGGCCCTGCTCGAAGAAAACAAGGTTCCGCTGGATCTGCCCAGGTTCCGCGCGATGCTGGCCATGATGCTGGAACGGCTTGAAGCCAGTGCAGGCCGGATCGAAGTGTCGTTTCCTTATTTTGTGAACAAGACCGCCCCGGTATCTGGTGTGCAAAGTTTGCTGGATTACGAAGTCACCCTCACTGGCGACATGCGGGCCGGGGTGACGCGGGTGTTTCTGAAGGTGCTCGTGCCGGTAACGAGCCTGTGCCCTTGTTCAAAGAAAATCTCGCAATACGGCGCGCATAACCAGCGTTCGCACGTGACACTCGACGTCGAACTGGCTGACGAAATGCCGGTTGAAACGCTGATTCGCATTGCCGAAGAAGAAGCCTCGTGCGAACTCTGGGGGCTGCTCAAGCGTCCCGATGAAAAATTCGTTACGGAGCGCGCTTATGAAAATCCGAAATTTGTCGAAGACTTGGTGCGCGACGTCGCGCAACGTCTGAACGCAGATTCCCGGATCGTGGCTTATGTGCTGGAGGCGGAAAATTTCGAATCCATTCATAACCACAGTGCTTATGCGCTGATTGAGCACGACAAGCGACGCATCGCAGCAGCTTGAGCCTCGGGCTTGAGCCGGGGTGAGCAGATGAGCCGCTGCCAGAGCGAAAGGCGAAGCGACCCCAGGCTAGCGACGCGGACGCGATACAAACCGTAAAAATAATCAGGGCCGCTCAATGATTCATTGAGCGGCCCTTGTTGTAAGCGGTGTCACGAACTCAGGTTTAACGCGCGAGCGAAGCAAGATCCCAGCGGGGCTTGACGGTAAACGCATAGTTTTTGTCCGCTTGCTCCGGCCAGCGTTGCAGCCTGAGCGCGCCGGCCAGCGCGATCATCGCGCCGTTATCGGTGCATAACGCCAGATCCGGGTAATACACCTCAAAGCCGCGCCGCACGGCTGCCGCAGATAGCGCATCGCGCAACTGCCGGTTAGCGCCAACACCCCCCGCGACCACCAGACGGCGCAAACCGGTTTGCTTCAGCGCCGCAAGCGATTTGGCCACGAGCACTTCAATGGCCGCATCGACAAAACCCCGCGCGAGATCCGCCTTGTCTTGTTCACACACGTTGGAGCCGAGTTTTTTCACGTGTGTCAGAACGGCTGTTTTGAGCCCGCTAAAGCTGAAATCGAGGTTGCCGGAATGCAGCATGGGCCGTGGCAGTGTCACCGTGCCAGGCATGCCGAACTGCGCCATGCGCGAGATCTCGGGCCCACCCGGATAGCCGAGGCCCAGCAGCTTGGCCGTTTTGTCGAAAGCTTCGCCAGCGGCGTCATCCAGCGTTTCACCGAGGGTTTCATAGACGCCCACGCCGGTCACGCGCATCAATTGCGTGTGGCCACCGGAGACCAGTAGCGCAACGAACGGAAACGGCGGTGGTGCCGCCACCAGCAGCGGCGAGAGCAGATGCCCTTCAAGGTGATGAATGCCGATGGTGGGTTTATCCCATGCCATTGCCAGCGCATTGGCGATGCTCGCGCCGACTAGCAGTGCGCCCGCGAGCCCGGGCCCTTGCGTGAACGCGATGGCGTCGATGGCCTGGGGCGTGGTGGCGGCCTGTGCGAGGACTTCTTCGAGCAGGGGTAAGGCGCGGCGAATGTGATCGCGCGATGCCAGCTCGGGTACGACGCCGCCGTACTCCTGGTGCATGGCGATTTGCGAGTGCAGCGCGTGCGCCAGCAAGCCGCGCTCAGTGTCGTAGAGCGCAAGGCCGGTTTCGTCGCAGGAGCTTTCGATGCCAAGAACGAGCATGTTGTGGAGGAGAAGTGAGACGGCTGGGAAGACCGGCAGGGCTGGGGGAAATGGCTGCGTCAGGCTGCGCGCATGACCAGGAGCGCGCGTGATTCAAGCAGCGAAAAGCTACAGTGAGCGTGCAAAAAACAGCCGCAAAGTATAGCAGTGCGGGCTTGAGGGCCGCGGGTACAATGCGCGCCATGAAAGCATTTGATATAGCGGTGATTGGCGCGGGTGCGGCCGGCATGATGTGCGCGGCGGTGGCTGGACAACGCGGAGCACGTGTGGTGCTGATCGACCATTCGCCCCGGCTGGCAGAAAAAATCCGCATCTCTGGAGGCGGGCGTTGCAACTTCACCAACCTCTATGCGGGGCCTGCGAATTACCTGTCGGCCAACCCGCATTTTTGCCGCTCGGCGCTCGCGCGTTACACCCCGCGCGATTTCATGGCGCTGCTCAAGCGTTATCACGTGAGCTGGCACGAAAAGCATAAAGGGCAGTTGTTTTGCGATCAGTCGAGCGATGCGGTGATCGACGTGCTCAAAAACGAATGCGAGGCGGGCCGGGTCGCATGGCGGCGGCCGCTGGTGGTAAGCCAGGTGCGTCAGGACGCGGCCGGAGGGTTTGTGCTGGATACCCCATCCGGGGTGATCGAAGCCCGCGCGCTGGTGGTGGCCACAGGCGGGCTGTCGATTCCAAAAATCGGTGCGACCGATTTTGCTTTTCGCGTAGCCAAGCAGTTTGGCCACAAGCTGGTGGATACCCGTCCGGCACTGGTGCCGCTGACCTTCGCTGCACACGACTGGGCCCCGTTCGCCGCGCTCTCCGGGGTGTCGCTGGCGGCTCAGATGACGACGGGCAAGGGCCGCACTGGCGCGGAGTTTACCGAAGACCTGCTGTTCACCCATCGCGGCCTGTCGGGGCCCGGTGTGCTGCAGATTTCCAGCTACTGGCAACCGGGCGAGCCGATTCACCTGAACTTGCTGCCGGAACAGGACGCGGGGCACGCCTTGCTGGAAGCGAAAGCGAGCGTCCGGCGCACGATTGTGAACCTGCTGGCGGAATGGTTGCCCGCGCGCGTCGCCGAGACCTGGCTCGAAACCCAGGGCGTTGCCGCGCAAGCGCGCGTTGCCGATCTGCCGGACCGGACGTTGCGCCAGATAGGGGCTGCGCTCTCGCGCTGGAGCCTGATGCCAAATGGCACGGAGGGTTATCGCAAGGCTGAGGTCACGCGCGGCGGAGTGGATACGCGTGATTTGTCATCGACGACGATGATGAGCCAGCGGGTGCCGGGGTTGTACTTCATCGGCGAAGCGGTGGATGTGACCGGCTGGCTGGGGGGCTATAACTTCCAGTGGGCGTGGGCCTCAGGCGTTGCCGCAGGTGAAGCGGCAGCGGACTATGCGCGGCATCCCATGCCGGTTTGACGCATGGCCGGTGTGTGGCGGGGGCTCTGTTATACTCGCCAGTCTTTGCGAACCCCGTCACGCTGAAACAGGGCGCGAAAACGTGTTCTGAGGCACTGACGCACGTACTGGCCTGAGTGGCCGGACTCGATCCCTGCGGCATATCTGCGCCGCGCTGCGGCACTTTCATTGTGCGAATTCGCATCAACCCGCTTGAGGGCATTTCCCAAGCGGGTTTTTGTGTTGTGGCGCAATGTTTTTTTCGGGGTTTCGCACGCTTTTTCAAGTCACAGCATTTATTCAGTTAGCCAAAAGGTGAGCCCGATGAGTCTCAAGGAACAGATCAACGACGACATGAAAGCCGCGATGCGGGCCCGCGAAACCGGGCGTCTCGGCACGATTCGTCTGGTGCTGGCGGCGATCAAGCAACGCGAAGTCGATGAACGAGTGACGCTTGATGACGCAGCTATCACCGCTGTGATCGACAAGATGATCAAGCAGCGCAAAGACTCGATTAGCCAGTTTGAAACCGCTGGGCGCGCTGACCTGGTTGAACAGGAAAATGCTGAACTGGCTGTGCTGACGGCCTATATGCCCGAGCAGTTATCCGCCACCGAAATTGACGCCCAGGTAGCTGCCGCGATTGCCCAGACGGGCGCGGCTGGGCCACAGGACATGGGCAAGGTCATGGGCGTGTTGAAGCCTGCGCTGGCGGGCCGTGCTGACATGACAGCTGTCTCCGCGCGGGTCAAGGCGGCACTCGCCAGCTAGTTCTGGTTCTGGTTTTTCAGCGGCACGCATTGGCGTGCCGCTTCGTCTTCAAGGTTGCGTTAAGCCACTGTGATTCCGCACTCGTTTCTTCAGGATCTACTGAACCGTATCGACATCGTCGATGTGGTCGGACGGTATGTCCAACTGAAAAAGGGCGGGGCGAATTTCATGGGGCTGTGCCCTTTTCATAACGAAAAAAGCCCGTCATTTACGGTGAGTCCGACCAAGCAGTTCTATCACTGCTTTGGTTGCGGGGCTCATGGCACCGCGATTGGTTTTTTGATGGAGCACGCCGGGCTGACTTTTCCCGAGGCGGTCAATGAACTGGCGCAGTCAGTTGGGCTGACCGTGCCGCAAGAGCCATCACCGGCACGCGGCGGTGGCGAGGGTTATGCACCAGCGGTAGCAAAAGCCGTGACCACGGCGCTTGCGGATGTGACCCAACTGGCGTGTGATTTTTATCGCAAGCAACTGCGCGGCGCGCCCAGCGCGATTCAGTATCTGAAGCAGCGCGGTTTGACCGGTGAGGTGGCGGCCCGTTTCGGGCTGGGTTACGCCCCCGACGGCTGGCAGAATCTGGAAGCGGCTTTTCCCGACTATCGCAATGAAGCACTGGTTGAATCCGGGCTGGTCATCGTCAGTGACAAAACTGGTAGCCAGGGCGAAGCGCGCCGCTATGACCGCTTCCGCGAGCGGATCATGTTCCCCATCCGTAATGTGAAGGGGCAAGTGATTGGCTTTGGTGGCCGGGTGCTGGATGGCGGTGAACCCAAATATTTGAATTCTCCGGAAACGCCGCTATTTAACAAAGGCAGCGAGCTATATGGCCTGTTCGAGGCGCGTCTGGCGATCAGGGAGCAAGGTTACGCGCTGGTGGTCGAAGGTTATATGGATGTTGTCGCGCTGGCCCAGCTTGGCTTTCAGAATGCTGTGGCGACGCTGGGTACAGCATGCACGCCGGTTCATGTGCAAAAGCTGCTGCGCCAGACCGATACCGTGATTTTCAGCTTTGATGGCGATGGGGCGGGCCGCCGTGCTGCGCGTCGCGCGCTGGATGCGTGTTTGCCGCACGCGGCGGATAACCGGACGATCCGTTTTTTGTTTTTACCGCCTGAGCATGATCCCGATAGCTATGTGCGCGAATTTGGCGCGCAAGTGTTTGGCGAACAGGTCGAGCGGGCGATGCCGCTGTCGCAGTTTTTGCTCAACGAAGTGCTGGCGGGCAAAGAGCTGGATCAGCCTGAGGGCCGGGCACGGGCGCTATTCGATGCCAAGCCGCTGTTGCAGGCGCTGCCGGCCAACGCGTTGCGCTCGCAGATCATGCATCTGTTTGCCGACCGGCTCGCTGTGCCATTTGAAGAAGTGGCGGCACTGTGTGAGGTCGATGCGCGGATTGCTGCCGCTAGCCGTCAGGCACCTGCGCGCAAAGACCGGCGCAGTGTGACGGGCATCGAAGAAATTACGTTACGTAATCTGGTGATGTACCCGCGTATTGTCGCGGTGCTCGACGAAGACGCCGAGCAGGCCTTGCTCAGCATTGGCCGGCATGCAGAACTGTTTGAAGAAGTGACGACGCATGCCCGTGCGCTGGGTGAGGCGGCTGAGTTTCAGTTGCTGTCGGATTTGTTGCGCAACGGTGCAAACGCAGCCACTTTCGAAGAAATTTTTCGCAAAATTCTGAACTATGATGAAAACGTGCGGGATCTGCTGATGGCCAATCCGGGCGACCCTGCTGTGGTGGAAAAGCGTCAAGAGCAGGAGCGGATCGTTGGCGAAGAACTCAAGGCGGCGATTCTCAGAATGCGTTATGACGCCTGCGGCAAGCGTCTTGAAATCTTGTCACGACAGTCCCGGCATAGTCCGGAAGAGTTGCTTGAATACACCAGCCTGAACCAGATACGAGCGGTGATGAAACGCCAGCTTGAGGGGGGGTAGGGTGCTGCGGTGCTATAATTAAAGGTTTTCAGCTGTTTCCAGTTTCATTTCCAGGATTCCCAGGTAAAAAAGGGCGATTGCAATGGCAAAGACTACGAGCGGGAAAAAAGCGACAGGCAAGGGTTCTGAGGAGCCGACCAAAAAGGTCACACAGGCCAAATCTGCTTCTTCCGCGAAAAAAGCGTCTGCTGCCAGCGAGGCGCCTGCTACTGGGCACGAATCTTCGGCCATGCCGGCGCAGCACGCGCCGGTGAAGGTGGCGAAAGCCGCCGCATCTGCCGCTAAGCGGCCGGGTGCAAGAAGTTCAAAGGAAGCGGCTGCCGCGCGGGACGATGCGGCAGCACGCAAGACTCAAGCATCCACGGTTCAACCGGCTGTTGTCCAGCAGCCGCGAGTCGAGACTAAAGCCGGTACGGCGAACTCCATGACGAAAAAGCTGAACGAAGTACCTGCCGGGGACAATGCGGCCCCGAGCGAAGAGGTTGCCGTTGTGCCCGCCAAAGTTGAAAAGGTGAAGGCGCGCGATCGCCGCGCCAAAGAAAAGGCATTGCTGAAAGACGCTTTTGCCTCGACCCAGCCAGGCACCGCTGAAGAGCTTGAAGAACGCCGCGCGAAGCTGCGGGCGTTGATCAAGCTCGGCAAGGAACGTGGCTTTCTGACTTACGCTGAAATCAACGACCACCTGCCTGATAACTTCGCTGAAACCGAGGCGATTGAAGGCATCATCAGCACGTTCAACGATATGGGCGTGGCGGTTTATGAGCAGGCCCCGGACGCTGAAACCCTGCTGCTGAACGACAATGCGCCTGCTGCTTCATCGGATGACGAAGCCGAAGAAGAAGCCGAAGTAGCGCTGTCCACGGTCGATTCCGAATTTGGCCGCACTACTGACCCGGTTCGCATGTATATGCGCGAAATGGGCACGGTTGAGCTGCTGACGCGCGAAGGCGAAATTGAAATCGCCAAGCGCATCGAAGATGGCCTGAAGCATATGGTGATGGCAATTTCCGCTTGCCCCACGACGATTGCTGACATTCTGGCGATGGCGGAGCGTGTGGCGAATGAAGAAATTCGCATCGACGAGCTGGTAGACGGCCTGATCGACGCCAATGCAGAGGATGCCGACGGATTTTCGCCGCAGGAAGCAGAAGCGATCGAGAGCGAGCCGGAAGAAGCCGAAGAAACCGAAGAAGACACGCCGGAAGAAGACGATGGCACGGCGCAAGCCACGGCCAATGCGGCGCAGATGGAAGCGTTGCGTCGCGCATCACTGGAAAAATTCGCGTCAATCAGCGAGTGGTTCGACAAGATGCGCCGCGCGTTCGAGAAAGAAGGCTATAAATCGAAGGCTTATCTAAAAGCGCAGGAAACCATCCAGACTGAACTCATGACCGTCCGCTTTACGGCGCGCACGGTGGAGCGTCTGTGTGACACGCTGCGCGCCCAGGTGGACGAAGTCCGCCAGGTTGAGCGGCAAATTCTGCATACGGTTGTTGATAAATGCGGCATGCCGCGCGCTGAATTTATCGCCCGTTTCCCAGGCAATGAAACCGATCTGAAATGGGCCGACAAGATTGTCGCGGAAGGTCATGCGTATAGCGCGATCTTGACGCGAAATATTCCGGCTATCAGCGAGCAACAGCAGCGGCTTCTTGATTTGCAGGCGCGCGTGGTGCTGCCGCTCAAAGACCTGAAAGAGACCAATCGCCAGATGGCGGCGGGCGAACTGAAGGCGCGGCAAGCCAAGCGTGAAATGACTGAGGCTAACTTGCGTCTCGTGATTTCGATTGCGAAGAAGTACACGAACCGTGGCTTGCAGTTTCTTGACCTGATTCAGGAAGGCAATATCGGCCTGATGAAAGCGGTGGACAAGTTTGAATATCGCCGTGGCTACAAGTTTTCGACTTATGCGACATGGTGGATTCGCCAGGCCATTACACGCTCGATTGCCGACCAGGCGCGCACGATCCGGATTCCGGTTCACATGATCGAAACGATCAACAAGATGAACCGTATTTCACGCCAGATTCTGCAGGAAACCGGACTTGAGCCGGATCCAGCAACGCTGGCCGAAAAGATGGAAATGCCGGAAGACAAAATTCGCAAGATCATGAAGATTGCGAAAGAGCCGATTTCGATGGAAACACCGATTGGTGATGACGATGATTCCCACCTCGGTGATTTCATTGAAGACACGAATACGGTTGCTCCAGCTGATGCAGCGCTTCATGCGAGCATGCGCGACGTCGTTAAGGATGTGCTTGATTCACTGACACCGCGTGAGGCCAAGGTGTTGCGCATGCGCTTTGGTATCGAGATGAGTACGGATCACACGCTGGAAGAGGTGGGCAAGCAGTTTGACGTGACGCGTGAGCGGATTCGCCAGATCGAGGCTAAGGCACTGCGCAAGTTGCGTCATCCAAGCCGCTCGGACAAGCTGAAGTCGTTCCTGGAAGGCAGTTAAGCGAATACTTCGGGTGCTGTGAGGTGGCGGTATTGCTGAAACGGCATCTGGTGTCAGGGCTTTCGGGTCGTGCGTTGTAGCATCTCCGCAACGTCGGCTTGATGGCCCTTTTTTCGTGTAATATCCGCTGCCAATAAACACTAGATGTGCCATTGCCTTGGGGATGTGTTGGCAGGTTGGCAGTGGCAGCGTTGATAGCAGTGTCGGGGCCTCTAGCTCATGCTTGGTTAGAGCAGCGGACTTAGCAGGTGTTCTCCTAAGGCTTGATTCAAGTACGGAGTGCACCAGATGGGTTGCCTTGGGGCAAGTTCACTCTGCCCTTCGGTAGAATTGCTCAAATTCGGGGAAACCTCTGGTGTTGATCGCCGTGGCAATCCCGAGCGAAGCTCTCAAGGATCGAGAGAACGTGTAGAGACTGTACGGGCAAGTCGTAAAGACAAGAGACAGTCCAGACCACAAACCCGAAAGGGGCAGCGAAAGCTGTAGCTGGTAAGCATAATCCGTTGGTGCCGTGTTCGACTCACGGGAGGCCCACCAAATAAAAGCCGCAGCACGTTTAACGTGCTGCGGCTTTTTCATTTGCGCGCTAAAGGCGCGGCAAAAAATTAAGTGATATGCGGTGAATTAGCCGCGAGTATCGACCCAATGGCGGGCCCATTTATATGAATGCTGGAGCGCTTGCTCTTCGCTCTTGAAGTAATCAAGTGCATAAAATTGATAACGCTGTGCTTCAACTGCGTGACTTGGTCGCTCAAGCAATAAGTTAGATGAGAAAAAACCGTCTGGCAGACGATGCGCCGAGGGCTGGATCGCGTAGCCGTTGTAATGATGTGTTTTTATGTTTTGCATATTATTTTTTAAGTTGTGCAGCACCCTGCTCCTAATTTGAAAAATCAGGGTGCGAGTTGCATCCGTGCCATCAAGGCAACGGGTTGATAAACCAGGCAAGGAAACGAGCTGAACTGAAGAAGGGGGCTGAAAAAACAAGCCTGAAGAATGAAAGCAGCGAAACGGCTGGTACCGATAAAACTTTCGGCGTCAACGATGGGAGGCTAGCTCCGCGGAGGGGTCGCTGCATTCAGACCCGCCAGGGGCGGGCCTGAATTGTCACACTTTACAGCGGCTTGATATTAGCCGCTTGCAGACCCTTCGGGCCTTGCTTCGTTTCGAAACTGACTTTTTGATTTTCAGCGAGTGTTTTAAAACCATCACCGCTGATTTCTGAAAAATGGGCAAAAAGGTCATCACCACCTGCATCAGGGGTAATAAAACCAAAGCCCTTGCTGTCGTTAAACCACTTTACGGTACCGGTATCCATGAGAAATCCTGAGAAAAATAAAAAAATCGCTCTGTTTAGAGCACTGGAAGTATCAAGGAGGGAGAGGACAACGAATACCGCAGAGAGGAAGCGGGCAATTGATGAACAGCAATCGAACTTCTTGAACTTCAGGCCGCACCTTAACCGGCGTGGTTGCGAGAGTCAAGGCTTTTCTTGTAAAAATGAATGGATGTATCTAGCAGGCTGGTTTGAATGTTTTGGCTCTTTCGAACGGATTAGTGCGCGGTCTGACTGGTTAAAAAGGAGGGTTCAATGATCAATACTGCGTGCGCAGTTGGGCAAAACCGGTGTTAGAATTCGCCTCGGATCAATGCTGTCACCCTTGCGTTATCTGGCTGTTCCCGCTTGGTCCTTACTGCGCTGGTTCTTGCCGCAGGGGCTTCTACAGCAAACATATGATCCATTCAAGACGCAGTTTTTGATCGACTATCGCGGCTGTCGTTATCGGCAGGTGGTCTATGCCGGTTGCGCGCATTATCCATTTACGCGAATGCATCATGAGCTTATTCGTCTGACCCAATATTTTGTATTCAGGCTGCGCTGCAAGGCGTGAGGCAATTGTTTTCTAGTGCGAGCGCATTGTCGCCGCGAAACCGGTAAGTTATGAAACAGCGAGAGGAACAACGAGTGTTGGAACTCGACGGGCAGGCGCGTGAGCGTCTGATTCTGTGGATTCGACGTCGTATGGATGAGTTTGGTATTACGCTCGAGGCTTTAAGCGCAGCGATAGAGATCGAAGCGGCAAAGCCAAAGTATCGGGATGCCTACGGTAACGTCTGGGATGGCAACGGTGACCGGCCTGACTGGCTAACCCGGGCGATTCATGCGGGTCAGAATATCGAGCATTTCCGGTGCTAAATACCGTATTTGTCGTATTGCATGGCATCTCGAATATCTAAATGCCATTAACGTAAAAAACCTGCATGTGGCAGGTTTTTTACGTTGGCAGAAAAACGCGATGCTGTGAGGGGCGTTATATCCGGGTCATAAATCAAAAAAGACCGTTTCACGCGCGCCTTGCATATGAATATCAAAGCGGTACACCGTCTGGTTCGGTTGCGTGTCTTTTTGCGCAATTAATGTGGCGCGTCTGTTTTCAGGTACTGAGCCAAGCACCGGGTCGCTGTCATTGGCGCTGGTTTCATCACTGAAATAAATCCGTGTAAAGACATGTAGCAGTAAGCCGCGCATTGTCACGATCAGCTTCAGATGGGGTGCTTCGCCGTTTGCGGCGCGCTCTGCCGTCAGGCCTGGTTTGATCGTTTTGACGATAAAGCGGTGCTCTGCGTCAGTGCCGGTGCCCACCCGGGCGAAGCCGCGAAAACCTGTCGCCGCAGCCGCCTCGCGTGAGGCGGGATAGCCGCCCTGGCTGTCTGTTTGCGCTACTTCCAGCAGCGCGTCACCAATGGTGTGGCCGTTGCCATCAAATATCTGCCCAATAATCGTGATCGGCTCGCCTGGTGTGCCGGGGCTTGTGAGTTCCGGTGTCAGCAGGCTTTTGAAGTCATAGCCATATTGTTCCGGGCATAGGCCGTAGGCGAAATACGGCCCGACGGTTTGCGATGGTGTCTGTTTCAGTTCAGTCATGGTTTAGCGCTCCAGTGGGGTGGCATCGCGGCCGCGCAGCACGATGTCGAATTCATAGCCCAGTGCATAGCCTTCTGCAGTGGTATCAAGCGAAAAACGCGCGATCAGACGCTCGCGTGCAGCAGCAGGGGTGCCCTGGTAAATCGGGTCGAGTGCGAGCAGTGGGTCGCCAGGAAAGTACATCTGGGTCACGAGGCGTGAGCCGAAATACTCGCCGAATAGCGAAAAATGAATATGGTTTGGACGCCATGCGTTCGGATGATTACCCCACGGGTAGGCACCGGGTTTGATCGTGAGAAAGCGGTAGCGTCCGGTGTCGTCCGTCAGGCAGCGTCCTGCGCCAAGAAAATTGGGGTCGAGCGGGGCGGCGTGCTGGTCGGTCTTGTGAATGTAGCGGCCAGCTGCATTGGCTTGCCAGATTTCTACCAGGGTATGGCGTATCGGCCTGCCAGCCTGGTCGAGCACTCGGCCCGTCACGATGATTCGCTCGCCTAATGGCTCGCCGTTACGGCACGCGTTTCGCGTTAGGTCGTGGTCGAGCGGGCCGAGGTCGGCGCTGCCGTATACCGGTGCGTACTGGTCGCGCAGTTTTTCCCGTAGTGGAATCAGGGCTTGGGTTGGGGCGCGTTGCAACGATGAGCCGTAACCTGGCTCGAGGTATACGGGGTGTGAGGCGGGGTCGCGGGGGGAGAGAAACCAGTCGTTCATCGCAATCATCCTGTTTAAAGCGGGCTGAGCCCGGATGGCGCGACTTTATCTAAAACAAATGATTAAGCAAACTAACTTTTATTCGTTTCTTCTAGAGCGCATTCTCATGCGGCGTCTTCTTGCGGGGAGTCGTGTCTAGTTGCGTCATTTTCAGTGTTTTATGACTGTTGCCTGGTCGGGCCGCGCCGGGTGTGACGCTATTCGTGTCTGGCTGTCATGGGGTGCTGGCGAGGTCCTAAGAGGCGTTGTTTTTGTCATGTGAGTGCTTGTTTGAACGCGTTGCGGGAGGGGGTGGGTGCTCGCGTGGTGATGCGTGCGATGGTGCTGGCGCGCGAAGTCGGTTTTCTGCCGGCTGTCATGTCAGTGCGGGTGCCGGCAGTGTTCAAGCGTTTCGCTGTGCGTTGGCCATTGGTCGCTGGCGCTGATGCAACTGACGATGGCCGTGAATCACGTGCTGCTGCTGCCGTTCGAGCCGCCCGGTGCTGCAAGCCGCATGTCGATCGAGTGAGGCGGCATAGGGGGTGGCCCGTTGGCTGTCCCCTATGCCGCTTGGCTTCAACTTCAGGTGGGCTTTTCCTTACCCGACGATATCTTTGCTGCCCTTCGTGCCCATGGTGCTGATCTTGGCGAAGGTGTTGGCCTCATTGATCAGGTTTTCGTCGTGGCTCGCCTGGTTGATCTCGGCGATGTATTTGTCGACGTTGCTGGTGCCGTCAGATGCGTGTTCGCTTGAGTTCTCGCTTGAGTTCTCGCTTTTTTCCAGGCCACCGCTTGCGGCCCAGGCGAAATTGGCTTGGCCTGAGATGCCGTCGTCACCCGGCACATCATGGGTTTCGATTGTTTCGAAGATATCGGGGTGGCTCAGCATGAACTGTGCGGCGGCGCGCGTGCTGTCGTTGATCGACTGGTTCAGCGACAGGTGGTACAGGTCGTTCAGGTTCACCACGGGCAACTGGCTTTGCTGCATATAGCTGAGCAGGGCGGCCGACGCGGTTTGCGCTTGCGTTGGGGCGGAAGGTAGTAGCCCGCCGTTTGCAGCCCAGGAGAAATTGGCCTGACCTGAGATGCCGTCGTCACCCGGCACATCATGGGTTTCGATTTTTTCAAAGGTGTCTGGGTGGCTCAGCATGAACTTTGCCGCAGCGCGTGTGATGTCGTTGACCAACTGGTTTAGCGACAGGTGATACAGGTCTTTCAGATTGACCACGGGCAACTGGTTCTGTTGCATGTACGCGAGGAGGGCGGCGGAGGCGGATTGCGCATCCAGTGCTGGCGCTTTGGGGGCTGAAGGGGTGTTGCTGGTGGTGCTGGTGTTGCCAGTGGCCGTGCTGACGGTGCTAGTGCTGGACGGGGTAGTGGCTGCATTGGTGTTCAGGCCGCCGCCGCTGGCCCAGGCGAAATTCGAGCGGCCTGAAATGCCATCGAATCCTGCTACGTCGTGGGTTTCGATCCGTCCGTAAATGTTCTTGTGTTGCACCATGAAACTGGCGGCGGCGCGTAACGCTTCGTTGGTGGCGGGGTCTTTGGCCAGACGATACAGGTCGTTCATATTCACGACCTGGCGACCGCTGGCCTGCATGTAGCCGAGGATCGTGGCCGAAGCTGATTCAGCTGTGACTTTGTGTGCGGCCGGTGCCGATGCGACAGCGTTTTGCGTGGGCGCTGTGACGAGGGTTTTGGACGGCTTTGCGACAGCGTTTTGTGTGGGCGCTGTGACGAGGGTGTTGGACGGCTTTGCGACAGCGTTTTGTGTGGGCGCTGTGACGAGGGTGTTGGACGGCTTTGCGACAGCGTTTTGTGTGGGCGCTGTGACGAGGGTGTTGGACGGCTTTGCGACAGCGTTTTGTGTGGGCGCTGTGACGAGGGTGTTGGACGGCTTTGCGACAGCGTTTTGTGTGGGCGCTGTGACGAGGGTGTTGGACGGCTTTGCGACAGCGTTTTGCGTGGGCGCTGTGACGAGGGTTTTGGACGGCTTTGCGACAGCGTTTTGTGTGGGCGCGGTGACGTGTGCGTTGGACGGCTTTGCGACAGCGTTTTGTGTGGGCGCGGTGACGTGTGCGTTGGACGGCTTTGCGACAGCGTTTTGTGTGGGCGCGGTGACGTGTGCGTTGGACGGCTTTGCGACAGCGTTTTGTGTGGGCGCGGTGACGTGTGCGTTGGACGGCTTTGCGACAGCGTTTTGCGTGGGCGCTGTGACGAGGGTTTTGGACGGCTTTGCGACAGCGTTTTGTGTGGGCGCGGTGACGTGTGCGTTGGACGGCTTTGCGACAGCGTTTTGTGTGGGCGCGGTGACGTGTGCGTTGGACGGCTTTGCGACAGCGTTTTGTGTGGGCGCGGTGACGTGTGCGTTGGACGGCTTTGCGACAGCGTTTTGTGTGGGCGCGGTGACGTGTGCGTTGGACGGCTTTGCGACAGCGTTTTGTGTGGGCGCGGTGACGTGTGCGTTGGACGGCTTTGCGACAGCGTTTTGCGTGGGCGCGGTGACGTGTGCGTTGGACGGCTTTGCGACAGCGTTTTGCGTGGGCGCGGTGACGTGTGCGTTGGACGGCTTTGCGACAGCGTTTTGCGTGGGCGCGGTGACGTGTGCGTTGGACGACTTTGCGACAGCGTTTTGTGTGGGCGCGGTGACGTGTGCGTTGGATGACTTTGCGACAGAAGTCTGGGGTGGTGTTTTGACCGGTGATATGGATTTTTTGGCTTGTGTTTGTGCCGCCGCTGCGCCGCCTTTGGCTGCCCACTCCAGGTTTGCCGTGCCAGTGATGCCGTCGTGGTTCCCTATGTCGTGGTTTTCGATCGTGCTATAGGCCTTCGGATTGTCCCGCATGAATTGCGCTGCTGCGCGCAGTGTATCGGGGGCCGACTGGTCGTCCGCTAGCGTACCCAGCGCATTCCAGTCCACGGTTATCAAGCTGTTCTTGTTCATGTAGTTCAGCAGCTCGCTGCTAGCCACCTGGGATGCGCTGGTGCCGGCTTCTACGCCCCTGAGCAAGTTGTCGCTGGAATAGGGGTACGGGTCGTGGTTATGCAGATTGCCGGTGGATGTCGAAGAGGTTGTCATCGAAATATTCCTTGTTGGTTAATCGCGTTGAATGCAGCAAAGCGAAGTGCGGCACCAGGCTTGCAGTTGCACAGTGGCGAAGGTGCGGCATAACGGCGAGGCAAAGAACGGTGCGCGGGTATCAGGCGTCGCCGAGCGTTTCCTGAAAGCTCTCTTTGAGGCGGGCTCTCATCTTCATGTAATGCCGGAACATCGATTGCGCGGCGTAGTTTTCCAGCGCGTCATTGAGCGCTTGCTGCTGTGCGCTGACATGAGGGTCGTCCTGGGCGGTGTCGTTACCTGGGGCGATAGCGGCATGGTGGGTGTGGCTGATAGCCGACATGATGTGATCCATTTCTGACGAGGCCTTGGTGGCTTCGATGGCTGATGGGGCAGACGTGCATGGAGCGCATGACGTGCATCAGACAGCGTCCCGGCACAACTGGGCAATGAACGGCAAGAACTGCGATTAAGCAAAAACAGCAAAGAAAAAAACAGCACGCCATGCGCGGCCCGGATAGCGTGCTGCAAAGGCAGCTTTAGCCGACGAGTTCCTTGGCGGCTTTAAGACCCATGGTGGCCAGCTTGGCCTGGGTGTTGGCCATGTTGATCGCATTTTCTTCTTCGGCAGATTGATTAATCTGGTCAATCTGCGCTTGAATGTTCGGCGATTGCGCTACTGATGGGACGGCCATGTCATCTCTCCTTTGCTTAGGGATTGGACTGCTTGGTAAAACCTCCTGATGGAGGCGTTGCGCGGTGCGCGAGCCTGGACGGCTTGGCACAACACTCTTTCAAGCCGCTGCCAGTTGACATAACTCGGCGGTGGCATTCAGTCCTTCGGCCACGATGCGGCGCTCTTGCGCGCCGGTGGCGCTGCTGGTTGTCAGCACGGCGTGGGCAGTTTGTTCAAGCATGCGGGCAGCGTGGAACAGGTCGTCGCGGGCGGGTGCGTGGCCTGCGTGCTGTGGCAAGGCATGCAGTGTTTTTAATAACGCGTCGTCTAGCAGTTCAAACATGGTGGGCCTTTAGGGCAGTGGAGCAAGGGTGGATGAGGTGGATGGGGCGGGTGTGGCAGTGCCGAAGTTCTTCGCACCATCGCTGGATTCGACATATCTCAACCCGGCGCTGGACAGCATGGATTCGATCTCGCCGTCGGCGCTGGCGTGCGCGGCGTTGCTCACTTGTACGGTGACGTCGGCTACCGTGGGTGCGAGGTCGGCGCGAAAGCGCGCGGCGCTCTGCCGCAGTGCATCGGGGTGGTTGGCCTGGCCGTTCAGCGCAAAACGGCCTTGACCGAGATAGCGCACCTGGATGCTGGGTTCGTCATGGAGTGACTCTTGTAGCTGCTGGGCGATGTCGGTTGCGCTTTTGACTTGCCAGACAAGATGGGTGCCTGCGAGCTCACGTAGCGTGTGATGTGCGGCTTCGCTGCGGGCGGTATCGGGGGCGATGCCGGTGGCGCGAAAGCCGTCAGGGGTGGCACTGAGTTCGATCTCGGGCAGGTTGAGTTGCGCTAGCCCGGTGCGTAATTCGGTAAGCGAAGCATGTGATTCAGGGTGGCTGGCAGCTTGGGGGGGAGGCCGCTCCAGAGCGCTAGCGCGACGGCGGTGCTGATGCCGAGCAGTGCCGCGATCACGCGTGAGCGGGACATGCTGAGAGGGCGGGTGGCGGCTTGAAGCGCGGTGGCAGTGGGGCTGAGCAGGCTTTGCAGCAGTTCGAGATCGCTGGGCCAGGGTGCGCCGGTTGGGCCGGTGCACAGCACGACTGGGCCAAAGCGTTGTGGCACGAGGCTGGCGAGCGTGATGGCGGGTTGCGAGCCATCTACGGCGTTCAGGGTGATGCCTCCATCCGGTTCCAGCACTAGCTGCATTTCCGGCCCGCTCCAGTCGTTGATGACGATATCGGCGTGTGCGCTGCGGCCTAGCGTCATGGTTTGAGCGTTTAACTCTAGTCTTGCGCCAGCGTGGACTCCGGTGAGCAGGCGAAATTCCTGGGTCATGAACGAACTCCTGATGCGGTATGCCAGGTAATTGTGGCTGGGAGGGCGTTCAAGCGAACATCACCTGCAGCAGCACGTGGGCGAAATTCTGGATCTGTGCGGCACCCCATGGTGCGCTGAGGACGACCACCAGCGTGACCACCACCAGCTTGACGCTTTGCCCGATGCTGGCGTCCTGCAATGAGGTGATGGCCTGAAGGAAGGCGATGGCGAGGCCGCTGCATGCGGCGATAGCCACGGCAGGTAACGACACCAGCAGGCATAGCGTGAGGGCCTGGGTGGTCAGATGGGTCAGCGCGTCGTAGTTCATGGCTTAGCGATAGGTGGTGATCAGGCCGTGCACGAGCGTGGACCAGCCGTCGAGTGAAACGAACAGCAGCAGCTTGAAGGGGATCGCTACGTTGGTTGGGCTCACCTGGGATAGCCCTAGCGCCATCAGCACATTGGCGATCACCAGATCCACCACCACGAACGACAGATACAGCAGGAAGCCGATCTTGAAAGCGGCGGTGAGTTCGCTGAGCGTGAACGCGGGGGCTAGCACGATCAGGTCATCGGGCTTGAGCGCGGCGGCGCGCTCGGGGGGCCAGATTTCTTGTGCGACGCGCATGAAATAGGCTTTCTCACGTGCTGCCGCGTGTTTTTGCAAAAACGCGCGGAAGGGCTCGCGGGCGGCATCGAGCAATGGCATCACTTGCATGCCAGCGCTTTGTGCGCTGCTGAGATGGGCGCGATGGGCGGCTTCCATGCCGACGGGTGCCATGATGAAACACGACACCAGGATCGCAATGCCGTTGAGCACCGAGGTGGGTGGCACTTGCTGGAGCCCGAGTGCGCTGCGCAGCAGCCCGAGCACCACAACAATCTTGGTGTACGAAGTAATCACCATCGCGGCGAAGGGCAGGACCGCTAGCGCTAGCGCTGCGACCAGCAGTGAGGCGAGCTCAGGTGTGCCGTTCATGGTTTTGGGTCAGACGCTGAATATGCAAGCCGAGCTGATCGCCCACGGCGACGAGTTCGCCAAAGGCCAGGGTCTGGCCATATGCGACCAGCCGGACCTGGGCTTCGGCCAGTGTCACGGGCAGGGGCAGCACGTAGCCAGGGGCGAGGGCGCTGAGTTGCGCTAGCGGCAGGCTGGCGCATAGCACTTCGAGATGCAGCGGTAGCTCAAGCGCGGCGAGATCGAGTGTGGCGCTGGCCGTGACGCTGGCGGAGAGATCGTTCAGGGGGGGATTCACGGGGGCGCTTGGGGGGGCGTTTAAGGGTTCGTGCAGGAGTGCGCTCAAGGGTTCGTTCAAGGGCTCATTCAGGTGTTCGGTGGGATCGTCACGCATGGTTTGAGGGAAGGTTTCGAGCAGGATGGTGCGGCCGCTTACCGTGGCCAGTGCACTCAGGACGTGGCCGCTGGCTGCGCCCCAGTGCAGCGTGACGCCGTGCAGGACTGCGCCATCACGGTAGCCGCGGGCGCGGGGCCAGCCCAGCAGGATGTCGCCTGGGCGTAGCGTGGCGAGGTGTGCTGCGGGGCAATGGCGGCTGCGCAGGCGTAAGCGGGTGGGCAATTGCAAGCTGCCAGACAGCGCGGCTAGTGAGTTTCGCGGCTCGCTCGGGTCTCGCGGCTCGTCTGGTGGGATGGCGGCTAGCGAGATGGGCCGTTGCTGTTCGAGTTGCGCGACGAGGGCTACCGGTGCGGCCGTCACGGCGATCACGCTGCGTGTGCGTTGCGGGTCCCATGGCAGGTTGTATTCCAGCACCAGGCCATGGGCCGCCTGGGCGGTGCTGCTGCAGTGCAGGTGCGTGAGTGTGAGCGTGCCGAGCCCTTCGCAGCTCATCAGGTGCAAGGTGTCGGCCAGCCACAGCGTGGCGAGTGCGAGGCGTTGCGTGATGCTGGTTTCGAGCGCGATGGCAGCCAGCACAACATGCTGGCTGCTGTCGAACTGCACCGTGAGCGGGCCATAAGCGGTGTCCAGGCCAAGCGTCGCGGGGCGTTGCAGCCAGATTGTCTGGGCACTGATATCGCGTAGCACGTAGTCCTCGAACGGCACGCTGGCTTCAGCCGTCGCCGGTCTGCCGAATAGCAGCCGGGCGAGACTGGCCAGGGCGGGGGTATAGGCGCGCAGGCGTGGGCCCAGTGGTGCAAACGCAGGCGGCCATTTCAGGTCGTCGCCGGATACGTCAGACACATCGCATACATCAGACACGGTTCAGTGATCCATGCATTCGGTTTCAATTTCGATGAGTAGGCCAAGCCGGTTTTCAAGTTGAGCCTGTAACTCAGCGCGGGCATTCGATAGTAGGGCTGAGGTTTCTGGGCTGCGGGTATCGAAGCGAAGGAATAGCGCGGTGGACGAAAGTTTCAGATGCAGGCGGGTGCCGGGCAGCAGCGCGGGGTTGAGTTCGAGTGAGATCTCCCAGCGGCCGCCGCCAAGTGCGACCGGGCTGCAGCAAAACCCGGTGATGTGGGTTACCAGGCGTTGTGTGTCCAGGCTTGCTGGGGAGTGGGTGGCGCGGGTGATGGGGCAGACTTGAGGGCTTGGCGGTGCGGGTGCTGCGGTTGTTGCATCTGGCGCTGGCATGGCTGACATCGCCGCTATGGCATCAGGGCGATTCGTCGTATGCCGCTGGTTTGACGCCGGCCGGGTGACGGGTCGCGGACGCGCTGGCCGTTTGGCTTCGTGCCGTTCTGCGGCGGTGGCGCTGCTAGTGCTGGCTGCATGAGCTGGGTTGAGAGGGTTGCTGCTGGCGCGGGTGGGCTCTGGTGTTGCGGCCAGTGTGGCTAGTAGCAACGCAAAGCGCTGGGCTGCGTCGTTGAACGCTGGACTGCGCGCCCGGGTGTGCTCATGAAAATGAGCATGGGTATGGGGGTGCGCCGGGGCGGGTGGTGGCCGGTGCCGGAGGTTGGGTGTCTGGGCCTGCCGTGCCAGCGCGGGCCTGGTCACGGCGTTGGCCATGATGGCGCTCGCCCTGGTTGTCCCAGTCAGTTCGCTGACCTCAGGCATTGGCATGGGCCGCAGGTCATGGCTGGAGTAGCGCCGGATCATGTGGCCAGCACCGCTTCATGCGGGTCCGCGAGCGCGGCGCTGTGCGGCAAGCCCACGCAGCCCACCGTCTGCAATTCCACTTCGCCTAGCTCCTGGAACGAATACACCTGAAGCCCGGGCAAGTGCCGCTCCAGCATGCGGCGAAAGTAACGCCGCACATCCATTGAGGTCACGACAGCGAGGCCGGGCTCGGGATGTGCGCGGGCGAGGGCGGCGGTGTCTTCGACTAGACGCTCGATCTGCTCTGGATCGAGCGTGATGAAGTTGCCCGTAGGCGTTTGCCGGATGGCGTCGCGGATCATCTGCTCCACGGCGGGGTCCAGCACGATGGCGTGCAGCTGGTTCGAGCCCGCGGTGGCGCGGTGCACGATGAAGCTGCCCAGATCGTTGCGCACGTATTCCGTTAGCAGCAGCGGGTCTTTCTCACGCGCGCCCCAGGCGACCAGGCTTTCCAGAATCGAGCGCAGGTTGCGGATCGGCACTTGTTCTTCCAGCAGACGCTTGAGCACTTCGGACACGCGCAAGGTCGAGACCACTTTCTGCACTTCGGCGACGAGCCCGGGGAAATCATTCGTGGCGTGCTCCAGCATCCATTGCGTTTCCTGCAGCCCGAAAAACTGCTGTGGTACGGACTTCACCGTGCGATACACCGCATCGGTTAGTGCGGTTTCAAAGCCGCTTGAACCGCTTGAACCGCTTGAACCGCTTGAACTGGCTGTGTTCCCGGCAAGCGCGACCGGCGCTTGCGGCACGTCATGCAGCAGCAACTGGTAACTCAGTGGCGGCAGCTCATCGGTGGTCCATAACGCGATGCGTGGAAACGGCAGCCCTAGATCATTCACAAGGGCGTGGCGGATGGTTTCGAAGGCGCGGTTTAGGCGGGTGTGGTCCAGTTGCTGCCCTAGCGAGGTGGACAGCTTGAGCGCTAGCGGCGCGGCGAATGAGGGGGCCTGGGAGGTGATCGATGGCGCTTCGCTGCGCGCGCCTTCGATGCGCAGCGCGGCTAACTCGGGGCCTTGCTGGCGTTGCTCGCCGCGTTGTTTGCGCTGTAGCACCAGTGCGCCGCCGAAGAGCAGCGCGGCGAGCAGCACGAATAGCGTGCTGGGAAACCCTGGCACCAGTGCAAAGCCGCACAGCAGCGCCGCTGCGCCAAACAGTGCGCGTGCATTGGACGACAACTGGAGCGCGATTTCCATGCCGAGTGAGCGCGGCTTGCCGTGTTCGTTGGCTACGCGCGTAATCAGAATCCCGGCGGCGACCGAGATCAGCAACGAGGGAACTTGCGACACCATTGCATCGCCAATCGACAGCACGGAGAAGCGGTTCGCCGCTTCTCCCGCGCTCATGCCGTGGTAGCTGACGCCAATCACGATGCCCGCGACGATGTTCACCAGCGTAATCAGCAAGCCCGCTATGGCGTCGCCCTTGACGAACTTCATCGCGCCATCCATGCCGCCATGCATCTGGCTTTCGGTGGCGAGCAGGGCGCGGCGGCGCTGTGCTTCTTCGGCGTTGAGGTTGCCTGCGCGTACGTCGGCGTCGATGCTCATCTGCTTGCCAGGCATTGCATCGAGCGTAAACCGCGCGCCGACTTCGGCGACGCGCTCCGAGCCTTTGGCGATCACGATGAACTGCACCGTGGTGATGATGAGAAACACCACCAGCCCGACTACCAGGTTGCCGCCCACCACCAGCTTGCCGAAGCTGTCGATGATGTGGCCGGCCTGGGCGTGCAGCAGGATGGATTTGGTCGAAGCGATATTCAGCGAGAGCCGGAACAGTGTCGTGAAGAGCAGCAGCGACGGAAACGAAAACAGTGAGGCGGTGTTGGGCGTGTACATCGTCACCATCAGCAGCACGATGCTGATGGCGATATTTACCGTGAGCAGCAAGTCGATGACGATGGTGGGCAGCGGCAGGACCATCAGCGCGACAACGGCGATGATCAGTGCGGCAAGTGCGGTTTCGCCGCTGATGTCGTGCAGGATGCGTGCTTTCATGTGGCGCTGTGCCCGGACATTTTTTCGACCCATGACAGCACCGTGGCGACAGCATCGAACAGCGGCTCGGGGATCGTGTGTTCGAGTGGCACCTGAAACAAGGCACGCGCCAGTGGCGGATTGCCGATGATGGGCACGCCCGCGCGCGTGGCCTGTTCGCGGATCAGCCGGGCTTGGGCATCGGCACCTTTGGCGATCACGCGGGGCAAGCCGCATTCGTCGGGGGCATAGCGCAGCGCTACTGCCACATGGGTTGGATTGACCAGCACCACTTGCGCCTGGGCGACTTTCGCCTGGAGCGGAGCGGAGGCGTTTTCGTGCGCGAGGCGGCGGCGTTGCCCCTTGATCTGCGGATTACCTTCGGTTTCCTTATGTTCGCGTTTGAGCTCGCTTTTGCTCATGCGCTGGTCGCGCAGGAACAGCCAGCGTTGCAGACGGTAATCAAGCACGCCGAGCGCGGCGAACAGCAGCGCGGCGATGCCCAGCACGTGGCACAGCACGTTCCAGGCGAGCGCATCGAGCCCGCTGAGTGGCTGATACACCACGCTTACCAGCGCTGGCGCGAGCTCAATCAGGGTTTGCCACAGCACTGCGCCGATCACGCTGGCTTTGACCACCGCCTTCGCCAGATCGACCGCCGAGCGCACCGAGAAAATCCGCTTGAGGCCATTCACCGGGTTGAGGGTGTCGAGTTTGGGCGTGATGGGTTTGAACGACACCATGAAACCGACTTGCGCCATCACTGTGCCGAGCGACACCACCAGCACACCTAGTACCAGCGGCAACACTAGCCATGCCATATGCAGGCCTGCATCCAGCAGTGCTGCGCGCAGCGAGAAGCTGTCGGCGCTCGCAGCCTTGACCGCGAAGCCGCTGCGCATCAGCAGCCGGAGTTGTTCGGCCAGTTGCGGGCCGAGCAGCGCGAAGCCGAGGCTTGCGCCCAGCAGGCAGGCGGCGAACGGGATATCGCTGCTTTTGGCGGTTTTGCCGTCGCGCCGCGCTTCGCGTAGTTTTTTCGCGCTTGGGGCTTCGGTTTTTTCTTCAGACATGGATGCAGCCTGGCCAAGGAAGAGTGGCGCAGTGTGCAGGGCGGGTGAGGGCCTGCCGCGTGTGACGGGCGAAATGTGGTGCGTTAGCGCGAAGTGCGCAGCGGCGCTTCGCTTGCCGCGTTGCCAGTTCGCATGGGGCTGGGCGTAGTGGCCTCGCGCTGCGGTACGTTCACTCGGGGCCTGGCTGCTGCTGCCAGGCGCTGAAGGTATGACCCCCGCATGACCCCAAGCCAGGAGAGCGCATGAGCGTGAAGCACGGAATGGATTGCAGTGACAAGTTGGTGGCCACGCTGCTTGAGGTGCTGATGTATGGCGCGCGGTGTGGCCATCTGGAGCAGTCGGAGCGCTTGCTGGCCGCGTTGCGGGTGCTGCGGCCGAATTTCATCGAGCTAGGCGCGTATGACGGCTGGATGCTGATTCGCCGTAGCCGCTATAGCGACGCTGTGCGCGTGCTGCGCGCGCTGGAGCATCAGCCGTTGCGTGGCTCGTTTGCTTCATATGTGCACGCGCTGATCGCCGTCAGCCTGTATGGCATGAATGATCCGCAATGGCGGGTGTATGCCCATGAAGTGCTGAGCCGGGGTGATGACCCGGATTCGATGGAGCTGGTGGCGACGTTGCTGGGTGTGCCGGTGGCTGGGGGTGTCGCTAGTGCTAATGCCAGCGCGGCAGCCAGGCCAGGTATGGCAACGGGTTCGGTGGCGGGTACTGCTGCTGGACGCCCGGAACCGCTAGGCCAGATGCTGCAGCGGCGTCATTTGCGTGCCTGAGCCGGTGCATCTGTTGCAACTCGTTTGAATCTGACTATTCCCTGCGTGACAGTGATGGGCGCGCCGTTGCCGCGTCCGAGGAGTGCCGCATGACGATCTCGATTACTGCGCTTCAGGCGCTGCCGCCTGTAAGCGCGACGCCCTTGACCCAGCCTGTTCAGGGTGCGCTCGCACCGCATGGCGTGACGCTGGAACCGGGTGCGCCTGGCGCTGCTCCAGAGGCTGGGGCGATTGAGCGTTTTCGCCAGCGGCTCGATGCGGCCCGGGTGCAGGGGGCGGGGGTTGCACCGGGTGCGACTGATGTGTCCGCGCCACCGTCTGGGGTACTGCATCACAGCCAGCACCATGCACACGGGCCATCTGCTGTGGCGCGGATCGTGGCCGAGCAGGACCATGCGTTTCATGCGTTGAGCGGTGAAGTGGAGCAGTTTTCTGGCGCGGCGGAGTCGATGACGACGCAGCAAGCCGTGGCCCAGTCGATGAAGATCCAGTTTCAGGTGTCGGCGCTGACTGCCCGGCTGTACATCGGCCAGATCGTCGCGCAAGGCAGCAAGAACTCGGTTCAGACCTTGATGAAAAACCAGTGAGCCTGAGGTATGAGGCATGGGATATGGGGCATGGCTGTGCTGTGCCGTGACGCGGTGTCTGCCCGGCGCGAATCCTGCTGTGCAACCTGACCAGTGAAGCTATGAGACAGCGCTGTGTGTTCCATGATTGTTCCGTTACGAGGCTGGGTGATGGTTGGCGCTATGCATCGTGCGCACCGCGTTCGCATCCAGGTGTGGCGTGGCTGCTGGCTGCGATGTTGGTGTTGTTGCTGCTGGGCGGCTGTAGCAAGACGTTGTTTACCCACCTCACGGAAGCTGATGCCAACGACACACTCGCGGTGCTGCTCGACGCTGGCGTGAGCGCGTCGAAGGACAGCGAGGAGGAGGGGAAAAGCTGGACGGTATCGGTCAGCGACAAGCAGTTTTCTCGGGCGATAGACGTGTTGCGTGCGCATGGCTTGCCTCATCCGCGCTATCAGAATCTCGGGGAAATGTTCCGCAAGGAAGGTTTGATCTCCACGCCGACGGAAGAGCGTGTGCGCTTTATTTATGGCGTGTCGCAGCAATTGTCCGAGGTGTTGTCGCGGATTGACGGGGTGGTCTATGCCAACGTCCAGATCGTGGTGCCGAATAACGATCCGTTGGCACCGGTGGTGAAGCCGTCATCGGCTTCGGTGTTCATCAAGTATTTGCCGGGAGCTGACGTTGCCACGCTGACACCCAGCCTGAAAAATCTGGTGGTGCATGCGGTTGAGGGGCTGACCTACGACAACGTGAGCGTGACCTTAGTCCCCGGTGTGGAGCCGCCTGCGGCGCAGGCGCTGCCGGGGTCTTCGCCGTGGCTCTGGCGTGCGTTGGCGCTGCTTGCCGGAGTCGCGTTGAGTGCGCTGGCGGCAGGGGTGTGGTGGCGCTGGAAGGTGCCGCTCAAGACGCAGTGGCAACGCGTGTGGCCGCGTCCGGAGCGGCGCGCATGAAGCTGGCGACAGGTGCGGCGCAGGCTTCGATGGCGTCATGTGAGCGTGTTGGGTTTGCCGTTGAGCTTTCTGTTGAGCTTGCCTCTGGGCTTTCCGCTGAGCTGCCCTCTGAGTCAGGCGTGGCGGATGGGGTGCTGGGGGTTGGCGCTGAGTTTTCTGCGGCAGTGTGGCTGTTGTGGCTGCGTGCGTATGAAGCGCGCGTGCGGGCGGTGTCGCAGCAGATGATTGCCCGGCAGTGCGAAGCATGGGGGCAGGTGGCAGAGGCGTTTTTGGCAGGAAAGGCGGATGCGTTGCCGGGGATGGTGGAGGAGGCGCGTGGGATGGTGAATGGGATGGCGCATGCAACGGCGCACGCAAAAGCACACGCAGTCCCAGCGGCAACAGCCCCGATGCTCAGGCACTGGCCGCAGATGTGCGCGGCCTGGCTTTCCCCGCTGGTTCCACCTGGCGCGCTGCTGCCGCAGGCCAACCGGCTGGCATTGCTTGAGCCCCAGTGGTTGCTGCGAGTGCTCGCGGCGCGGACGCTTTTCGCCATGGGTGGGGCGTTGCGTCTGATCGTCGCGCGTGAGCAGCGCAGGTTGTTGAGCGCCGCAGTCGGTGAGCACGCTTTGATCCAGCTAATGCAGTGCAATGCCAAGGTGCTGCCGCGCTCGCTGTCTCAGCTTCAGGCACAGGTTCAACCGGACATATCAGCGTGGCTGGCGGTTAGTACCTCGTTGACGCTGGCCGCCAGCGGCTGGAGCCTGCTTCAGTGCGATCAGGCCTGCCCTTTGCCGCTCGCCGAGACGCTGGTGACGCTGACGCTGCGGGGTTGTGGCATGGCGTTGACGCCTGATGCCAGCCCCACCACCAGCCCCACCATCAATGCGTTTTCCGGCTCTGACAGCGAGCGTTTTCTTGTGCTGTTGCCGCGACTGTTTCCGGAGTTGCAATGGTTATCTGGCTAAGAGCCGCACATGCCAGCGTGGCGCTGGTGAACGACGTGGTGCGTGCGCCCGAATGGCTTCAACTGGAACAAGGTGACCAGTTGGTGCAGCAAGCAGAGCAGATGGCAGCGGCGCAGCGCGAACAGGCGCGGCGTGAGGCCGATGCCCTGTTGCGTCACGCTCACTGGCAGGCGGCGTGTGTGCTGGAGCGGGCTGAAAGCGACTATCACAACAGCATGCGGCGGGGCTATGAGGTAGGGCTCAAGCGTGCGCTGCGCCAGGAACATGCGGCGCGGTTGCGGCACGTTCTGGCGGAGCAGGCAGCACTAGAGAGCGTGCAGCCACGGATCGCGCAGATCATCCAGCAGACGGTGGAACGGATGGTGGGCGAGGTCTCTCGTGAAGCGGTGTTCGCGCACGTTGCGCATAGCGTCGAGCGTCATCTGGAGGAGATGTCATGGCTTGGCGTCACGGTTGCCCCCGAGGATCTGGCCCAGGCTGCCACGGCATTTGCTCAGGTGAGCGCGGCGCAGCGTTGGCGGCTTCGGCCGCGCGTGCAGGCCGATGCCGCGCTGAGCCCTGGAACCTGTGTCTGCGAGTGGGATCACGGCGTGCTGGAAGCAAGCCTTGAAACGCAGCTAAGTGCGCTGGCCCAGGCGCTGGATGGGGGGGCTGGTGTTGGTGCTGCTGCGCTGGACGTCAGTGCTTTGGACGTTAATTTCAGTGCGCACGCTAATGCCAATGCAAACACCGGCGCAAACACCGGCGCAAACACCAGCGCAAACACCAGCGCAAACACCAACACCCCAGCACGCCCAGTCCGACCAGGGGAAGCCCGCTGATGCTGCCCACGCCTAGCCTGAGCAGCACCCCCATACCCGCACCACTTACCACCTGGCTCGACCGTCTGGAAAGCACGCTAGCCCAGCGCATAGCCCCGGTGCGTCATGGCAAGGTCGTTGAAGCCATGGGTACTTTGCTCAAAGTCGGCGGGCTCGATGCGATGCTCGGTGAGCTATGCGAGCTCTATGACCACAACGGGGCCTTGCTGCAACGCGCTGAAGTTGTCGGCTTGACGCATCAGTGCGTGATGCTGGCGCCGTTTGGCAGTGTCGCGGGCCTGTCGCGTGTGACGCGGGTGGCGGGTTTGGGGCGGCTGGTGGCCGTGCCGGTTGGGCCGGGTTTGCTCGGCCGGGTTGTGGATGTTTTTGGCGCACCGCTCGATGGCTTGGGTGAGGTGCCTCACGAGGGCTGGCGGCCCGTGGCCTGTGTGCCGCCCGAGCCGATGACGCGCCGCTTGATCGACACCGCAATGCCCACCGGTGTGCGCGCGATTGATGGCTTGAGCACGATCGGGGAAGGTCAGCGCGTCGGAATTTTCGCGCCCGCTGGGGTTGGCAAAAGCACCTTGCTGGGGATGCTGGCGCGCGGCACGGCGTGTGATGTCAACGTGATCGTGTTGATTGGCGAGCGTGGCCGCGAGGTGCGTGAATTTATCGAATTGACGCTTGGTGCAGCGGGTCTCGCGCGCAGCGTGGTGGTCTGCGCCACGGCTGAGCGTTCCGCGCTGGAGCGGGCCAGGGCAGCGCAGACCGGGACCGCGCTGGCTGAATATTTCCGCGATCAGGGCATGCGCGTGATGCTGATGATGGATTCGCTGACGCGCTTCGCCAGGGCTCAGCGTGAGCTGGGTCTGGCGTTGGGCGAGCCGCCCGCGCGTGGCGGCTATCCGCCGTCGGCATTTGCTGAGCTGCCGCGTTTGCTGGAGCGGGCTGGGATGGGCTCGCAGGGTTCGATCACCGCGTTTTACACGGTGCTGGCGGAAGGTGAGGAGGCCGACGATCCGGTGAGCGAGGAAGTACGCGGGCTGCTGGATGGTCATCTGGTGCTGTCGCGCACGCTTGCCGCGCGCAACCGCTATCCCGCGCTGGACGTGCTGCGCAGCCTGAGCCGGGTGATGCCTCAAGTGGCGTCGCCGTTGCATTGCGCGGGCGCGGCACGGATGCGGGTGTTGCTGGCGAAGTATCAGGAGATCGCTTTGCTGCTGCAGATTGGCGAATACGAGGCGGGACGCGATGCGCTGGCCGATGAAGCGATTGCGCGCCACGGGGGGATAGAAACGTGGCTGAACCAGCGCACCGACGAGATTTCGGACATAGCCACGACGCGCGCGAGCGTGACCGCGTTCGCGTTGCCGTGAGTGGCATGAGCAACGGCATGAGCAACGGCATGAGCAACGGCATGAGCAACGGCATGAGCAACGGCATGAGCAACGGCATGAGCAACAGCATGAGCAACGGCATGAGCAACGGCATGAGCAACGGCACAAGCAACGGCACAAGCAACGGCACAAGCAACGGCACAAGCAACGGCACAAGCAACGGCACAAGCAACGGCACAAGCAACGGCACAAGCAACGGCACAAGCAACGGCACAAGCAACGGCACAAGCAACGGCACAAACAACGGCACAAACAACGGCACAAACAACGGCACAAACAACGGCACAAACAACGGCACAAACAACGGCACAAACAACGGCACAAACAACGGCACAAACAACGGCACAAACAACGGCACAAACAACGGCACAAACAACCCGCACCACAACAACCCGCACCACAACAACCTCAACAGCAAATCGAAATGAGTGAGCAGAACAGCGCGACGATCGACGCTTGGCGCAGGCTACTGGCGGCGCGCGCCCGCAGCCGCGAGCGGCTTGAACGAGCGTTGCGCCGCGCCCAGCAGGTTTGCGCCGCAGCCGAAGCGGCGTGGGCTGCCGCGCACCAGGTTCTGGCCCAGACGCAAGCACGTGTGCTTGAGCATGACGCGCGCCTGAACCGTTTGCTGGGCCCGGGCCGCACCATCGACGCCGCTCAGTATCTGCGTTACGCCGCGCTGGGTGCGCCGTTGCGCCAGGCGTGCGAGCAGGCGCTGCGACGCAGTCATGAGGCGAGCGAGGCGCTGGCCGAGCCGCGCCGTGCGCTAGCCGCGGCGCGCGCCGCGCTGGTACAGGCGGACACCCGGCGCGATGCGAGTGAAGCGCAACTGCGGCAACTGACTCAGCGCGCCGCGCGTCTTGCACAGCGCCGCGCTGAAGATGACGCACTGGATCTCGCCTGGGCACGGCGCGCGCGGCCGCTGCCGCCACCGCGCTAGCCGATGGACGACTGGCGTGTTCTGGCGCAGGCCCTGCTGAGCTGGTATGCGGCTTATCACGGTCTGCTCGTGGCGTTGCTGTTGTTTGGCGTGCGCATCCTGTGCGCGTTCATGCTGCTACCGGCCACTAGCGATACCGCGCTGCCCGGCACGGCACGCAATGGCGTGGTGTATCTGCTGACGTACTTCATCGCGGCGGCGCAGCCGCTGGCACCGTTCGAGGCGTTGAACGGCGCGATGCTGCTTTTGCTGGCGGGCAAAGAGGCTTTTCTGGGCGTGGCGTTTGGTTACGCGGCGGCGACCGTGTTCTGGGTCGCGCAAAGCGTTGGCATGCTGATTGACGGGTTGACCGGATTCAACAATGTGCAGATGACCAACCCGTTGCGCGGTGACTCCAGCACGCCGGTGTCGAACCTTCTGCTGCAACTGAGCGTGACGCTGTTTTATCTCGGCGGCGGCATGCTGTTCCTGCTCTCCGCGTTGTTCGAATCGTTTCGCTGGTGGCCCCCGTACGCGCTGTTTCCTTCGCTCTCGGCAATGGCTGAAACGTTTTTGCTGCACCGTGCCGACACCATGTGGATGGCTATTGCGCGGCTCTCGACGCCTTTCATGCTGGTGCTGGTGCTGATTGATCTTGGCTTTGGCGTGATCGCCCATGCCGCTGACCGGCTTTCGCCGGCTTCGCTGTCGCAACCGCTGCGTGGCCTGGTCGGGATGGGAATGCTGATCGTGCTGATTGCGCTGTTCACTTCGCAGGTGCTGGGCGATGTGTCGCTCGGAGGGTTCGCGGCGGGTTTCCGCGCGGGGATGGTGGGGCCTGGTGTGTCTTCTTCAAGCGCGCCGTCTTCAGGTGCGCCAGCCATAGCGCGCTAACGCTGGATATGCCGTCTGGTGCTGATGGCCTGACGTGTTCCGCTTGCCGGTTATCGGTCTCCGGTCATTGCTTATCGCTTATCGCGCTTCGTTCATTTTCCTCGTCGGCCATACGCGACCTGCCTACGCGAACCGCCTACGCGAACGGCCTACGCGAACGGCCTACGCGAACCGCCTACGCGAACGGCCTACGCAAAACCGCCCACACAACCCCCCGCCATCCGTAGTTCCCACCCCTGTAGTGAGCATTGTTGTAGATCGCGCCGCGGGTATTTGAAGATTGCGTGCCGCCTGCTCCCTATGATCGGTGTACTTGCTTCGGCTCGTTGGCCGGATGCATTCACCGAGGTGCTGATCCATGTTCTCAGGGGTTTATTTCGCGTTGTCGTCAGGGCTGGCGTTACGTCGGCGGTTGCCGGATTTTTGTCAGGCGATGCTCGATGGCGAGCCGCAGCGTGCGTATTGCCTGGTTGACGATGTGCTGGAGCGTAGCCGCAAGTTCGAGGCGCAAGACGATGTGCGGCTGGTGGCGGCGGCCGATGTGTCGTTGCTGTTGGGCGCGGACCAGGATGCCGAAGAGCTATACCGCCGTGCGCAAAAACGCGTGGTGGGCGATGACCTGCGTTTGCGTAGTCTGTCGTGCCGCAATACCGGCTGGCAATTGATGGTGCGTGAGCGTTATGGGGCGATGGCGAAGTGTTTCGCGCGGATGGCGAGTGAGCGTCAGGCTAGTCCTGCTGACACGCTTGAGGCGCTCGTCGGGCTGGCGCTGGCGCATCACCAGGTGGGGCGCCAGGGGGAGGCCGATGCGACGCTGTTGCGCGCGGCGCAACTCGCTGAGGCTCATGAGGAACACCTTTGGCGTCAGGTAGTGGGGTTGCTGGCGCGTGAGTTCGACGTGCAGTTGCAAATCCGTCATGCCACCGCTTTGAGCGATCACGCGTTCTGGCGCTCGGCGCTGGCGTTGACGATGTGTAGCGCAACCGACCGGGCCGCGCTGACGCGGCAACTCAGCGCGCCAGATATGGCCAGCTTGCCGCCGTTGCTGGCTGAACGTCATGCTTATCTGACGCGTCTGGCGCAACTGGCGCAAGGCGAATTGCCTGCGCCTGCGGTGCTGCTCACGCTGCTGCATCCCGCGCCTGGCGCAATCGGCCCGGCACAAACCTTTCTGGCCCGGCTCGATTTGTTGCTGGCTGCGCTGGCGGGCGGACACGATGAACTGGCCCATAACGTGCTGGCCAAACTCGGTTGTGCTGAGACTGATCTGCACGCGCGGCGCTGCAATTTCGACTACCTGTACTGCGCCGCCAAGGTGGCCTCGCGTCAGGGGGATTCGGTGCAAGCGCTCAAGCTGTATTCGAACTACGCCTCCGAAGCGCTGCGCTGTCTGCGCCACGAAGCGCTGGGGCCGTCGCAGCGCCAGAGCCACCAGGCTGCGCCCGCCGACGATATCTCCGCGCGTTTGCCGCCGAAGTATCGCCGCGCATATCGCTACATCATCGACAACCTGGAGCGCAGCGATCTGAGCACGCGTGAAATCGCCGCGCAAATCGATGTCACCGAGCGCGCGTTGCAACTTACGTTCAAGCGCTCGCTGGGTATGTCGCCAGGTAGCCTGGTGCGGCGTCTGCGTCTCGATGGCATCCGCGATGATTTGCTGAGTGACGATTGTGCCGATACCTCGATCTTCGATACCGCTAGCCGTTGGGGGGTTAAAAGCCGCTCGGCATTCGCCAAGGGGTATCGCAAGCAGTTCAACGAATCGCCTTCTGAAACGCTTGGCCAATAAGCACGGCTCGTCCCAGGCAGGGTGTTTGGTTCGGTTTCGCTCTGCCCTGTCCTGGCATGCCGGGTTCGTGCTTTGATTCCTTGGCGCTGGTGTTGCGGTGCTTGGTACCCCAGTGCTGCTACCCCAGTGCTGACACTTCAATGCCCATACCTCTAGCGTCCATACCCCAGTGCCCATGCCATCAGCACTCATGCCTCCAGCCATGCGTTTGTGCCTCGACGCCTGGCGTTTTCTGATCTGCCGCGCTTCATGACGATATTTTTTCCGCTCTCCGTTGCCCGCCGGGCCTTGCCTGCGTTGCTGGGTGTGGCGCTCGCGGGCTTGTGCAGCCCGGCCTTGCGGGCCGCGCCAGTGATCTGGCAAAACAGCCGTTTCGACTACGTGGCCGACCATAAAGATCTGAAAGATGTGCTGCGCGATTTCAGCGCCAGCCAGCATCTGATGACATGGATTTCGCCGAACGTTGAAGGCACCGTCTCCGGTAGTTTTTCGTCCAGCCCGCAGCTCTTTCTGGAGCAGATGGCCAGCTCGTTCGGTGTGCTTTGGTATTACGACGGCGCGGTGCTGCGTATCGCTGGCGCGAACGAGGCGCGTAGTGCCACCGTGGGTTTGGCGCATGCCAGCGTCGAGGCTTTGCGTGGTGCGTTGCGCCGTTTGCAGATCGAAGACCCGCGTTTTCCAGTGCGCTACGACGCGCCATCGCGCACGGTGCTGGTGTCCGGGCCGCCGCGTTTTGTCGAATTGGTGACCAGCGTGGCGGCGATGCTCGACCATGACGCGCTGCCGGGTTCCCAGGTGGTGGCGCAACGTTTTCCGTTGCGCTATGCCTGGGCGACCGACCGCAGTCTCACGGTCAACGGCCGCGCGGTGACCGTGCGCGGCGTGGCGACGGTGCTGCGCAGTCTGTATGGCCAGAGCAATCCGGTGACGGCGGACCCGATGCCGCCGGAGCGAGCGGCTTACCGTTTGCCCGATGTGCGCAGCCAGGAAGCGCGTGGCGTGATGAATGGGGTGCAGCGTGAGGGCGGCAGTGGCCCCGCGCCGCTGCCAGGGTTCGCCGGGTTCTCCGGCTCCGGCATGAGCGGCGAGGGCGGGGCGGGCCTGATGGCTCCCTTGCCGGGGCGCTTTGATGGTGCGTCAGAGGACAGCCAGGCCGTTGGGGCCACAGGCGTGAGCGGCATGGCGCGTGGTTTCGCTGCCGGGGCGATGGCGGGCTCAGGCGGCGCGGCCGCGGCGGGTGACGTGCCACCGCCTGGGCCGACGATTGAGGCTGATTCGCGCAGCAATTCGGTGCTGATCCGCGACCGTGCTGAAAACATGAGCGCGTTTGGCACGCTGATCCATTCACTGGATTTACGGCCCGGGATTCTGGAGATCGACGCCAGCATCATTGAGATCACGGATAACGCGTTGCAGGAACTGGGTGTCGACTGGCAAGTGCATAGCAGCCATCTGAATGGCACGAGCGGCACCGGCCGCGAGCGCGGGCGTGAAGGTGATCGTGACGGCGAGCGTGACGCGTCGCCAGGCATGCTGCCGGCCACCCCCGGTGGCGTGCTGACGGCCGTGATTGGCAGCTCAGGCCGCTATTTGCTGAGCCGCATCAGCGTGCTGCAGCAGAGCGACCAGGCGCGCATCATCGCCAGCCCCAAAGTGGAGACGCTGGATAACCTCGAAGCGGTGATGGAGAACAAACAGACGTTCTACGTCCAGGTAGGGGGCTATCAGTCGAGTGATCTCTACAGCGTGTCGGCAGGGGTGTCGCTGCGGGTGTTGCCGATGATTGTCACCACGCCTGAGCAGCGGCAGATTCGCATGGACATGCATATCGAAGACGGCCGTCTCAGCGAGCAGAAAGTGGGCCTCTTGCCGATTGTCGACAGCAGCACGATTGATACCCAGGCCTTGATCCGCGAAGGTGAGAGCTTGCTGATTGCCGGATATTCGGTGGACCAGAACGATCATGAGGAAACGGCATTGCCGTTGCTCTCGAAGATTCCCGTGCTCGGTGCGCTGTTTCGTTTTCGTCATAGCCGAGGCCATCGGATGCAGCGGCTTTTTTTGCTGACACCACGGATTTTGTCGGCGGGCGTGGGGGAGGCGGCGAGTGCGGGTGCGGCGTTTCGCGCGGTGCCAGCGAGTGTCGCGGCACAGGAGGGGATGAAGTAGCGCTTGGGTGTGTGTGCGGGTTGCTAGGTTAGCGTGCAGACAGCGCAGGCGTTGAGGGTGCTACGTCAGTAACGGCGGGTTATCTGCGTTTGGCTGCACCGCACGGTGGACGGCCATGAGCACGAGCGCGGAGCTTCGCGCGGTACACGAGGGGTGAAGTAGCACTTGGGTGTGTGCGTGCGCGCTGCTGAGCCAGCGCGCAGACAACACAGACAACACAAACGTTGCAGATGCCACGCCTGCTCCGGGTCATCTGCGTTCTGCTTTCTCTTATTTGTGCCATTCACCGCACGGTGCGCGGCAACGGCTGAGCGGAGCCAGTGAGAGCGGGCAGCCCGGCTTCCAGGCACCCACGCGCTCACTTTTCAGCCGGCGCCGGTGGTCCGTACGGCGGATATCACAGACACAGATAAGGCAGATGCAGCCGGTGTGGCCAGGCGTGACATATGCCGCGAGGGTTACAGCGCCAGTGCTAACGGCGCGAGTGGCTTGATGAATTGCATGATCATCGGCGCGAGTTTTGTCAGCAGGTTGAACAAGGCCTGGATGTGCGGATGCTTGGCCGCGAAGCTGCTGGCCGCAGGCGCGTTATTCGTGCCGCTATTCGGGCTTGGGGTTCCGCCTGAAGTGGGCGTGCCGCTGGCACCGCCCGCGTGCGAGTTATGCAGGGCTTTCAGCTCGGACAGCAGTTTTATTACGTCGCCGACCAGCGCGATCACTGTCGAAGGCAACTCGGCAGCGGGATTGCCTGCATTAGCCGAACCACTGGCCCCCCCGGTTGCCGGAGCACCCGAAGGTTGCGCACCACCACTCGTGCTTCCTGCGCCGCCCGCATCGCCGGCATTGGCCCCCCCGCCTGCGCCACTTTCCAGATGCTGCAGCAGTTGCAGCATGTCATCGAGCAACTGTGCGGTTTGCGGATTCATCTGTCCGACACTGCCTGCTGGCTGCTGCTGGATTTGCTGCAACAGATCTCGGACCTGTTGCAGCAACGCGGCGATCTGCTCATGCGGCACGTTCAGTTGCTGCGCGCTCGCGGCAACTTTCGCTGCACCCGCCGTGTCCGCGCCTGCGCCCGCAGCTGGCATGTCGCTGGCACCCGGGTTTGAGGCGGTATTGGCGGTTGCAGCGGGACCGTTCGAGGTGCCTGCTGGAGCCTCGCTTGCATCCTGCGGCGAGCTTTGCAGTTTTTGCTGAAGGACCGCGAGAATGTCTTCCAGGATTTTTTCGATGTTGGCTTGCTGATCGTCTCCTGAACCGAGCCCATTGAGCGCAGGTGACAACGGTGCGGTGAGGTTCGAACGGCTGGACGTCTGAATGCTTTGATCCATGAATGCCTCTAGCAGTAAGTGTTGACTGGTCAGATCCGGAGCGTATGGGCCGGATCTGCAACAAGACTTCAATGGCCGCGCCACAGCCACCTGCTGGCTGTCCCGAGCAGCAGCGTAAGGGAGTGCTGGCCCGGCATCGGGGCTGGAAACGAAAAGCCGTGCGCATTAGCGAAGCAGCGCGGCAGCGCTAAGCGCATCAGCTCACACTAAACACGGCCATGTGGCGTAGCGAGCGCGGGCAGGAGCGTGCGCAGCCGGGCCCTGGCGTGGACCATACGAGCTTTCACCGTGGTGAGCGGGCAGCGCAGGTGACGCGAAATTTCTTCCATTGAATGACCCAGCACATACGCCAGCTCAAGCACTTGCTGATGCTCCGGCGTGAGCAGCGCGAGCGCGTGCTGTAGCCAGTCGCTGAGCTCGTCAGCGTCGTGCCATGGCAGCAGCGCATGAATCTCGTCGGCTTCAGCGCCGCTGATGAGCAACTCGTCCGCATGCATCTCCTCCTGGCGCAACGCGCTGCGCATGGCGCGGTAGGCAATGCCGATGATCCACGTCGAAATGCGCGAGTCACCGCGAAACCGCGCTGCCTTGTTCCAGACCACTAGCAGCACGTCGTTAATCACCTCATCAATCAGATGCGGTTTGCGCGTCAAGCGCCGCAGATAGCGTTCGAGCCGTGGCCGGTAAAGCCGGTGCAACTGCGTGAGCGCTGCCGCATCGCGCTGGGCGATGCGTTGCAGGAGTGCCGCTTCGGATGTGGCTGACGGATGCGTGGTGTCAGCGCGTGCCGAGGTTGAACTCGTTGCAGTGGTGGGGGGGGGGAGCGTCGCCATCGCCGCAGGCTGGCGCGGTGGTGGACTGAACGTGATATCGGTGCTGGCGCACAGCGGTGCCAGATGATGAGCAAGCTGGGCCACTGGCTGCGCGATCACTCGCCAGCCCTGCGCGCGCGCCGGAAGAACGCAGGGCTGGCGCGTCCGGTTCGCTGGCTTGCCTGGCGGTAGTGGTAACGCTGGATGGGGCGTATTCAGCGCACGCGGCGGCGTGAAACGCGGCGACGAAGTCAGCGGACCTTGCCGCGGCGATGACGCGCGGCTCAGCGGCACCACGCGCAAGAGATCAAGACAACGTAATTCTTTGATGGCCATATATTTTTCTCCGCCAACCGGTGCTTCGCGGTGGTTGTGACGGTTTGTTTTGTTGTGATGCGCGCAAGCCAGTGCTCCGCCGCGCTGCAAGGTCTGGCTGGGCGTACAAGTACCAGCAGAGCAGCAGGCCAACAGACCAGCAGGCAGAGAAAAAATCACTCTGCCTCATCTCCCCCCGAGGCTGGGCGCAACGGTGCCGCAAAGCGGCGCAGGCGCGTGACTGGCGTGCAATGAACGCAAGGGTTGAAATCAATCCGGCGCGCCGGGTCCGGCCCGGGTTTAAGCGGCGAAGTTGATTGCGGGGGGAATGTATTTATTGGCGGACAGTAGCATGTATGAATTTTCCTTTGTGTGATGAATTGTCGATTTTTGACTGAATTACCTGATTGCCGAATTTATGGTATGGGCGGATTTATTTCAGGATGTGGTGCCTTATTCAGTCAGCATTCGTTCGCTTATTGCATGCTGTGAGGTTTGACCATGGCGGGTTCCAGATGTCATGGAATAAACCGTATATGAAATAAAAATTTCGTTTGTGTTGCATCCGAATTCGCTTTTTATTGCACTAACGGGAGTGGTGATTAAAAAGTCTTTTATTCATCGCACTAACGTGGTGCAACCCGCTGGGTAAAGTGCTGCATACATTGGATAAAACCCGGATTACCGGTTTTGATACGTATAAAAGAATCGTCATGGAGAGTCGCGTGAGAGTTGGAATAGCGAGTGGCGATGCCGTGCTGATCCACAGCATCGGGGAATGTTTTGGGCATGATGGCGTGGCGGTAGATGCCTATAGCGACGACCGCAAACTGCTGCGCGCGATGCGCGGCGGACGTTACGACATGGTGCTGATCGACGTGCAGCACGACATGATTGCAGCGCGGCCGCTGCTGTCGTGGCGCAATGGCAATCCCGACTTGTTTACGCCGGTGATCGTGCTGGCGCGTCATCCAGACTGGTCGGATCTGCGGGCGCTGGCGCAAGCCGGGGCGCAAGACGTGGTGCACCGGGATGATGTCGAGCAGATTCGTTTCCGGGTCTATCTCGTGCTGCAGCGTGAAGGGCGTAACCGTCTGGCTGACCGTCTGCAGCACGGGCCGTATACGTTGCATCGGGATCTCGGCGCGATCTTCGTGAATGGCACCGAGGTGGCGCTGACGGCGCGTGAGTTTTCACTGGCGTGGCTTTTTTTCTCTCACCCGGGGCGGGTGCTGAGCCGCGCGCAGATCGCTGCGACGGTGTGGGATGCGTGCAAGGAGATCGCCGCGCGTTCGATTGAGCAGCACATTCATACGCTGCGTAAAAAACTCAAGTTATCGGCCACCGGGCTGTGCAATATCCGCACGGTGTATGCGCTGGGCTACCGGCTTGATTTGCTCGCGTCCGAGCCGTCGCAGCGCGATGCGGCCCGGGCGGAGACGTGCCTGGCACCGCGCCGGGTGCTGGCGGATTACGCGGATGGCTAGGGCAGCGCCGCTCACGCCTGTGGGGCACTGAGTCATCCGGTTGAGTGCCGCGTGAACTAATGCTGAATAAAAATGCTGGGTGAAATATGGAACTCGCGGGCGCGAGCGGTTACTTAACTGACTGAAACAAGTATCAGACCACGCAGAAAAATGATTTTGGTAGTGCTTCGACAAGCAACAGGCAACAAATAGGCGAGGGATCAACGGTGTCAAAAGCGCGAGCTGAATGGATCAGCGCTGCGCGTTTTGCCGGTGAAGCCACTCGATCTGGTATGCGAGCGGGGTCTTCCAGCTAGCTGCGTGAACTGATTACTCCAAGGTAGGGGGCAGGCAATGGCGGGCGGCATAAGTTTAAACACGAGCTTGAGTGGGAGTGTGAACTCGGAGTACCTCAAGAACGCGTCCCCCAAAGACGTCGGCATGGACTTGCTGTACCCCATGAGAAAGCGCACGCCAGGCCAGGACCCCTTTAACGGTACCCCGTTGCACGGCAATTGCGCGCTTAGCGTTGAGCCACCCGCCAAAAAATTCACGAATGATGCGTCGGGCTCCAGAGATGTGGGTTATCTCGCGGATGAGGCCAGCTTGCTGCAGAGCACGGCCATCAACATGATTCGGCGATCTGGGTGGGCGGCTTTCTTTGTAGCCGAGGATTTCGCGTTGCCAACGTGCAGTGGGGCGATGACGCGCCATGCCACCAAGGCCGATATCGCGCAGTTCGAGGCCTACCGCCTGCAGGTGGACCAGGCGCTATACCGCGTGGCCCGTAGTGCGGGCGACAAGCGTTCGCAGGATAAGCTCAGCAAAAAGCTGAAACGCGCCATGGCACAGGAGCGTAACCGCCAGCGCGTGTCCGTGATAAGGCGGGAAGTGCGTTCTGGTGACATCCTGTTCCATTCCACGATGACCCCGGCTTCGCAGCTCCCAGCGCTCAAATCCCGCTACGACAAGATCGAAGAGAACATCTTTACCAGCGGCTTCCAGGAAAGCGCGCACGCGACCAATCTCTGGTCGTCGACGTGTGAGCTCGAAGACCCGGTGACGGGGGAGCTCAAGGAGGTTTCAAGCGTGCTGCGTCTTGCCGTGAATGCGCCGCAGATACCGGGAGCAAGCCCTGAAGAAGTCAGGGCGGCTGCGGTTGAACGGACCCTCGAAGTGCTGTTGGTAGCAGCCGGTATGCGCGCGCCTGCGTTAGCCACGACCGAAGGCCAGCCAGCGACGGAGGGCGCTGAGGTGGTGGGTGGCCCGCTAGCAGTCCCCACCATGTCTGCGTGCACCTCTGGCGCGAAGCCTGTGAAGATCAAGCTCGTGCCGATTTCGATACTCACGCCAACGAAAGGTATGCCTGAAGGGGACATGACGAGGCTGCAGTTCGAGACGTATAAAAAGCTGAATGACATTTATAAAGATGGCGGCACGATAAAACTGAATGGGTCTGATGACGAGATCACCGAGGTCTCAGCCGAGTTTTTTTCGTTCAGCACCGGAGTGAATGCCGGTGCCATGCTGGCTCCCGACGGTAATACGCTGTTCGGTCGGGCGCTGGGTTTTATCTTTGCACCGTTAACGGAATACATCGGCGGCTGGGACTACTCCGACACCATCAATGCCGCCTCGTTGCCCGGATTTTTTGCGGCTGCCAGGGAGCACGCCACACTGGAAAAGAGCAGCGCGTCCACTGACGCTGAGAAAGCGCTAGCAGAGTCGCTTGCCGAGGAAATCGAAGGGCTGATAGGGGACATCGAGGCGCAGATGAAGGACAAGCGCCATCACACACCGGGCAAGAATCCGTATTTATTGCCGCTGCTGCTAGCGCTCCTTGCACAGCGCGCAGGTTGCATTCCGGTCATTAACTGCAAGAGCGGCAAGGATCGCACCGCGTGGCTGGATTCACTGATCAAGGCTTACAACCTGCAGATCGAGCGCAGCCGCAACTCGCCGCATTTGCAAAACAAACGTCCGGAAGGCACGAGCTACCTTGAGTGGATCTCCGACACTTATGAGATATCTGGCTATTACCTGTTTCGTGAGCTGTTTTGTGATATCGCCGTACAGGGTGGCAGCATGGATATCCAGCTCCTGAGCACCGGGTTCAAGGGCTACAAGGTGTTTGGTCTGGGCACGCCTGAAGCGATGTACCAGTTGGCGGGCTACTTGCTGGACGAACTGATCGGACTCTCCAGACTGACGAGTAGTTAAGCGCGTTCGTTAAGTACGTTTGTTAGGCACGCTCGCCAGGGCATAGCCGGGTCATGTCCGGCTATGCCGGGTTTTCGGCATCCTGGCTCAGTTATTTCCCCCACTGCACAGGGCGGCACCACGCCCGCTCCGCATCCAGCCGTTCCCCTCGCCGCATTAAGCGGCTGTCTGCCGTATCAACTTTGCTGATGACCCTTATCAGATAAATTTGAGATGGCTATACGATGCGTTTTGAATTGGTCTTACGGTCTGTGACCCGCACGCATTACACTTCCCCCCTAAAGACTTAGCAAGACAAAAAAATTCGTAAGACCAGATGCAACAGGTTTATCGAGCCGCCTGAAAACGGCAGGCAGCGTCCGTGCGATGTGATTTTTTCTCACATAAGACAGGGCCGTTGACCCGCTAGTGGCAGGCGGCAAATCACGGGGGTGATGCAATGGGAACAATCTGCCTGATTGACGACCACGCCATGTTCAGAGAAGGACTGGCGTTGACGTTACGCGCACACATGCCACAGATGCAGGTGCTGATGGCGGCAAGCGGGGCGCAGGCACTGCTGCGGCTAGCGAGTGAGCCGGCTGTGGAGATGATCGTCGCGGACTATTTCTTGCCCGATCTGGGTGGCGCGGATCTGATTCGACGCTTGCGTGCAGTGGCGCGGAATGTGCCGCTAATTGTTCTCTCATCAGCTGACGACCAGCGCGATGCGCACGACGCGTTCGAAGCGGGTGCCAGCGCCTTCGTGCATAAATCCAGCCACTGCGACGAGCTGTTCGAGGTGATGCGGCGTGTGGCTCAAGGTGAGCGTGGTCTGCTGCGGATGCATCAGATCACTCGGCCAGCGGCTCCCGTTGCCAATGGTTTTTTCGGCCGTCTGACTTCACGCCAGTGCGAAGTGTTGCGCCTGATTGGTGTGGGGCTGCGCAACCGGGAGATCGGCGAGCGCCTGGCGATGACCGAAAAAACCGTGAAAAACCATATTTCGTCGATCTTCAGCGTGCTGGGTGTGCCGAACCGGACCCAGGCGGCCCTGCTCGCAGTGCAAGGCGGGTTGTGCGATGGCGTCTCGGATGTGATGCCGCCAGCGGCGCTGGAAGTGATGCCGGTGGTGCCAGCGCTGCAGACAGCGCGGGCGAGCGCAGTGGTGACGCCCGCGCCCGCCACGCTGGCTGGCAAAGCGGTACAAGCGGCACCGGCCCTTGGCATGTCAGCCGCGCCGATGCTGACGGAGATTGCGCGCCGCAGTCCGCCTCCTGTGGCATCCGCACCGCGCGTCGGGCTGGCAAGACGCGAAGCGCGTCTGATGCTGCCCATCGGAGCGATTCCCTGCCTTTGAGGCATGGTTATGCATGTGCTTGATTGAGATGTGAGGCGTGAGATGTGAGGCGTGCGCTCAGATAGAACGCGTTTGAAAGACAGACACACCTGAACTTGAGACAGGTTTTGACACACTGCCGCGTTCCCAGCGCGCCGTGTCTACGCCGGGCCCTTTGAGCGCCCGGTTTTTTTTGCCCCGCGCTTTGTGCTCCTCTTTCATCCCTCTTTCGCCCATCGGGAGGGAAGGCCACCCACGCGCGTTGGCTTTCTGTGCCAGCGCGCAGGCGTTGCAGCGCTAATGTGCTCACACATCAGCTAGCCCATCAATCGCTCATGACACTGCGCCAGCAGCGCGACTTTCTCGTTGATCTGTTCCGTGGGCACGCCGCCATAACCCAGCACCAGGCCATTCGGTTGGCCCGCTTCGATCTGGTAGTACTGCAGCTCGCGCAGCGAGAGCTTGAGCGCCGCGCCCTCGGCCACCAGCGCGCCGACGTCGAGCGCCGGGTCGAAATGGCATTGCAGATGCAGCCCCGCGCGCCCGCCAGAAAGCGTCGCAGCCCGCCCGAGGTGGCGGCTGAAGGAATCGAGCAACGTCGCGCGGCGCTCGGCATACACCCCACGCATGGTGCGCACGTGAGCCGCGAAGTGGCCCGAGGTGATGAAGTCGGCCATGGCCGCATGAGTCGTGATCTGCCCGGGACGAAACAGTTGCGCGAGGCTGGTGGCGAAGGCGTCGGCCAGCGCGGGCGGCACCACCACATACGACATGCGCAAGCCCGGATACAGCACCTTGCTGAAGGTGCCCATGTACAGCACCCGGCCATGCGTATCCAGCCCTTGCAGCGATGGCAGCGGCCGCTCGTCGTAATGGAACTCGCTGTCGTAGTCGTCTTCGAGAATCCAGAAATCGCGTTCATGCGCGAGCCGTAGCAACTCGGTGCGCCGCTTGAGCGACATCACGGTGCCGGAAGGGTACTGGTGCGAGGGCGTGGCAACCAGCAATTTGGGCGAGGCGGCGAGCGTGGCCTCGTCCAGCACGACGCCTTCGTCGTCCAGCTTGCACGCCAGCACCTCAAGGCCCGCCGCGCGCAGCACGGTGGGAATCCCCCAGTGGCACGGATCTTCGGTGGCGGCGGTGCCGCCGTGATCGGTCAGCATGCGGGCGCAGAGATCGAGCGACTGATGCGTGCCCGCCGTGATGATGACTTGCTCAGGTTCGCACTGCACCCCGCGCGAAATACGCAGATAGCTCGCCAGCGCGCGCCGCAGTGGCATATAGCCACCTCCTGCGCCATAACCGGTGAGCATGTTGAATTCCTTGCGCAGATAGCGGTTTTGCAGGCGCTGCCACACATGAAACGGAAACTGCGAAATATCCGCCACGCCAGGCACGAACGCGCCTTCCAGCTGCACCAGCCCTTGCGTGCTGGAGACAATCTGCGCGCCACGGCGCGAGATGCCAGTGGCAGTGGGCGTGGGGCGCTCGCGTGGGCCGCGCTGGGCGAAGGTATCGGCGACATACGTGCCGCTGCCGACACTCGCGCTCAGATAGCCCTCGCTCGTCAGGCGCTCATAAACCCGCAGCACGGTAATGCGCGAGACTTTGAGCTGGCTAGCCAGCGCGCGCGTGGAAGGCATGCGGTGCCCGACCTTGAGCAGCCCGTCGAGCACGCAGCGCTGAATGCATTGCGCAATCTGGTTTTGCAGCGACTCGCCGCTATCCGGCACGAGCCGCGGCAAGATCAGATCGCTAAGAAGAATGGCTTCCATTTGGGGGCTTGTGAGAAGGGTTTTTGTAAGAGGTGGCCTCAATCAGGCGTGGAAATTGGCCCTATCGCGCTGCGCCATTCTCGTTAGGATGAATGGGCGCGCTGAGAAAGCGTGCCGCCGGTCCCGGCGCATCGCCATCAGGCGACCGGTGTACGCGCATAACAATTTTTCGTAACGCATTGGGAGTGCTATGTCGGATCTTTATCCGCTGACCTTGCAGGCTTCGCTGCTGAATCCGGCACCCCAGGTGCCTGCCAGCGCGGTCCGTGATATCGCCGTCTCGGTGTTCGGCCAGACTGGCGAAGTCACACCGCTGACGGGCGAACGCGACCAGAATTTTCATCTGAAAACTGCTGAGGGACATGAATATCTGCTGAAAATTACGCACCCGGGCGAGCCGCAGGACGTCGTGAACTTTCAGACCGAAGCGTTCCGCCATGTGGCGCGGGTCGATCCGGGCCTGCCTGTGTCGACGTTGTATCCGGGCCTGTGCGGCAGCTACGAGCCGCTAGTGCAGATCAACGCTGACGACCGGCGTGTGGTGCGGCTGTTTTCGTGGATGCAAGGTGAGCCGCTGCATCGCACGGCCGCTACGCCCGCGTTGCGGCGCAATCTAGGCGTGAGTCTGGCACAGCTTGATCTGGCGTTGCGCGGCTTTTTTCATCCGGCGTCGAATTACCCGCTGTTGTGGGACGTCAAACGTATGCAGGCGCTGACCCGGCTGGTGGAGCGGCTTGAAGGCGATGAGCGGCGTAGCATGGCAGAAGGCTTCGTGCGTAATTTCGAGCGCTATACCAACCCAGTGCTGCCTACGCTGCGCGCGCAAGTGATTCACAACGATATGAACGGGCATAACGTGCTGGTCGACAGCGGGGCGCATGAAACTGTCGCGGGCATTCTCGACTTCGGCGACATCATCTACGCGCCGCTGATCCAGGATCTGGCCGTGGCCTGTTCGTATCACATCAATGTGACCGGCAATCCGCTGGCCAGCGTGGCGGACATGGTCAGCGGCTATCACTCGGTGCTGCCGCTCGAAGCGGCTGAGATCGACGTGCTGTTCGACCTGATCGCCGCGCGGCTGGTCATGACGGTCGCTATTACCGAATGGCGCGCCCAGCATATGCCGGAAAACAGTGCCTATATCTTGCGTAACAACGCCCTCGCGTGGAGCGGGTTGCACCGGCTCCTGACCCTGTCACGGGATGAAGCGCGAGATTATCTCCATGCCTGCTGTGCTGCGGAGGCTTGTGATGTCCGTCATTGAAGCGTGCGGCAACCCCGCTAGTGCCACCGAAGCAAAAACCCATCCCGCTGCAACCACCGCCGCGATTCTCGCGCGCCGCGCTCATCTGCTGGGGCCTGCCTATCGCCTGTTCTATGAGCGTCCGTTGCATCCGGTGCGCGGTGAGGGGGTCTGGCTGTACGACGATGAAGGCCGCCGCTATCTCGATGCATACAACAACGTCGCCGCAGTGGGCCATTGCCATCCGCGCGTAGTCGAAGCGATTGCCCGCCAGGCTGCGCAACTGAATACCCACACGCGTTATCTGCACACCGGCATTCTCGATTACGCCGAACGTTTGCTGGCGCTGTTGCCTGCGGCCGATTACCAACTGATGCTGACGTGTACCGGCAGCGAAGCCAATGACCTGGCCTTGCGCGCCGCGCGGGCGTTTACTGGCGGCACTGGCGTGATCGTCACCGAATGCGCTTATCACGGCGTCACCTCAGCCGTGGCCGAAGTGTCGCCATCGCTGGGCATGGCGCTGGGCCCGATGGTGCGCACTGTGCCAGCGCCTGGCACGGGTGGCCCGCTGAGTTTCGCGCAGCACGTGCAAGCGGCGCTCGACGATATGCGCGCGCACGGCGTGCGGCCTGCGGCGTTGCTCGTCGATACGATTTTTTCTAGCGATGGCGTGCGCTCGCATCCTTGCGATGCGCTTGCACCTGCCGCCGACGTGATCCGCCGCGCAGGTGGCGTGCTGATCGCCGATGAGGTGCAAGCGGGTTTCTGGCGTCTGGGTGAGCGCATGTGGGGCTTCGAGCGCCACGGCGTGGTGCCGGACATCATCACGATGGGCAAGCCGATGGGCAATGGCCACCCGGTGGCGGGCGTGGCGTTGCGCGCGGAGATCATCGCGTCGTTTGGCGCGTCGGTGCGCTACTTCAATACGTTCGGCGGTAATCCGGTGTCGTGCGCGGCAGCAGCAGCGGTGCTCGATGTGCTCGAAGACGAAAAACTCGGTGAAAACGCGTACTACGTTGGTGAGCATCTGCATGCGGGCTTGCGCTGGCTCGCACAACGTCACGCGCTGATCGCGGAGGTGCGCGGCACGGGGCTCTTCGCCGGGGTCGAACTGGGCGCGCCAGCCGGCGCGGCACAGCCTTTGGCACAGATTGCCGCGAACGTGGTGAATGGCATGCGCGAGGCCGGTGTGTTGATTTCCGCCACAGGGGTGCAAGGAAATGTGTTGAAAATTCGCCCGCCGCTGCCTTTTTCGGGAGAACATGCGGACCTGCTGATTGAAGCACTCGATGACGCCTTGGCATTCGCCACGGCACGCGCCCGGCTTTAGCCAGAAAAACGGTGCGAGGGGCAGCTGCTGCGCGCTTCTCGTTACCAGGCCAATGACGCAGCAGGCAATGACGCAGCACGCAGCATGTACCAGGCAGGAAACAGCAAGTCCAGCGCAGTACGCAGTAACCCAATAACTGAAGGATGCGAGGAGAGACACATGAAACAAGGCATCGTATGGCCGCTAACAGGCTTGATGATGGTGATGGCTGGCGCAGCTCAGGCGCAATCGAGCCTGACGGTGGTGAATTTCGGCGGCGCGAATGGCGACGCGCAGCGCGCGGCGTTTGTCCAGCCGTTTGAAAAGGCGTCGGGCACCAAGGTCTCGGTGGTCGAATACGACGGCTCGCAAGCCAAGGTCAAGGCAATGGTCGAAGCGAAGCACGTGTCGTGGGACGTGGTGGATGTGGAGTCTGGTGATCTGGGCCGGGGCTGTAGCGAGGGCCTGTACGAGAAGCTCGATTTCACGAAGATCGGCAAGCAGGCTGATTACATCCCAGGCTCGATTGACGAATGCGGCGTAGGGGCCTTTGTCTGGTCCACGGCGCTGGCGTATAACGCCGATGCGCTCAAAACAGCCCCTACTGGCTGGAAAGACTTCTGGGACGTGAAGAAGATTCCAGGCAAGCGCGGCTTGCGCAAGATGGCGCGGGGCAATCTGGAGTTCGCGCTGATGGCCGATGGCGTGCCGCCGAAAGATGTCTACAGCGTGCTGGCGACACCAGCCGGGGTGGACCGCGCGTTTAAAAAGCTGACTGAACTCAAGCCGTACATCCAGTGGTGGGAAGCTGGTGCGCAAGCGCCGCAGTTTCTGGTGGCGGGTGACGTCGTGATGTCGTCGGCATTCAATGGCCGGATCAACGCCGCGCGCAAAGATGGCAAGAACCTCCAGGTCGCATGGAATGGCAGCATCTACGATCTCGACTACTGGGCCATCGTCAAGGGCACGCCTAATCTCGCGGCGGCATACAAATACATCGCGTATGCCACCTCGCCTGGTGCCACGGCGGATTTCGCCAAACGGATTGGTTATGGCCCGGTGAATACCGGCGGGATTGCGAAGCTCGATGCAAAAACGCTGGCGTCGCTGCCTAACTCACCGCAGAACATCAAAAACGCGGTGCGTCAGGATGGCGAATTCTGGACCGATCATGGTGATGAACTTGAACAGCGTTTTGCTGCATGGGCGGCTAAATAGGTCATGTTGTGATCCGGTTTTTTCCTGACTTACCTGCACAGCCATCCGATTACGGTGAACGGATCGTGGCTGTGCAGGTTTCATCGTTACGCCGTAGTTTTCCGTTTGCATTGACGGGCTCTGCGCTGAGCGCATGTGTGGTGGCGAATGTGATGCGCGACGTCGTGGCGTTGCCGCAAGTCATGTCATGGCTGGTGCTGACACTGTGCGTCGCGCTTGCGCGCTGTCTGGCGATGCTGCATTACGACCGCAACAGCGGCCAGCCCGGTGCTGGGCCGCGCTGGTTGCGCCAGATGATGCTGGGCAACCTGGTGTCGGGAGCGTTATGGGGGTTTCCGTTCGCCTGGTGGACCTTCTTCGTGCCGCTTGAATACCAGCTATTTTTTATCGTCGTGCTGTTTGGTCTTGGCACTGGCGCGATCTATTCGAATTACATGGTGTTGCCGGTGGTGTACGCGTTTCAGGTGATGGCGTTTGCGCCGCCCTTTCTCGCGTTGATGGTGCAGCCGTCCGTTGTGCATCTGGCGCTGGTGGTTGCGGGCAGCGCGTATCTGGTGGCCACGCTGGCGTTTATTCACCGTATGAACAAGACCCATCTGGATGCGTTGCGGCTGGGTTATGAAAACCTCGCGCTGCTCGATCAGGTACGCCTTGAAAAAGACGCGGCCGAACGCAGCGACCTCGAAAAATCCCGCTTTCTCGCTGCGGCCAGCCATGACCTGCGCCAGCCGGTGCATGCGATGAGCCTCTTTCTCGGCTTGCTGGCGCTCGAAAATCTCTCCAGCCGCAGCCGTTATCTGGTTGAAAACATCACGCGTGCCACCTCAGCGATGGGGCATTTGTTTGATGCGCTGCTGAATATTTCACGCCTCGATGCGGGCGTAATTCATCCGCGTATCGAAGCGTTTTCACTGGATGCGCTGCTCGACCAGATTCGCTCCGAATACACCCCGCAAGCGCAGCAAAAAGGTTTGTCGCTGCATGTGCGGCCAAGCCACGCGGTGGTGCGCTCCGATCCGCTGTTGCTGGAGCGGATCTTGCGCAACCTGGTGAGCAACGCGATCGTGCATACCGTGCGCGGACGTGTGCTGGTGGGCTGCCGGAAGCGGGGCGAGGGGCTCGACATCGAGGTCTGGGACACCGGCCCTGGCATTCCGGCACGCGAGCATGAGCGCATCTTCTGGGAGTTTCACCAGTTGCGGAACCCTGAGCGCGACCGGGGCAAGGGGCTGGGTTTGGGGCTGGCGATCGTGCGGCGCACTGCGACGCTGCTGGGCCACACGTTGACGCTGCGTTCCCGCGAGGGACGCGGCACGGTGTTTGTGCTGAGCGTGCAACGTGGCGCGAGCACGGTGCCGCAACTCGAAGCCGAGGCCGAGGCGGCCCGTGAGGCTGAAACGGCGGCGCAGGCCAGCACTGCACGCCATACCGGCCAACTGATTCTGGTGGTGGACGATGACGCGCAAAACCGCGAAGGGCTGAGCTTGCTGCTGGAGGGTTGGGGCTATCGAGTGGTGGCCGCATCGAATGGCGACAGCTTGCTGGGCAAGATCGCCCATATGCGCGACAAGCCCGCGCTGATCGTCACGGATTACCGTCTGCGCGATCACGAAACCGGGATTCAGGTGATTGACCGGGTGCGCGAGGAATACAACGACCCGGATATTCCGGTGCTGCTGGTGAGTGGCGATACTGATCCATCGCGTCTGGTGCAGGCCGCCGAGCGGGAAATGCCGTTGCTGCACAAGCCGGTGGAAGTTGATGCGCTGCGCAGCTGGATAGACCGGCTGCTGGCGGGTAATGATGTACCGGCGCAAGCCTGAAAGCCTGTGTTGGTGCGTTTTCGCGGTACGGCTGCGGTGTCTGGCGAAAGGGCTAATTTCCACGCGGGCTATACCGGCCACTTCGGCTGCAATTGCTACGGTTAACTAGCAGCGGCCAACTACAACGGCCAACTACAGCGGCCAACTACAGCGGCCAACTACAGCGGCCAACTACAGCGGCGCGATGCGCCAGACCTGGCACTTGAAGCCTGGGCCTGGCGTTCGCTCGTCCTTATGCCGTTTTATCCCGCTTTCTGAATCACGCCTTTCAGCGTGTCGCCAATTTCCTTAATGACGGTCGCATCCATCGACACGTCCATCGACCACGTTTGCAGCTTTTGCTGAGCTTTCAGCAAGTCTCCTTCGGTGGGCGATTTGCCAAGCGCATTGAGCGTGGATTGCAAATCGGCTTCGGCTGAATCGACTGAGGTGCCAATCATCGCGGCAAAGCCGTCGATATTGAGTGAGTTGCTAGACGGGTTATAGGTCGGCATGGCGTGAATCTCCGTAAATACAGGTGTTACTGAGGCTGGCGGCTGAAAGTCTCAATCACGGTGCTGGATGCGCTCAGCGCCTGTTTGATGGTGGTGAGTTCCTTGAAACGCTCTGGGGTGGATTTGCGGCGCAATTCCTGGTCGATCCGTTCGGTGAGGGTTTTGAGCTGTGCCAGCAACGCTTGCGCGCGCTGCTCGCCATGTGGGCCTTTCAGTTCGGTTTCGAGCTCAGTCATCGCTTCGGGCGGTGGCTGGAATGAGGTGTGCGGGAGCTTTGAGTTCATCGTTGCACCATCAGGAGGCGGGGAGAATCGAAAAGAATGCGGTCGGCTTCGATCGCTTTGAGATGCCAGCCCCGGTAGCTGCCACCGGGGGAGACGATTGTGCCGTCCGAGATCATCAGGTACGGATTGGTGCCGCCAATCACTGAACGGATGGTGAAGGGCAGCGAGTTATCCGACGCAGTCGCGGCATCCGCGCCCGCATGGGCGATGTGAGCCGTGAACGGAATGCGGCTGCGATAGCGTTCGTCGAGCACATGCAGCGCACCATCGAGCGAGTTCTCTTGCTCCGCGCTGAAATCGCCACTCACCACGATGCGCTGACCGTCCCACTGCACCTCAGCCTGGCGCAGCCCTGCCGCTGCGAGATCGGCACGGGTCCGGCGCACGATATCTGCGGGGTAGTCGATTTGCCCTGTCGTGACGTAGTAGTCAGGTAACGCATGACGTAGCCGGCCGAGCACCAGGTCCACTTGCTGCGCTGATATCGCGGCACCGCTCAGCTTGATATGACGCTTGTTGTCGATATCGAGGTTGAGCGTGGGCGCGTAGTCATCAAGGGTGCTGCGCACGATGTCGCGCACGTCGTCGCCGGTGAGCACGTTGAGCGCTGGACGTGGCACGACGCGTGCTAGCTGTGCGGCCAGCGCGTCGTAGCTGGCGCGGTCGGGCAATGAGCCCGAGACTAGTTCCACGCCATCAGCGCGGCGCGAGACATGCAGGCTTGACCAGTGAGGTTGCGCGAGAATCGCCGCGAGCTGCGGATTGATCGGCCGTGCGGCGGCTTCGCTGGCCGCACTCGCGGCATGCGGGGATTGCGCGCCTTTAGCGGTTACGGCATTGGCCGTGGAGGCAACGCGTGGTGCATGCGCGGTGGCGCTGGTTGCGGTGCCGCCGAAGCCGTAGGTGTGCAGCAACGCCAGGTGACCCGGCGACAGCGCGCGCGGCAACAGCGCGCAGACGCCTAGCGCCACCAGCGCCAGCACGGAGGTGCGGCGATGGTGCGCGAGCTTCGATGGCGGTTCGTCGTCATCGTCGTCATCATCATCATCATCGTCCGTGCGCTCGCGCCACCGGGGTGACGTGTCGCGTGCGTCCTCGTCATGGAAGCGGCTTGTGCCACTGCCTTCGGTGCTGTCTTCGAAGCCGTCTTCTGCGCCGGCTTCACGCGCTTCTTCAAGCGCGGCGCGGCGTTGGGCCTGGCGTTCGGTTTCGGCGCGTTCGCGCTGAGTTGTTGCATGCGTGGCTTGCCATGCCAGCGGATCGGGCATGGTGCTGCCAGCGGGCGCGACGCTCAGCCAGACATCAGCAATCTGAAACGCCTTTGGCATGGGCAGCCAGACTTCGGTTTCGAGTATCTGGCCCAGCTCGTTGCTCCCTGGCCCGAGCAGCAGTAATTGCCATGCGCCGTCCTCGTGACGGATCTGCACGTGAAAGGGTTCAATCCCGTCATCGGCTAGCGCAATCTCGTTGTCATCGTCCTGACCGAGCGACAACAGTTCGTTTTCGGCCGGTGACAACGGCACCCGGGTTCCGCCATGAACGCCAGAGACAATATAGAGTTCATCTGACGGGCGATATGAGGTATCGTCGCTACTCATAATGCATACGGGGAAGTCAGGAGAGACTTATGGCACAAAGCAAGACACTTGGCACGACGATAGATCAGCGCGATGACGCGCTGATCGTAGCGCTGACTGGCAGGCTCGACAGCAGCGTTTCTGACGGTTTCGGCAAGACCTTGGGCGACGCACTGAACCCGGATATCAAGCAACTCATCATCAATTTCGACGCACTGACTTACATCAGCTCGGCTGGCTTGCGCTCCATCCTGATCGCGGGCAAGCAGTTGCACGCAATGCATGGCCGTATGGTGCTGGTGGGTTTGCATGGGCTGGTGCAACAGGTGTTTGAAACCTGTGGTTTTCTGATTCTGTTTGAAACGGCCGCTTCGGTTGAGGCGGCGCTGGCGGCGCAATAAGTTGTGCATCAAGTGGTGTATCAAGTCATGCATCAGGCCGTGCATCAGGCGGCGTAGCGGGGTGAACGGCGAGCCGCAAGGCCGCCGTGAGTGACCAGAATCCCCCCGCTGACAGGTGGTGATCGCTTGCATGTCTGTTTTGCTGGGCACCAGAGCCCAGCCCCCATCCGTTACGTTAGAGGCCAATCCGGCCCAGCGGCTGAATGTTGATTTCAGTCGCCAGTTCCTGATATGACAGCACCGCGAGCTCATACAGGTCGGCCTCAATCATCTTGCGCAGATACCGGCGTATATCCATGGAGGTCAGCAATACCGGCCGCAACGTGGCCTGACCGATATCGCCCACCATCTCAATGATGTTTTGCAGCAGTTTCTTCGACACATCTGGATCAAGCGCCAGATAGCTGCCAGCCGAGGTTTGCCGCACCGCGTCGCGCAGGGTTTCTTCGACGTCCGGGGTCAGCATGTAAGCGCTCAGCACGTTCTGGCTGCTGCTGTGGCGATGGCTGATCTGGCGCTTCAGCGCTGAGCGGACGTACTCCGTCAGCAACACCGAATCCTTCTCTTTCTGGCCCCACTCGATCAGCGCTTCAAGAATCGTGCGCAGGTTGCGGATCGACACGCCTTCCGACACTAGCCGCTGCAGAATTTCAGCGATTTTCTGCGCGGGCAGAATCCGTGTGGCTTCTTTAATCAGTTCGCCAAAGCGTGATTCCAGGCCAGACAGCAGCGACTTGGTTTCCTGAATGCCGATGAAGTCGGCGCTATAGCGCTTGAGCACGGCTGCAAGGTGGTACGAAAAAATCTTGGTCGGGGTGAAAAACCCGATGCCGGCATCGTTTAGCAGCCGCTGGAGCTTGGCCGAGACCCAGATGGTCGGAATGCCCGGCAAGAAGGTGCGCTCGGTTTCGTGCGCAACCCCAAGCGCATCGAGATTGCGGGCGCTTTCGCGCACCAGCAGGCTTTCTGGGCGCACATGGCCTGAGGCCACCGGCACTTCATTAAGCAAGATCACGTAGCGGCCCGCTTCCAGTTCCGGATTAAAGCGCAGTTGAATACCGGGGAAGGGCACGCCCAGATCGTTGTACAGCGCCTGGCGCACGGCGATCAGTTCGTCGTTCAACGCCTGCACGCCGAAGGTCGCCTTGAGCCCGGCATGCACGTCGAGCATCACGGGCACGGCCGTGGCGTATTCCATCGGCGCTTTGTGCGCGGTTGAATCGCCACTGGCTGCCGGGGTACCGCTGTCGCCGAAGGTGGCACCTTCGGCCTTGCTGAGCTGCTCGGGCGTTGCCTGGGACAGCGCGTAGCCGACAGCGGCGAGCGCGAAGCTCAGGATCACGAAAATCAGGCTGGGCATGCCCGGGATCAGGGCCATGGTCAGCATCGCGGCGGCGGCGATCAGCAGCGCGCGCGGCCGGGCCAGCACCTGCGCCGAAATGTCCTTGCCGACGTTGCTGCCCTTGTGGGTGTCGGTCGACACCCGGGTCACGATCATCCCTGCGCTGATGGCGATAAAGAGCGCGGGAATCTGCGCAATCAGGCCGTCACCGATGGTGAGCACGGAGTACGTGCTCATGGCTTCGCTGGCCGACATGCCGTTTTGCATCGTGCCGATAATCAGCCCGCCGATCAGGTTGACGGCCACGATGATGAGCCCGGCGATCGCGTCGCCCTTGACGAACTTCATCGCGCCATCCATCGCGCCGTACAGCTGGCTTTCCTTTTCGACCAGCGAGCGGCGTTTGCGCGCTTCGTCCATGTCGATTGAGCCTGCGCGCAAGTCGCCGTCAATCGACATCTGCTTGCCTGGCATCGCGTCCAGCGAAAAGCGCGCAGCAACTTCAGCTACCCGCTCCGCGCCCTTGGTAATCACCACGAACTGCACGATGGTCAGGATCAGGAACACCACCAGCCCGACCACCAGATTGCCGCCCACGACGAAGTTACCGAAGGTGTAGACGATGTGCCCAGCGTCAGCCTGCAACAGGATCAGCCGGGTGGTGGCGATGCTGATGCCAAGACGGAACAGCGTGGTGACCAGCAGCACCGACGGAAACGAAGCGAAATGCAGCGGCGAGGGCAGATACAGCGCCACCAGCAGCAACGTGACCGCCACGCTCATGTTGAACGCGATCAGGATGTCCACCACCAGCGTGGGCAGCGGCAAGATCATGATGAAAATGATGCCGAGCACGCCAGCGGCCAGCATCAGGTCGCCGCGGCTCATGGCGGCGAAAATCAGGCGCTGGAATTGCGCGCGAAGGGTATGCAGCATGTGATTCATCGTGTGGTGGAGTCGGGGTCTGCAGCGGCATCGGCGGCATCGGCTTGCGCGGCAGCGGCGGCGTCTAGCGCGGTTTGTTGCATCCGGGCGTCGAGAAAGTGCTGCATTGCTTCGGCTGCGGCTTCTTTATGACCGAGCTCGGAGAGAGTTTCCGCGCGCAGCAACAGCAAGATGGGCAACAGTTGCGCGTCGGCATCGCTGATGTGCTCGATGATCGCCAGGGCTTCTTCGGGAGCATTGGTGTCGATGCGCATCAGCGCACGCAGCGCGGCGGTGGTCGCACTGTTGTCACCACACAGATGCAACGTGTCGAACAGCACCTGGGCTTGCCTTGAGCGCCCATGACGCCAGTACATGAAGCCGAGCGTGGCCAGCAGGTCGTGGGTGTCGGCGTCGGCGTCGGTGCTGACGTGGCCGGCGCTACTAAGCGGGATGTCGGTCAAGAGGGTCATCCCTGGAGCAAGGCGTTCATGTACATGTGAAGCAGGTTCTTCGACGCATTGAAGTCCTGCAGAATTTCTTCTGCTTCATCCAGCAACGCGGCATGTTCGGGATAGGCCTGACGCAGGCGGTGCAAGCGCAGCCGCAGCCGTTGCAGGTTCATATCGAGCGCATGGCGCGAAGTCGCCACCATCAGGCGGCGCGCGGGTTGCAGGTCACGTCCTACCTGATCGCGCAGGCTAGGCATCTGGAACAGCCAGTCGAGGCGCGAGCCGGTAGGCACATCGTCGGCCATCAGCAGCGACGCGTCTGGCAGCTCAAGTTCCTGTTCGATCCCGTCTACGATTTCTTCGATGCCGTAGACAAACTGCGATTTGGCCGATGGTGCCGTCGGTACTGTGTGCGGCACGTGGACGATGATTTTCCGTTGCACTCCCATGGCTGTGCTCCGCTACAGGTTAGCTAGCCGGGCGAGCAACGCCTGGCTGGAATCGTGCAGGATGGTTTCGTCGAAATCGCGGATCGCGTGCCGCATCGCAATCACCAGCAGCGGGCCGCTATCGCCTTGCACGATGCCGGTGGCGGTGGTGGGTTGCAGCGCGGTTTCGTTGAGCCAGTTTTCACCCAGCAGTGTTTCGAGGTGCTCGGTCGCGGCTTCGGCTAGTGGCGCGCTGGCATACACCAGCACGTCGCTGCCAATGCGCTCGACGGTGAGGCTGCGCTCGTCATCCAGCGCGAGCTGGGCTACGTGGTCAGGCGAGCAGGGCCAACCGGGCAAGCCCAGACGTTTGCCGTACTGGTCAATGATTTCTTCTAGCATGTCGGGCTCATGCACCATGGAGGTTGGGTGTCGAAACGGATGGGCGCGTAGATCAGCGCATGGCTCTGGGCAGTCTGATCAAGCGGCGGGGGAGGCTCCCGAGGATTCCGGGAAATCTGCATCCCAGGCGGCTTCGGCGACTTCGGTGGCCTTGTCCGAGGTAAGCAACAGCGCGGTCGTGAGCCCTTGCCACTGCTTGGGCAGGAACTCGTTGGCCAGGGTGCTTTTCACCATGCGCGTCAACTGGTTGAAAAACGTCACGCGCTCTTCCAGATCGGTGATTTTCAGCTTGTCGGCCATCTTCTCGAAGCTGAGCGGGGAGACAAGCGAGCTGCTGGTGTTGTTGCAGACGCTGCTCAGCAGTTCTTCCAGGCGATTTTTTTCGTGCTCGGCCTGGGCGATGTTGGCGGGTGCCGGATCAGGATGGCGTCGCAGAATCTCGCGGCATCCCATGATCAGCGAGGCCAGCAATTGCAAGCGGCGGTTGTCGCGCAGCAGCATGTACAGCCGCTCATCGGGCTTGGTGACTGTGCTCCAGAGGTTAATCAGGTGGTGCACTGCCGCGGTAACCTTTTTGATCGCGCCAAGCAGCCCGTCATTCTTGAATTCCGCCAGCACTTGCTTGATCAGGTTGTCGAGGCCGGGCTTGTCAAACACGATGTCGTGGAAGGTATTGATGAGGGCCGCGTCATGCTCGCGCGCCTCCCGGGTTGTCAGCGTGCTTTCCTTGATCGCGGCATACGCTGCCGCATCGGTCATGATGTGCTGGCCGTACTTGTCTTCCAGATCCTGAATGTCGTTATTCAGTGCCTTCAAGGCTTCAGGCCTCAGCGTGGCACCGTGTTTTTGCTTGACGAGACACAGCGTGAAGTACTGCGCCACGCCGTTCGCCTCGGTGTCCGGTTGCTGGCCGCTGCTATTGCCTGATTCGCCACCGGTGAGGTTGTTGCCCGGCAGATAGCGGGCCGCCGCCTGTGCGATGTGGCTTTCCAGACCGGCGCGATCCGCTTCGGCATCGGCTTCGCTGCTGTCCCGTTTGGCCAGATCGCCCTCGCGCTGGCCGTTGCGCTTTTTGCCGCCAACCTTGCCCATCACGACAAGGTAGCCTCCCAGATCTTCTTCAGACATGGCCACGGCCACGCTGCCGCTATTGTTGATAGCGATTGATGGGTTGCCTTTGCGCTTGACCGGATTATTTGCCGCTGAGCGTTTGATCGTCGTCATGCCTTCCGGCATCCGGATTTCGAAGTCCTGCTCCTCTTTTTTCAGCGGAGCGAGGTTTTGGGTCTGGGCCAATGCCCGAGCTGACTGAACGGTAGAGGTTACTGACATGAGGTAAGCGATCCACAAACAGGCGCGACAGGCTCCGCGCGAAAATCGGGAAGATCGGCCGGCGTAAATAACGGACGCAAAACAAGCCGTAGACGCCCCTTGAGTAACAGTGCCTCGAAGTTAGTTCCAATTTTTTTCGCAGCCTTGCTGGACGGGGCTTAGGCGAGCGTTTGCACATGTTCGCGGGGGGGCAATGGCTGGATTTCAGCGCAAGGCTGGCCCGGTTTGTGCGGCCAGCCTTGCGCTGGCGCGGAGTTTTGGCGCGGGAGGGGGCGGGAGGGGGCGGGATAGGGCGCTGGCGTGTCTCAGGTGACGTCGGCACCGCGCCAGGTGACGCTGACGCAGGCGATATCGTCCGACGGTGCCTGGCCATGCTCGAACGCTCGCACGGCGGCGATGACTTGCGCGGGCAGCGGCCCCTGGCCGTGCGCGAGCGCGGCGTGCAGGGTGTCGATCAGGCGTTCCTCGCCAAATAGCGCCTGGTTTGCGTCGGCGGCCTCGGTGACGCCATCGGTATACATAAACAACGTGTCACCGGGTTGCAGCACCACCTGCGAGGCGGCGAAGCGGCGCTGCATGATGATTCCCAGCGCCGGGTTCGGCTGCAGCGCCAGTGGTTCTGGCTTTTGCCCGGCGCGGCACAGCAGCGGTGCCGGGTGGCCGCCGTTGACGTAGGTCAGCGTGCCGCTGCGCAAATCCAGCACGCCATGAAACAGCGTGACGAACATGGTCTGGGAGTTATCGCTGGCCAGCAGGCTGTTGAGCCATTCGATATGTTCGGCGGGGCTGACCTGCACGCCCGCGCCAAGGCGCAGCAGGGTCCGCACCAGGGTCATGAAGAGCGCGGCTGGTACGCCTTTGCCGGAGACGTCGCCCAGGTCAAGCGCCAGGTGGTTTTCATCAAGCAGGGTGTAAGCGTAGAAGTCGCCGCCAATTTCGCGTGCGGGCACCATGCTGGCCTCGATTTGAACCGCGCGCGTGTCGGGCTGGGAGCGCGGCAAGATGGCTTGCTGCAGATCGTGGGCGATCGCTAGCTCACGTTGCAGGCTGGCCAGCGCGGCGCGGGTTTCGACCGATTGCTCGACTTCTTCCAGCAGCGCCAGCAGGCGTTTTTGCTGGCCTGCGATCAGATGGGTCAGGCGGCTCAAGGTGCCCGAGAGTGCGAGCAGCTGGTTGCCTGCCGGAATGCTGTCGACGCTTTGCAGCTCCTGCAAGATCGTGTCGCGCTCACCCGCGCCCAGGCGCTCGGAGAGCACCCCAAGCTGCTCCCGGATCACCGCTTCCTGGCGTTCCCACGCAAAGCGTTGTTCGTCTTGCACCAGTTCAAACTGCATCAGCGAGTGACGAATCGCGCCCGCATGGCGCGCCAGCTGGCCCAGCAGACCCGGCAATTCTTCATCTTCGGGATCGAGCTGGGCGGCGGTATCGAGCCGCGCGAGCCGCCGGGTGGCTTGCACGATGCGCGTGAGCGCATTCGACAGCCGGTTCAGCAGTACCCCGACACAAATCATTCCGGCGAAGATCGCCATGCCGATGGCGATGAGCGAGATCAGAAAATGACGCTCGGCCGGGGTCATCCCGGCGGGCAGGGCCCGGGCTGCTACCAGCGCTCCGGCGACATGGCCAGTGGGGCTGGCGATGGGCACGGAGATGATTTCGTAGCGCTGGCCATGGAGTGACGCCAGCGCGACCTGGCCCGCGCCCTGTGGAATGCGTTGCAGCGGGAGCTCCAGCGTGCCACTGCCGCTACGCATGACCTCGGTGCCACGCAGGTTCACCAGAAAGACGTTGGCACCGGTAGTGGTAGCGATCTGCGCCAGCGTGTCTTCCATGTCGAGGCCGAACACCGCATAGCCCGCGAGCGGTGTTCGGCCCAAGGCGATGGCATACACCCACATGTAGCGCTGGTTTTGCCACGGCACGACGCCACCGATGTTGCGCTCGGGATGCAGCTCCAGCGCGGTGCGCAGCATGCTGTTGAGTAATGGCTGGGCTTCGGTGCCGTGATGATTGGCGTACAGCAGCGCGCCATTGCGGTCGTATAGCTCAAGCCATGGGTGTGAGTTAAAGCCGCGTTCCGCCATGCGTGCGGCGCGCTCCAGCTCCTGCACCTGGCCTGCCGCGATGGCATCGGTCAGGCCAGGGTAGTTGCTGAGCCGCTCCGCTTGCTGGTCGAGCTGGGCCAGATTGTTGTGCTGCGCGGTTTGCCATATCCAGTCGATGGACTGCACCGCAACCTGTTGCGAGGCGCCGGTGTAGTCCTGCTGGCTTTTGGCCAGAAACCAGCCGCAGACGCAGCCAATCGCCGCGAGCAGGGCGACTGTGGAGATAAAAAAACGGTTACGCGAGAGCATGCTTGCGTCCAGCCAGGCGAGTGTGGAGCCATCCGGCGCATAGCAGCAGCACGCCTATGCTGAGCGCGCTTAACTCGAAGGTGTCGCGCTTGATGAGAAGTGCCGCGGGCGGCGCGCCGAGATGCACTAGCACGGGCCAGAGCAGTGCGGCGCTGGTGAGCAACCAGTCGAGGCAGAGCAGCAGCACCAGCGGGGCATCGCCCGTGTGGTAGAGCCGGTTGCGGCTGCGCATGCTGAGCCACAGCGCAGCGGCGGCCAGCGGCAGCACCAGATGATCGGTGGTGAACCAGAGCAGCGTCACCAGCAACACCGCCAGCAGGTGATAAGGCGAGACCCGGCGCGCGCTGCGCAGCCCCAGCCATGCGCAGAAAAACAGCACCGCGATGGCGGAATCACGCACTGCGCTGCGGTCGGTGGCGCTGAGCAGATACGTCACCGCTTGCAGGATGAGGCCGCTGCCAAGTGCCACCAGCAGCACGCTGAACAGTTCGCCGCAGCGGATGCGCCGCGTGGGCAATGGCACATACGAGGCCACGGGCAGTGCCGCGTGCAGCATCAGCAGTAGGGCGACGGCAAGCAGCAGCCACAGCAGGACCACCACGTCACTGGCATGGAGCAAGGTCGTGACGAATACGCCAAAGATCGGGCCGATCACCAGCGCGCCCAGCGCGACGCCACGGCACACCGAAAAACGCTCGCGCCGCCGGCTTAACGGGTTGCGTTGATCAAGCGCGAGTGCCACGCGGGCACCGAAGGTGGCGGCCATGCCAAGCAGCATTTCTGGCAATGGCGGCGGCGAGCCTGCGGTGATCCCGAGCAGGGTCAGCAGTAGCGAAGTCAGTAGCAGCGCGTAGAGCGCACCAAGGCGCAAGCGTCCCAGCGCGCCCAGCACCACGCCAAACGCTAGCGAACCTAGCCCGCGTGGCGTGGGATGCAGCAGGGCCAGCGCCGTGCCAGACCAGAGCGCGGCATGCAGCAGCGCGGAGAAACGGTGATAGCAACTAATGCTGGCGCGCACCCGGTTGATCCGCTGCGGCGTGCCAAAGGTGTCATCGCCGCGGACCTGCTCGGGCAACGCTCGCAGCATCTGTTGACGCTCAGGAGAGGTTTCGGTGCGGGCCTGTGATTCCGCCAGACGAATCACCCGTTCATAGCGGTCGAGCAACGTGAGCATCATGTTGGTCAGCATTTGCGGGCGCAGATCGGCATCGTTGCGGCGCGTGCCTTTCCAGAGCCGGTTGAACTGTCCGTGACAGGCGCTCACGATCAGACGCCGCACCGTGCGCTCGCGCTGCCACGGGCCACGCGCCAGCGAAAAATGCAGCGCCTCGGCCATTAGCAACGAGGTCGCCAGCATCAGGCATAGCGCGACCAGCACGATTTGCAGCAGGTCTTCGGCTTCCAGCCGGTCGGAGACCCGCACCGTGAGCCAGTACGGATCACGCTCGGCGCTGGCGATCGGCAGCGTGAAGGTCACGCCAAGGTTCAGGGCATCGCGGCGAGTGTCGCGCTGGCTATGCACCAGCGGCTGGCTGCCGCTGCGGTCGTGCAAGACCAGCTCGTCGATATCGGGAAAGCGCGTCATGCGCTGGCGAAAGATCGCATTGACCTCGGCCAGCCCAGCGGGGGTATCCAGCGCGGGCAAGCCCAGCGAGTCGAACTGGCGTGCGAGGCGCGCGGCGTAGGTGCCCGCATGGATGCTGGCCGCGTCATGGCGGATGTTGTGCATTTGCCACAACGCCTGGGCGCTGCACCAGGTGACCAGCACCAGCGAGACGCACCAGGTGAAGCAGAGCAGATGGCGCAGGAGGTGGCGGCCAGGTTTATTCATTCCGTGCGCCCTGGTTCGCCAAAAAGCGCTCGGCGGCTTCGATCCGCGCTTCGGCTTGCAAGAGCCGCTGCAGCGCGGTGTCGAGCGGAGTGCCGGCGGTGTCCAGCAGGGCGGCTGCCGTTACGGTGTCCGCGCGGGGGGGCATGCGGGTGTCCGTGTGGGTCTCTGTGAATAAGCGCGACGCGCTTGCGTCATCCAGCGCGTGCTGGGCCTGGGCGATGCGCTGGGTCTGATGCAGTACAAAGCGGCTCATTGGCCGGTACAGCAAGACGAACACAAAACACGCGAGGGCTGCCGCGCTTAGGCTGAGAAATCCGCTGGACAGGCTGGTCATGGGGATCTCAACGGGTGAGGCGGGGGGCGTGCGATAGGTGATGCTGATGTAGCCAGCCAGCGTTGCGTGACGGTTTAGCAGCGGGACGCCATACGTGGTGTAGCCATCGGCATGCACTAGCCAGCGCGGCGTCGCATGGTTGCGCCAGTGCTCAAACACGGCTTGCCAGCTAGCGGGCACCAGGGTGCCGATGGTGCTGGCATCGGTGCTGAACACGGTGCGTCCGACCGGGGTGAAGATATCCACGGAGGTGAGCATCGGATGCCGCACCAGGTTCGCCTGAATCAGCGCGTCGCCATCTGGCAGCGACTCCAGCGCTGTGCCATGCGCCAGCGCTGCTTCGAACTGGTCACGTAACTCCCAGATCGGCGCGCCGGTTTGCTCAATCACCTGTTCATGCCGGCAAGCGTGCTCAATCGCTGCGTAGGCCATGCCGGTCAGCACGATGCAAGCTAGCAGCGTGAGGCACCACGGCCAGGTTGCCTCGGCTAGCAGTGCAGGGCCCTGGCGGCGTGTTGCGGCTCGCATGAAATGTAAAAGGGTGCTGGCGGATTGGCGCATAGCTTCATAAACTGGCGTTAGTTGGCGCCAGCACCAACTGATTTTCGTTACCAGCCAGCACAACCCCAGGTACATCCTTTCCATGAGCTTTCCTGAATTCCAGCGCTGCATTTACGCCGAAGCACCTGCTATGGGCGCATGCATGGAGGCGTTTAACCAGTGGATGGAAGAGGCTGGATTACCCGAAACAGTGAGACTCGCGCTCGCCCTTGCGGTGGACGAGCTACTGGCCAACATCCTTTCTCACGCGTACCGCCAGGATCGGGACCGGCAGCTCAGTATCAGTGCGCGCTGCGCCGCCTGCGTGGTTGAGCTGACACTAGGTGACGACGGCCCGTTTTTCGATCCGACGCAGGCCCCGCAACCCGACCTGTGCGTGCCGCTGGAACAGCGTCATGCTGGTGGTCTGGGTTTGTGGCTGGTGCGTCATGCTGTCGACCACGTCAGCTACCGCAGGTTCGACAATCGCAACGAATTGACGCTGCGCAAGTCGTGGGGCGATGCGTCAGATGCGGTTGTTGAGCATGGCGAAATTGTCCCGCATTGATTTCGCAGCAGCCGAGTCATCGCGGCGCGCCGCGGTGGCATCAGCGGTTTCGCCCAGGCCGGTGAGTTCCTTGACCCAGTATTCGGCGGCGGCGACAAAGCGCTCCAGAATGGCCTGAACGGTTTCGGCCTTCATGTCGTCGCTTTCAATGCGATGGCACAAAATCACTTCATTACCCAGCTTGTCGAGCGCGAGGCTCGCACCACCAGTTTTGCTGCCAAAGGTATTGGCGCTCAACAGCTTTTCGCACAGTTCGACGCCCAGATCATCGGGGGTTGGAATGATCGTGCTGTAAATGTGCAGACAGTTGACTTCCTTATCGGCTTCGAGATTCAGGTCAGGCGAGCCCTCGATGCGCACCCGCGCCAAGCCGCGAGCGTCCAGCTTGAGTTGCGGCAGGCCAATGACCGCGCCGATTTGTTCGATTAACTTGTTGATATCCATGATGAGAATGCCTTGAGCAGGGTTGAAGGGCCGTTGCTTCGTCTAAGTAACATGGCGGCCGATTCAGTTCCATTCGGGTCCGGAATTGTGAGAATTAGCGTGAGTGCCTCTCGCTGGGTATGGATTTGGCGGAGGTGGGGGCGGAGCGTTCGCTGGACTGGTTGGTGAGCTTGCTGAGTTCGTGGTTGATCTTGTGCAAGGCTGCGCCTGCTAGATGCTGCCATGCCGGGTTAGCCTCGGATTCTTTTAGCCGGACGTAAAATTTAGCCACTTCTTCTAGCAGGTTGCGAAGCGTCTCTACGGTCTGCTTTTGCAAGGGATTTTTGCTGACTTCGTTCAGGTCGTAAGCGAGGTAGGCATAGGCTTTGGCGGGCTCGGGCTCTCCCAGGCGCTGATTGATTGCCTTGAGCGCGAGGCTGAGGGCGTTCAGATCAACTGGCGTTGCCGTTTCCTCCAGCTTGGAGGCGAACGCCTGGTACAGGGCCCAGTCAGCCTGCGTGGTGAAACCGTCGTCACCGGAAAACAGCTTGAGCTTGTTGATCGCAGGAAATCGCAACATCACTTTGTCAATGGTCCTGAGCGCTGCGCCGGGTGCCGTGCCGGGGAGTGCTAGCGGAACCGCAGCGGTTTTTAGAATGATCTCTGGGTCCAGTGTCAGCATGTCTCCCGTCTGGTTCACGCGGTACTGGCTTCGAACTGCCCAGAAGGTCTTGCTCGGGTCATACCGCAGGCATTTGATTTCCCCGTTGCTGGTTTCGGGTGCTTCGCCGGCGGCCCAGATGTTCAGGCGGATGCCGGAGTGTGTGACTAGACCTTGCTGGTTGTTGGGGTCGAGGTGCAGATGGATCTCATGGCGTTTTTCGCTGCCTTTAGCGCTCATGAAGTTGACGCCTTTCCAGGGCTTGCAGTGCTGCAGAATCCGCCGTTCAGCCTCGGCACCTTCTTGTGACGCGCATGCGGCGAGCCGGATTTTCACGTTGAGGATCGCGCAGTTCAGCGCCTCGCCGTTCAGAGGGCTGCCGGCCACGATGTTGCTGGCGAGTTTGTGAAATGCCATGCATAGCGTTGCGCGCGAGGCATCCTCGTCGAAGGTCTCACTGGATGTGGGCGGCCGGCCACAGTACGCTTCTGCTGTTTGTCCTTCGAAGCGCAGCGGGCTTTGGCCATCACGCGAGCGGGCGTGATCGATCATCACTGTATTGATCAGAGCTTTGAAATGAGTCTCGGCAGCGGAGTAATTCTGCGTGGAGGCGGTGGGCAAACCCTTGGTGATGTTGGCAGCGAGCTCAGTGGCGATGGACTGCGGCAGGCGCGTGAGGTGCGCGCTGTGCTGGGCTCCGGAGTTTCTTTCCAGCGCCTGGGTGATGTCGTCTTGTCGCTCGTCTAGCGAGGCGAGGATGGGTTTGGTCGGGGTGTGATGATTTGCGCCATTGGCCCGGTTGGGGCCTGGGTTCTCTTCTTGTATCGGGCCAATGTTGTTGACGTCGTTGACGGACTGAACCAGCCCGGATGTCGTTGTCGATGGTTTCGTGACGTTATTAATGCTCATGATTTCTGTTTGCGGTTTATTCGTGAATGACTTAATTAATCGAGACCAGGCTTGAGGCCGTTTTCCGGGATTAACCTGTTTTTATTGAGTGCAGCGTAAAAATGGGAATTAATCCGCCTGATATCGGGTGAAAATTTAAAGCATTTTGGCTGTTCTGAAGCGGCTTAGCTGTCCGGCAGTATAGGTGAACCCGCGCGGCGTGAAGTTCCCGCTTGATATGTGCTGGGCAGGCCTGCCGGGGCCGTGAAGGCACAGCGCGAGTGACGCAGGCCGGGTTGCATCTGCATTGGCCTGAAGCAAAATACTTGCAGCATGGTGGTGTGGTCAGGGTAAAGACGGTGAAGCATGATTTATATGGCTGCTGGAGATTAATTCCGGCCCCAATGATGATTAACTGACTAGCTAATTAATGTGGCGTGCGCTGGCTGATAAAACCCGGCTGCGTGGTAAACCGGGCGGCAGGTGTGGGCTGTTGCACCTGCACCTGTGTCAGCGTCAGCGCTGAGTCAGGGCCCGGGCCAGAAAATCCGTTGGCCACTTGCCCGGTGCGGCGCAGCAGGAGGCCCGGCACGTGTGCAGTGGCCATGTGGTACTTCCAGGCCGCCATGATGATCTCCGGAGTGACAGCAACGTGATGCTTCGAGTACTGATTGGGTAACATCCCCCGCCAGAGCGTTCCGTTTTTTCTGTGATGTGCTGTGAAATCAGCAGAGGATGGCGCGCGATAACACGGCGCTTGGCGGGGGCTGGGTAACTTGTCTGGAATGGTGCCGATGAGTCGCCTGCTGATTAATCTGCCAGAACCCGCTGCCAGAACCCTTCACCCGAACCCTTCACCCGAACCCGCAGAAAATTTCGCCCAATCGTCCTGGCGCAGCGATGTCTATCCGCAGAAGTCATCAGGCGCGACCTATACCTCCGAAGTTTTTGCTGACTTTGTTGCTGCTCAGATGGTCCCGGCCGCAGCGTTGCCGCAGCACGAGGCAGCCACAAGATTTCATCGTAGCCGTTGAGGCCCGGCGTTTAATCCGCTGACTCGGCTAGCCCGTCCTGTCGCGGCATCACTGTCCGCTGGCGGCCGCCTTTGGGTGACAACGTCAATGCCGTTTGACGCTCGTTGTTGCTTACGCTTTTGCTCATGCGGCCAGAATAGGGAATCACTGGCTTGATGCCCGGATTGCATTAGTCACTCAGATATAAAAATACGCTTGTAATGGAATGAATTATTCCTCCGTGAGGTTTTTAGTCCCGGAACGAAATAATTTGCCGGGTTACTAAGTGGGTAGGCTATGCGATCAAAGAATCCAAATTGCAGCCTAAATCAACTGTAGTCCGGTTGCATTTGATTGATGTAACTATTGTTCGGAGAAATAGTTTATATCGCCAGGCAACAAAGTGACTGGCGTTTCTGACTGTTGGTAAAGTTAAGTATTATTTCATCAATCAAGGAGTTAAATATCATGATTTATAATATTCAATCCGTTAGTTCGCAGGAGGCACAAAATATCAACCGTGGTGGCGTGGGCGATATCTCCATAGGTCTGGTTAACGGTAAAAAAACCGAACAGATTGACGTGCCAGAAAAATCCCGGTGGAGCACGGCGCTCAAATATGGAGCGTTTGCTGGAATAGGTGCGGTCGCTCTGGGGGGACTAGCGGTGTTAAGCCTGGCAACAAGTTTCGTCGAAGTACCGAATGAAAATTGTAACTGGGGGAGTGATAGCGCTTCGTCTAATTCATCTGCTAATTCTGAGGGGGTGAATTGTGAAGGAATAACTAATTATATCAATGATAATGCAATTCCATTTGTCTCTCAAATGGTGGCGGTTGGCGCGACGGCATTTCCGCTGGCATTGTTTGCCGCCAATAAATTTGAAAAATATTGCTGGACGAATAAAAGCGAGGAAGTTACTCCTCTTCTTTCCATGAGAAGTTCAGTCGTGGCAGAAAATAGTTTATATAAAAATAGTAATGAAATTGAGGGAAATAAATTGAATATTTCGCAGGATGAAGTAATAAAAAATATTTCTGATAGCTCCAGTAAAAATGATGAGGTTGACGAAAGAGGTGATGCGGTAATTTTTATAGATGATGAATCTTTCGATAATGAAAAAAAGAAGTCATTATCAATGTAGAAAATAATTGAACCGCTTGGCGCGCACAGGGCATGGCCGATAAGACCTTCCCTTGTTAACCTGGCGTTCCGGAGGAGGTAGGGAGCGTTGTCTCCCTACCAGAGTTTGATGAGCGAAGACGCTCCATAGCGCCGGTACAAACTGCGCTAAATGTTCAATACGCTGAGCCGGCGACGACGGCCGCTTTAGCGGTGGTTCGCGCGAATGCCGCCTTATCACCTTATCGCCCGTTGCTGCTTACGCTTCTGCCCATATGGCCAGAACGCGAAATCACTGGCTTGGTGCCCGGGTTGCATTAGCCAAGCTGAGATAAAAACTATGCGTGTCACGGAGTGAATTATCTTTTGCCCATGAGATTTCAAATCCCGGAACGAAATAATTTATCGGGTTACCAAGTGGGCAGGCTGTGCGATCAAAGAATCAAGATTGCAGCCTGAATCAACTATAGTCCGCCCATATTTGATTGGCGCAACTATTGTTCAGGGCAATGGTTTACATCGTCAGACAATAAAACGAATGACATTTATGACTGTTGCGAAGGTTAGGTATTATTCCATTAATCAAGGAGTTAAATATTATGAATTCTGGTGTGCAATCCACTATTTCGCAGGCATCGTCAAATGGAAACCTTGGAGGCGTGGGCGATTTCTCCATGAATAACATGGGTCATCTGGGCGATAAAAAAATCGAACAGATTGGCGTGCCAGAAAAATCCCGGCGCCCCACAGTGTACGAATATTTAATGGTTGCTGGAGCAGGCGTGGTGTTTACGGGAGGATTATCAATGCTAACCGCGATCATAGAGTTAAGCGTGAGAAAAGATGAAAAGTGTAACTGGTTGATTGATAGCTCTTCATATGATCCATCTACTGATTTTGACTCGTCAACTTGCGACAAGATCTCTAATAATACATTTATACATACAGGTGCAATAATGGTGTCTGGCGCGGTGATACCTCCGCTAGTATATTATCTATACAATAAATTTTATAAGAAAAATTCAGGCGATTTTTCACAAAGTGAAATCACGGAAGCTACCCGTCTCCTGTCTGGGAAAAGTCTAGGCTCGTCAGGAGACGATTCCTATAAAAATACTAGTGAAATTAAGCAAAATCTAGGCAATAATTTACAGGATGAAGCGATTGATCCTATTTCTCATGACTCCAGTAATAACCGTGGTTATGACAAAAAAGATGAGTCAGTAGTTTTTAATGATAATGTTCCTTTAAATAATGAAAACGGGAAGGACGCCGTTATCGATGTGAACGATAATTGAACCGCTTGGCGCGCACAGGGTATGGCCGGTAAGACCTTCCCTTGCTAACCAGTCGTTCCGGAGGAGGTAGGGAGTGTCGTCTCCCTACCTGAGTTTGATGAGCGAAGACGCTCCATAGCGCCGGTACAAACCGCGCTAGATGTTCAACATGCTGAGCCGGATGGCGCGCGCGGGTGTGTCGCGGCATAGGCTGCCAACGAATACCCCGCCGTGGCAACGGCGCTACCAGCAGTTACCAGCAATCACAACTAGCCGGGCGAGGCCGGGACGACGGCCGCTTTAGCAGGCTGTTGAAAAACTGTTTTGACGGGCGTCTGCAACCCACATTTGGGGGTGCTGCATCCCTTACCCGAATTGCGCGAGGGGCAGATAGGGCGTTTTGAGAGGTCGATGTTTTCAGCGCTACTCCTCCTGGAACGTTTTTCAGCAACCTGTTAGTGGTGGTTCGCGTCAGTACCGCCTTATCACCTTGTTGTCCGTTGCTGCATACGCTTTTGCCCATGCCGCCAGAACACGAAATCACTGGTTTGATGCCCGGGTTGTATTAGCCACTCTGATATAAAAATCATGCGTGTCATGTGGGAAGTCATTTTTTTCATGAATTTTTCAAATCATGGAACGAAATGATCTGGCTGGTTACTAAACCGCCAGGCCAGGCGATCAAGAAATCAAGATTGCAGTTTAAATTCGCTGTGGCCCTGTCTCATTTGATTGGCGCAATTATTATATTGACGCAGAGGAATGGTTTATATCATCAGGTAATAAAGCGGCTGGCGTGTCTGGTTGTTTGTGATTTTAATTGTTATTTAATCAATAAAGGAGTTTGACATTATGTATGCGTCTAACATTTCGGCGAAGGGTAATTATGGTGGCAGCGGAAATTCAGGTGCGGAGAAAACAGGTGTGCTGAGCGGTAAAAAAATCGAGCAGATTGATGATTCTGACAAATCGAGGGATTCCTGCTGCACCACGGCGTGGGCATATTTAAAATTGTTTGGAATAAGTTTTTTTATTTCGCTGCCAGTGGCATGGATAGTTTTATTGGCAAATTATGAAGCGAAAAAAAACGATGGGTGTGACTGGGTAGATGGTAGTTCTTCATATGATCCATCTACTGATTTGAGCAGTTCTGCCTGCTCCGAAATTGCAGCTGAGGTATTTAAGCCTGCCGTTGTGACTCTTGCCATTGGCTCTGCGATACTCCCGGTAGGACGTCTTTTGATTGGTGCCTGTGATAATGTTCTCACTAAAATTACAAACGTAGAAAAAACACCTCTCCTCTCCAATAACAATAATGAGAGTGGTAAAAAAAGCGCCTTGAAAAGCCGGGGAGATAATTCGGTATAAACCATTATCGATATAAACCATGGTTGAACCGGTTAGCGCGTGCAGGGTCTGGTCGATAAGACCTTGCTAATCTGGCGTTCCGGACGAGGTAGGGAGCTTTGTCTCCCTACCTGAATGTGATGAATGAAAACGCTCCATAGCGGCACCGGTACAAGCCGCGCTAAATGTTCAACGCGCTGAGCGGGATGGCGCGAGCGGATTTGTTGCGGTATAGGCTGCCGATGAATGTCCCGCCGTGGCAACGGCACTACCAGCAAACGCCACTAGTCAGGCCAGGCTTGGCCGACGGGTTCGCGCAAGAACCTAAGCTGTAAGCGCGCGATTGGATTGTCATGGCACCGCACAGGCTCGCACCCAGCGCCATCACACCATCGCTGGCCGCCAACGCATGACACGCCGGCGGCCAAACCCAATCAAGCCCAAATCCAACCAAACTCAACTAAACCAGCCAGCCAAACAAACCCCACAGAACCTACCGCGGCACCGGCGCGATGCTATACGGTGCCTGGTTCGGCATGACCGTCGGCGTCGGCAGGGCGGGTACAACCGGGAACGGCTGCAGTGCTGGCGGCTGGATCGATGGCAGGCTGCCAGGGGCTGATCGGGGTTCGACATCGCTGGCCAGCGTGATGATGTGCGGCCGGATCAGGAACATCCGTTCACGTTGCTTTTCGGTGCTCTGACGGCCGCCGAATAGATAGCCCAGCACCGGAATCTTGCTCAGGAAGGGCACGCCTGAGGCGGTGACGGCTGCTTCGTCGGTGTTGTAGCCACCCACCAGCAGGCTTTCGCCATCACGCACGATGGCCTGGGTGCTGACCGCGCTGGTGACGACGGTGGGTAACCCGTCCACGGTGTCTTGCACGACACGGCCATCCTGGATGTCGATCGACATCTGGATCGCCTGGCGGCTGTCGCGCTGCACCACACGTGGTGTCACTTTCAGCGTGGTGCTGGCGGTGACGGGGGTGACCGATGCCACCCGTTCGCCGGTGACCTTCACGTAGAACGTCTGGTTCAGGTTCAGCACCGCGCCGATGTTGTCGCTGGTGACCACCGATGGACGCGACACGACGTGCGCATCGCCGGTCTGCTCCAGCGCCTGGATGTTGCTGGCGAAATAATTGCCCGCACTGGCCAGCAGGCTCGCGCCGCCGCTGGCTACGGCCGCAGCACCCGCGCCAATCGACATCACGGTTGGGCCGGAGCCCACCGCTCCGGCGATGCTGCCGATCTGGCCGCTCCATGTCACGCCCAACTGGCTCATCCGCTCTTTGTTGATGTCGATCACCATCGCTTCGATCTCGATCACGGCGGTCGGTACGTCGAGCTGTTTAATCAGCGCGGCATATACCGGCATGCGGTCGGGTGAATCCTGAACCACGATCGCGTTCAGTGCCGGGAAGGCTTCAACTGCGCCGCGGATACCGGAGCTGTTGCTATCGCTGCCGCCGAAGCCGCCACTACCACCTGCACCACCTGGCGCGCCTGCACCGGCCAGCGCACCAGGGCGCTCGGCACCACCGCCCTGGCTGCCAAACGCGGGCAAGGGGGTTAGCGGGTTCAGCCCGGGCAGGGCCATTGGGCCTGCGCCAGCTGCTGGACCGGAGGCGGCGGGGCGCATTGAGTTGCCGACGCTGCCCGCATCCATCAACAGGTTGCGCAGCGTGGTGGCGACGCCGGGGATCACGATCTGCGTGTCGCGGTACTGGATGGCGCGGTCATCCACTTGCGCGTGCTGCAAGCGAAACACCGCTACCGTTTGCCGCTGGTCCACGCGCGGCAGGCTGGCTAACGTGCGCTCCACCAGGTCGACATACGGTGGCGGGCCGGACACCATCACGACCCCGGAATCGGCCATGTCGCCCCAGCCAAAGCGGGGGTCGAGCACGCCCAGCGCGGTGAGGGCTTCGCGGGCGGCAATCGTGCTGCCGCCGGTGACGGGCAGCGTGCGGGTGATGACCTGGTTGGCCGGATTGATGTACAGCGTGCCGCCATACGCAAACCAGGTGAAACCATAGATGCCGCCGAGGCGGTTTAGATACTCGGTAGGCGTGGCGGTGTTAAAGCGTCCGCTGACCCGTCCGGTAACCAGCGGGCTGATCTGTGGCGTCAGGCTGAAGGCGGCGGCGAAGTCGCTCAGCACGCGCTGCACGGGCGTGTTTTCGGCGTAGTACGAATAATTGACGGCGGGCCAGGGGGTGGCGGCGAGCAGCGCTGGGCTGGCACCCGCCGTTAGCAGCGCGAACAGCGCAGCGTACAGCGGGCGGCGCACCAGGGCGGGTGGGCGAAGGCGAGGCAAAAAAGTCATGAGCGTAGGCGCAAATCGAAAAGCGAAGGAGGGCTGGAGGCAGGGCTGTGTTCGAGGGCTTCGCAGATGGTGCGAACAGCATCGACGAATTGTTCGAGCACGGCGTCGATTTCATGTTCGTTCGCGCCGCAGTCAAAGGCGTCTTGCCACCACAGGCACTGGTTGGCGGGGTCGATGGCGAGGCCGCCGGGCAATTGCGCCAGCAGCGCGCCGGTGGCTTCGAGCGCTTCGCGCATCATGCGTGCGCGTGCGGTTTCGCCTGGCGGCAGGGTGGCGACGCTGCATTGCACTACCACGGAACGCACGCCCGCGAGGGTCAGGCGAATCTTGTGGGCGTCGTCAATCGAGAGTTCCAGTTCGCCGCGCGGTTGCCACATCGAGCGGCGCAGATGGCGTTGCGCGAGATAGCGGGCAAGGCCGGGGCAGGCTTCCAGCAGATCAGTCATAGCTGTCCTTCATTTTTCATGTCGTTGACGACGCGGATGATGTCGGCCACTGGGCCGATCAGTTCACTCGGAATGTATTGATTCTTCTCGCCGTGCTCCCAGAGCTTCCATGCGAGGTCGATATTGCGCAGCACGGGCACCTTGTTGGCCTTCGCCGCCTGGATCATTTGCCGGGCGAGGCCATCTGCGCCTTTGGCCCAGACAATCGGCAGCGCGGTGCGGGCTTCGTCGTAATACAGCGCCACGGCGACGTGTGTCGGATTCACCACCAGCGCGCTGGCTGAGGCGCTGCGCTGCACGTCCTTGTTATTCGCCAGCTCTTTGTGCAGGTCTTTGCGCTTTTGCTTGATGTGGGGGTCGCCCTCCATCTCCTTGAACTCGCGCTGCACTTCGTCGTGGCTCATCATCAGCTCCTTGCGGTGCTGGCGTTTTTGCCAGATCACATCGGCGGCGGCGAGCGTGCCGTACACCGGTGCCATATAGAGCGTGAGTTTTTCCAGCAAGCCACTGAAAACCGCCGCACAAGTGGCGATGTTCGAGCTGGGCAGCCACACGAGCGAAGGCAGGTTGTGCCACAGCAGCAGCCACACGATGCTGGCTAGCACGGTGATTTTCAGCACCGTTTTAAAGAGCTCGAACAGGCTCTTTTTGGAAAAAATATTCTTGGCGTTTTCGACCGGGTTCAAATGTTTGCCGGTTGGAATCAGCGCTTTGCCTGAGAGCGTGACGCCCACCTGTGCGACTTCGACGATCAGCCCGAACACAATCGGAATCAGCACGAACGGCAGCATCAGCCAGACCAGCTCGCTCACCATCCGTTTCATCATCGCGTCCAGCGCGATGGTGAAGGGCAGGTTCAGCAAGTCGGCTGGGGCCATCAGCGCCTGGCCCATATGCTCTGCCATGCCCTCGCCACCGAAAATCAGCCACAGCAACGTAATCAGCACCAGCACGGCCTGGGAGAAGTCCTTGCTGTGCGCGACCTGACCTTCTTCGCGCGCGTCGCGTTCCTTTTTGGGGGTGGGCTGTTCGGTCTTTTCGGTCATAGCCGTCCCATCATCTGGGACATATGTGGCAGGGCCCGTGTCATCTCGTCGATGTAGCGGTTGACGTACTCGAACATGGTGGGCGTATAGGCGGCCAGCACCATGAAGGCCAGCGCGCTTTTCAGCGGCATCGCCAGAAAGAACACCTGAAGCTGTGGCGCGAAGTGTGAAATCAGCGCGAGACCGAGTTCGACGAACAGCATCCCGAGCACGACCGGCGAGGCCAGCAACAACATCATTTCGACCATGTGGTTCAGGTTGGCGAGCCAGAACGTGGTGTCGGACAGCGCCATTTTTGGCCAGAACGCTAGCGGCGGCCACCAGATGTAGGAGTCGTACAGGATGCCTAGCAGCAGCGTAAAGCTGCCACTGGTGAACACATAAACGATGAAGGCGACGTGAAACAGCTGGCCCAGTGTCGAGGTGTCCTGGCCATCAAACGGATTGAGCGTGCCGGAAATACTTTCGCCACGCTGGTTGTCGATCAGAAAGCCAAGGGCTTCGACAGCCCAGAAGGGCAGCGCTAGCAAGAAGCCGAGCATCAGGCCCAGCAGCAGCTCTTTCACCGCGAGCACCATCATCAGGCCAACGCCAATCCCGTCGGGTGAGATATGCCGGGCGATGGACGGTGCCACCAGCAGCGCGAACCCGGCGCTGACCGACAGGCTCAGGAGCCCAGGAAAGGTCTGGCGCGTGAGGATGGGCACCACGGCCCAGAGCGCGGTCATGCGCGGCAGGGCCACCAGCCAGCCCAGCGCGAGCGACTTGACGGGCAGGCCAAACATCAGCGGCAAGTCCAGCTCGCTCATCAATGGCCTCCGAGGCGCGGCAGCATGTCGAAGATGCTGATGGCGTACATGAACATTTCGCTGCCCATCCAGTTGGCGGTCATGAACAGCGTGACGCCTGCGACGATCAGCTTGATGGCGATTGGCAGGGTCTGTTCCTGGATTTGCGTCAGCGCCTGCAAGATCGCCATCAGCACCCCGACCGCCGAGGCCGCGAGAATCACCGGCAGCGACAGCAGCAGCGTCAGGTACAGCATCTGCGCCAGATAGGCGGTGAGATCCGGGGTGCTCATACGTAGGACAGCACGAGGCCGTGAATCAGGCGGGTCCAGCCGTCGAGCATGATGAACAGGAACAGCTTGATCGGCAAAGAGATCATGGTGGGCGAGACCATCATCATCCCCATCGCCAGCAAGATGTTCGAGATCACCAGGTCAATCAGCAGAAATGGCAGGAACAGTAAAAAGCTCACCTGGAACGCCAGTTTCAGCTCGCTCACCATGAAGGCGGGCATCAGGATGATGAAGTTGTCTTCCTTCATGTCGGCGGGCGTGTCGTTGCCCCACAGCCGGTGCGCGGTATCGAGAAAGAAGTCGCGCTGCGCTGCTTGCGAGTTGCGCATCATGAAGCTGCGCAAGGGCTCTGCGCCCGAATCAATCTGGCTGAAAAAGGTGTCGAGGCTGCGCGTCTGGGACGGGGCGGCCGACACCTGGTCGTACATGCGCTGCGCCACGGGCGCCATGATGTACGAGGTGAGGATCAGCGACAGCGCGTACAGCGCGATGTTCGGTGGCACTTGCTGGATGCCGAGTGCGTTGCGCAGCATCATCAGCACCGTCGAGATTTTCAGAAACGAGGTGCAGACCACCACCAGCATCGGAACCAGCGAAAACAGCGCGAGTGTTAGCGCGAGGCCAACCGGATCGACCGGGAGGTTCACGAGAGCTCTCCCTCAAGAGCGATCCTCACGATTGACACGCCGAGCCGCCCGTCAATGTCGACTAGCTCACCGATGCCGAGCAGCACGCCATTGGCGCGAATCGACACGGCTTCGCTCAGCGGCCGTTCCAGCTCAATCACGCTGCCGGGGGTGAGGGTGCGGAGCTGCGACAGCGGCATGTTGCAACTGCCGAGGTCGAAATCGAGCGTCACGGGCACGCGTTCCAGCGCTTCCAGCACCGCTTGCTGTGAGGGCTCGCCGCCGCTGAGCAGCGGCTCGTCGTCGTAAGAAGGCGTGGCGTGGGTGCTGGGATGCGAGGCATGCAGGTGTGCCTGGGTGTCGTCGGCATCGTCGTATGTCTCAGCGTCGGTGTCGGTATCCAGCTCGGGTTGGTCGGCGTATTCCATGGTGGGGTGCAGTCCTCGGGTGACAACGAGATGCTGGCCGTCGCATCGGGCATGCCATGCCAGACCGGGACCAGCGGAAATGTGGAGTTCGCGGTTGTGCCACTGGCTGGCTTGCACCAGCAGCACGTCGTAGGGACGCAGCGCGTTGAAGGCGCGCCGGGTGAGACGTGTTTGCCCCACCTTGAGCCGTTGCGGCAATGGCAGGTGGGCCAGCGTGCGGGGCGTGGGCCGCTCCATGCTGGGGCGGTTCAGCAGTTTGGCTAGCAGCAGATGACCTGCGAGATCGCTATGCAGCTCGCCACTGAGCGCGGCCAGCCCGGCCGAGGTGCCCGGGCCGTGCGCATGCCAGCGATAGCGGAACGGCAGCGCGGCCGGAGGCTCGCCAGTGTCGGCCAGGGCTTCTGGCACGCCGCGCACTTCGAGGCCGCTTTGCCGCAGAAAGTCCTGCATCCAGTATTCGAAGGCGATCAGCCGCAGTACCGGGCTGCCGGGCGTGGCGGGCAGCGCGCCGAAGGTTTCGAGCAAAAACCGTTCGGCCATGTCGGCGGCGCAAAACAGGTTGAAGCGGCATTCGGACCAGTGCAGCGCACTGAATAGCGGGGCGCTGGGGCTGGGCTCGCTGTGCTGCAGTGGCAGCGGCACGAGGGTGATACGCCAGCCGTTGGCAGCACAGAGTTCCAGGTCAAGCGCGCGCTGGGCGATGGCGGTGCGCGCCAGCGCTTCGTTGCGCGCTAGCCGGGGCAGCCGCAAGGGCGTGGCCGTGGCTGTGGCCTGCTGGGACGGAAAAGCGAGGTTATTCATCATCTGGCTGGTAGAGGCCGCGCGCTTCAAGAGTGGCTTGCCTGCCATGGCTGATCTGCACCATGACATCGCGCTCAAGACGGGCGGCGAGTTTGTCTGCGAGTACGTAACGCTGGGTGCCTAGCCGCTCGTAAGGGGCCTTGAGGTGGCACTGGAAGGCGACCCACAAGGTGCTGCCGTCGTCGTTCAGGCTGAGCGTGACGCCGGGTAGCGTGTCGGTCTTGAGTTCGGCCATCAGAGTCGAATGACGGCCGCCATCGGCGTCGGTCCAGAGCCGTTCAACGGCGCTGATTACCAGTTCGAGATCGAGTGCCTGGCGGGTGGCGGTGTAGCGGCTGGCGTTGTCGTCGCTGGCGTGCGAGCTGACCCCGGGCCGCATCAGGCGCAGCAGGTCGCCCATGCCGTGCGGTTGCGGTGTGCCCGCAGCGGCCGTGCTGGCGAGCGGGTTGTTGCTGGGGTTCTGGTTGTCGCGCCCGGAGGAATCGTCGCGCTGGTCACTGCCCGTGCTGGTATTGCTGTCGTCGCGGCCGCCAGGCCGCTTGAGCCTCGCGGCGCGTTCGGCTTCGTCCAGCAGGGATAGCGTTTCCGTCAGGCTGGCCTCGGGGTTGCCGCTGTCGGACTGAAGCGCGCGGCGAAAACGTTCGCGGTCACCTTGTTCCAGCTCGTTTGGCGCATTGATGGCAGAGGGGTGGCCGGATGCCACGCTCTTGTCACGCTGTTGCGTCTCGTCCTCACGCCGGCTGGGCGGGCGCGGAGGCTGCTGCTGCACGGGGGTTGTCATCGAGCTGCTCCCAGAGAATTGGCTTCGGCCGCGCCGCTGGCATCGCTGGCATCGTCAGTGGCGGGCGTGTGGGTTGAGTAGTGCGGGTTAGCGAGCGGGCCGGTCTGGGCCTTGGCCCAGGGGGAAGGGGCCGCGCTGCTGCTGCCGGGCTCTGGCTGAGCCGCCGCGCGGGACGCGCGCACCGGCTCTTGTGCTGTGCCGCTGTTGCCGCCGCTGCCGGCTTCGGCTTCGGCTTCGCGCGCGTCGTGCAGAGCGAGTTGCTGATGCAGTTGCAGCGCTACTTCGTCGAGCTCGTTGTCTTCCAGCCGGGTGACGCGTACGCCATCGGCCCTGGCGATGCTCGTGACGGTGTCTTCCAGTTTCTGCTGGCGCCGGCGTACCTGGTGATACACATTGCGCGCCTGTATTTCTTCTGCGCGCGCTTCCTGCAGTTTTTGTTCGCTTTCTTTCGCGGCCTCGCGCAGACGTGCCAGCTCTTCGTACTTCGCGCTGATGCGGGCGTTGTTGTCCTTGACCTTGCGCTCGGTGGCGGGTTCCGCGCTCAGTTCGCGGTCGAGCATGGTGACGAACGCTTTCGCTGCGGTGGTCTGCTGCTCGACGCGCTGCCGCAGTTCTTCGGTTTCGTGTTGAGCCGCCTGGGTCGCTGCGCGGGCAAAGCGCAGCTTTTCCGCGCTGTCGTCAGCCCGTTTGCCGACGATCTGGCAGACCCCGGTGAGTGCGTTCGATCCCGTTTTGATACTCATCAGCCGTTCCTTCGGCGCGACCGGCCGCCGCCGCTGCCAGCCAGTGCGGACAGATGCTGCAGGGTGTCGCCATACGATGAATGTTCATCAGTTTCCTGACGCAGGAATGCGCGGATATGGTCGATCTTTTCGACCGCCTCATCGGCCAGCGGGTCGCTGCCGCTTTTGTACTCGCCGATCTTCACCAGCAGTTCGACTTCCTGGTACTTGGCCAGCAGCTCGCGCAGGCGGCGCGCATCGTTTTGATGGTCGCGCTCGACAATTGAGCTCATCACGCGGCTGACTGAAGCCAGCACGTCAATCGCGGGGTAATGGTTGGCGTTGGCGAGTTCGCGTGAGAGCACGATGTGGCCGTCCAGAATCGAGCGGGTTTCATCGGCCACGGGTTCGGTCATGTCATCGCCTTCCACCAGCACCGTGTACATCGCGGTGATCGAGCCCGAGAGCGTCGCGCCTGGGCGCTCCATCAGCTTGGGCAAGGTGGCGAAGACCGATGGCGGATAGCCGCGCCGGGTTGGCGGCTCGCCGGCGGCGAGGCCGATTTCGCGCAGCGCCCGGGCAAAGCGGGTGACCGAATCCATCAGCAGCAGCACTTTCTTGCCGCGGTCGCGGAAGTATTCAGCGATGGCGGTGGCGACATAGGCCGCCTTGACCCGTTCCATCGATGATTTGTCCGAGGTCGCGCACACCACCACGGCCTTTTTCAGCCCTTCGGGGCCCAGGTCACGGTCGATGAATTCGCGCACTTCGCGGCCCCGCTCGCCAATCAACGCGATCACGGTGACATCGACTTCCGCGCCTTTGGCCAGCATCCCCAGCAGGGTGGATTTACCGCCACCGGCGGCGGCGAAAATGCCAATCCGCTGGCCTTCGCCGCAGGTCAGCATGCCGTCGAACGCGCGCACGCCTAGCGGCAGCGGGGTGTCGATCACGCGCCGCTCCAGCGGATGGGGCGCGTCGGCGTAGACCGGATAGGTGGTGTCCGGGCGCAGGAGACCATGTGTCGCCTGGTCGAGCGGCTGGCCGAGGCCATCCAGCACACGGCCCAGCAGGCCTTCGCCGACCGGTACTTCGTGTGCCTTGCCGGTGGGAATGACTTCGGTGAATGACGAGATCCCGTGGGTGCTGCCCAGCGGTGTGAGCAGCGCGGCATCACGGGTCAGACCGATGACTTCGGCGTGCATCTCAAGCGGCTCGCCGGGGTTGCGCAAGCGGCAGATCTCACCGATCCGCACCGATGGCGCGGTGGCGCGAATCAGCGTGCCGACCACCTGCATCACGCGGCCCTTGAACTGGATCAGTTCGGCGTCCTGCACGGCAAGCGCCATCAAATCCATGATGTGGCCGTACTGTTTCATCGCAGCTCTCTAGGGTCCGGCACTGAACTGGCGTAGCCGCCATTCGACTCGCCTAGCCCGTGATGGTGCTTGGGCTCGCCGCTGCTATGGCCTGCGCCCAGCACCTTGACGAAAGCGGTGCGCAGCGCTTCGAGCTGAGTTTCGAGCGAGGTTTCGATAAAGCCGAGATCGGATTCGAGGATGCAGCTATCGGGGGCGATATGCGTGTCGGGCTGCACATGCACGGCGCGGATATGCGGGTAGGCCGAGAGGATTTCGTCGAGTTGCGGCTGGATCAGGTCGGCTTGCGAGGGCGACAGGCGCAGCGTGAGCTGCGGCTGGGTGCGGGCGGCGGCCAGCACGCTGCGCACCACGTCGGCCACGCGCTGGTGCTCCGGGGTGTCGCACACGATGCGTCGCACCGCGCTTAGCACCAGTTCGACCATGCGGGTTTCGACCTGTTCGAGATAGCCGAGTGAGCTGGCGACTTGCTCGATCATGTGCATCGCGTGCTCGCGCCTGGCCGCTTCGCGGCCATCGGCGTAACCGCGTTCGCGCATTTCGTCGTAAGCGTCCTGCGCGGCGCGCGCCAGGCGGCTGGCTTCGGCCTGGGCATCGGCCAGCATCTGGTGGGCGTCATTCAACTGCCACACGGCTTCGCGTGGAATCACCGTCTGGCCGGGTGGGTGGCGCACCGTGCGGCGCTCTTCGTCAAGGGTGTCGGGCAAGGCCGGCTGACGGCTCAGGAAAACCATACGGGCTCCAGCTGGCGGGCAACATCAAGCGAGACGGACCAGGCGAGCAAGGGGTCCATTTCGCTACGGATTGAGACGGTCGGGCGGCGCAACTGCCAGCGCCATGCCAGCCGTGGGGGCACCATCGATTGCGCCCGGTGCAGGCAGGCCAGCCCAAGCGGGGCCATGGCCTGGGCGAGTTGTTCGCTATCCCAGCTGTCGGCTTCGGCATGCAGAAAAGCCTCATTGACCGGCTGGCGCTGGGCAAAGCGCACCGCGTCGAGCATGTCGCGTGCGGCAAACGGTGCCAGCAGGGTGCGGCTGACCCGGCGGCGCAACGGCTGCGCCAGTTGCAGCGCGCCCAGATGGGTGGCGATGTGCATTTGCTGGGCGGCATCAAGGCTGGCGTACCAGATCATGTCGAGGTTGCAGTCCAGCTCCGGGCTGGCCGCTTCCAGATCGGCATAGCCCAGCAGCAAGCAGCGTGACCATGGCCGCGCGTCATAAGGCAGGGTGGCCCGCACCGGATCAGCGTCAACCCGCAGCGCTCGCGCTACCCGCGATGGCAGCGCGCCATGAGCGGGATTCAGCGCGAAATCCACTAACGCTGGCACGCGTGCACGATGCATCTCGAAAATGGTGCGCCAGAGAGCGGAGCAGAACATGGGCGGCGCTCCCGCTAATCGCTGGTGGGTTCAGACGGGCTGGGGCGGCGCAGCGATGGCAGGCTGCCTGCATTGCCGCGCAGCGCATAGGCCAGCGCGCCGAGGGTGATGAGCAACGCGCCGCCGAGCAGCGTGGCCAGCAGCCAGAAGGATTCGGGTGCGACGCGCACGCCCAGCAGGTCACGCATTTGCGCGGGGCGGGCGTTGAACACCGGAGCGGCGACGCCAGGCACGAACACAAACGAGATCTTGTCGGGCGACAGGCCCGGGATGCTGTCAGCGATCAGGCGGCGCATTTGCGGCTGGAGCGTGTCGAGCGGCGAATCGGGCCGGTACTTGATGAAAATCGCGGCTGACGACGGCGGTGGAGGGGCATCGCCTCGCGTGGTTTGCTCCGGCAGCACGATGTGAACCCGCGCCGCGAGCACGCCATCAATCTTGCTCAGCGTGAACGACAGCTCTTGCGACATCGCGTAGACATAGCGCGCACGCTCTTCGATCGGCGATGAAATCAGCCCATCCTTGCGGAACACATCACCGAAGCTCACGTGCTGGTCGCGCGGCAGCCCCTGGCTTTGCAGCAGCGAGACTGCCTGGGCGACCCGGTTGTTATCGACGCGCACGGTCGCCCCGGTCTTGCTGATCTCTTTGTCTGCGCCGATGCCCGCGCTGAGCAGCACCGCGAGCATGTCGTTGGCCTCGTTTTCCTGCAGCCCGGAGAGCAGTTCAGTGCGGCTGCTGCAGGCGCTCAGCACGAACGCCGACAGCACGATCAGCGCGGTGCGGCGGCGTGGCAGCAAGCGTGCGAGCCAGGACAGCCAGGCGAGGGGGGACGGGCGGCCAAATGCATGGCTGGATGGGCAGCTGGATGAGCGGAAACGTGAGTTCATTGCATCTTCAGTAGTTGATCGACATCCTGCGACGCCTTGGCGACGGCCTTGGTGACCAGTTCGGTCTGGTACGACCACGACACTAGCGACATCTGCACCCGCATGATTTCGTGCATGGAGTTGATGTTGCTGGAGAGGGCTTTGTCCGCGACGCGGAAGTTGTTGTCCATCGAGTTCGACACGCCTTGCAGCTTGTCGATGATGCGCGCTCCGATAGGCGTGCTGGCCAGCCCGGTGTCGCCGGTGCTTGAGCCAATGCCCGCGCTGGAGGGGGCACCCGTGGCACTGGTGGGCGTGATGCTGGGGGGCGGTGCGGCACCTGCTAGCGCGCTGCGAAACGCTTCGAGCGTGGCTGGGGTGGGCGCAGGTGGGACCGCGACAGGCGCGGCGAGGGCCGCGTTTGAGGCAGCGCCATCCGCTGCGCCCGATAGCGCATCAAGGGCTTGCGCACTGACAAGAGGGGCGGCGGACATGATCGACTTCTCCGGAATAACCAGGTGAAACAGATAAGCAGCAAACAAAGCAGCCAGCAAACTAGCCAATCAACCTCAGGGCCTGAAGCGGCCCTGCATGCAGCCTGGATGCGCGCTAGCGCACTGGGCTGGCGAGCAACGTGTTAGCCAGACGCTGCTCGGCGGGGGCGACATCGGTGCGCTGGACGATTTCACTGAGCAGTTTTTCGCTACGGTGGTTTTCACCCGACTGGCGGTGCGCCAGCGCGAGAAAGGTCTGCAACGTCACGTCGGTCGGGCATGCCGGCGTGGCATGACGCTGCAGAAACTGCGCGGCATCGGCGGGGCGTCCGGCATTCATCAACGCCACCGCGACACCGATATACGGAAACGGCGCGCCAGGCCGAAGCAGACGCAACGCTTCGAAAATTTCCGTCGCGTGACGCAGGGCTCCGATACTGGCGGCGATGAACCCAATGCTGGTGAGCAAGCGGATTTCATCGCTGTCCAGCGGTTCATTCACCGGGTTGGACACGGGTTTCTTCATGATGGGTTTCCAGAGCAGATAGAACAGAGTGCAGCTGTTGCAAGCGCGTGAGCGCTGCGGGTGAACCGCTTGCCGGATCATGCTCGGCAAGCGCCTGGCGAATGGTGCGCAGCGCCAGTGGCCGTTGCCCGAGTGCCAGTTGGCACTCGGCCATACGCAAGCCGTAGGTCGAGGAATTGCCACCCAGCGCCAGCGCGAACTGGTATTGCTGCAGCGCATCCTCATGCTGCTCGTGCAGTTGCAAGGCACGGGCCAGCCCATAACGCCAGCCCAAAGTAGTGGGGGCGTGCATCACGAGCAGGCGATAGAGATCAATCGCCTCGCGGTAGCGAGACTGACTGAGCACCATGTGGGCGAGATACTCGATTCTGTCGAGCGTCTCGCGGGGCAAAGGCATGCCCGCCGCGTACGCCGCCAGACGACGCTTGAGCAGATCAAAAGCGTGTTCTGGCGTCTCCGTCAGTGTCGTGGCGGCGGTGGTCATGCGTGGCCGCTGATGCTGCCGAGTTTGCCGAGCGAGTCGATCAATTGCCCTTCCACCTGGAAGAGGGTGTTGACCGTGTCCCGCGCCTGCTGCCCTAAGGTGGCTTCTCTCGAGGCCTCGAAGTCGGCTTGCGTTTTCATCGAGTCAGTGCGTTGAGCGGACGACTGTTCAGCTTTTGCCTGAGAGTCATAAATAGCGCCACCGACACTGCCGCTGCCGGAGAGCGCGCTAGCAATGGCGCTGCCATAACTGGAAAGCAGTTGGGCCTTGGTGGTGGCCGCACTGAAGGCTTGCTCGCGCTTCAATTTGGCGCTAGCGGCCTGCGGGTCAAGCAGGTCTGCGCCTTTGCGTTTCAGCCCTTGTGCGGGTTCCGGGTTTTTGCCACTGTCCGTTACCTCACTGCTGGTTTGCTGCTGTGGCAGCGCGGAGATGTCCTGCTCGTCGGATGGCTTATCGAGGTTCACTTCGACATCCACTTCGACATTGCTGTCAGCCAGAACGCTGGTCTCCGATGTCTCTTCCTCGGTGTGGCTTGACGGAGGGGTGGGTTCTTCGTTGAGGTTGAGGTCCTGGTCGAGCTCGTCGTCACCGCTGGGCACCAAGTCACCATTCGACAGCTGCATCTCGTCGGCCCCATCCATCGGGGAACCGGTGGACTGGTTGCCATTGGCGCTTTGCTGCTCTGCGGTAAGCGGGTTGGATGCCAGTTCGTGTGTTTGTTGCGCCTGCTGTGTCTGCTGTGTCTGGCTGTTCGCGGAAATATTCTCCGAGATGTTTTCTATCGTCTGGGTCGAATTTTCCGGCGTTCCTGCGATATCGACTGCCGGTGTCGTGCCAGAGAGGCTGTTGACTGGCGTGGCGAGTTCGTTGAGCGGCGCATTGAGGCTGTTGGCTGGTTCGGCCACTTCTGCCGGTTCCATGCTGTTTTTGGCTTCGTTCGCGGCGCTTGATTGCCCAACGCAGAACCCCAGCGACACCAGGCTGCTGGTAATGCCCATCGCGCCGTTCACGCAGCCGCTAATCAGATCGTCCTTGGCCGCTTTTACCAGGTCGTCGGCCTTGTCATTGTTTGCCGCCACCGCCTGTTGCGTGGCCAGCTCCTGAGCCATCATTCTTTTGGCCTGGACGTCTTGCATCTCCTCTTCCAGCGCGCCGAGATCCTGCATGATTTGGCGCAACTGCATGCCGGAGTTGCTGTATCTCACGCGGTCGCCCGCAAGTGCAGGAGAGGTGAGGGTGGCAGGGCTGGGGGTGCCGAGCTGTTCCTGGTCAATCGTGGCGTTGAGTACGGCTGGGTTCAGCAGTGCCTGGTCGTCCAGGGCGTCGTTAGCCTGAGCAGCGATCAGCGCCGCGCCGTGCAGCGCGTGATGAGGGCGCGCTGTGTGCGCCGGTGCCTTGAGTTCAGGCACATCGGTCAAGTGCTTGCTGGCAAACGTATTGATGGAATTCTGTGTCATCGAAGCCATGATGAAATCCTTTGAAAACGATTTAGATCAAGCAGTCAGGCGTGCCAGCCCGAAGGCTGGCAGCAGCAGTTAGCGCAGAGCGTTCAGGATCCGTTTGGAACCATGGCCTGGCGTGCTGCGAGTGACGCGTTTTGCATGATCTGCGTCGACAATCTGGCGGAACCATTGAGCGCATTCAGAATGGTTTGCGTCAACGTCAAGGCATTGCTGTTGAGCAACTGGAGGAACTGAATCTGGCCATCCAGCTTGCTGTTGTCGGCTTTCTCGGTGTCGGCCTTGTATTGCAGCGTGGAGGCGTTGATCCTCATGCCGCCGGTGGTGATGTTGCCGCCACTGCTCACCACTTGCTGGCCGATGTTGAGTGCCTGAGCCATCAGCTTCGTCAACTGCACGCTCCGGTCGCTCAGGTTGCCCAGGCCGCCTTGCACCAGGTTCTGCATTTTGCTGATGACACTGTCAATCGTCGGCAGCTTGCTGCTGAGTTTGCTCGCGTCGGCGACAGCGCTTTCGCCCTTGGTTGCGGCGTTTTCGATATCCACGGCAGCGTCTGTGGTATCGACGACTGCACCTTCAATCTTGACTGCTGCACTGGCGCTGGATGCGCCTGCTGTCATTACGATCGAAACCACGCCAATGGCGATGCTGAACGCTGCGGTGAAGGCTCCAGCGACGATGCCCTGTGTGGTGCTGTCAGCACCGGCCAGCTCAGCAATGCCGCCAAAGATGTCGCCAAATGACGAGGGGTTCACCAACGCGACGTAAGTCACCGTCAGAGCGACGCCGACAAGGACCTTGCTCAGGCCTTCAGCCGTGTGGGACGGCACGTGCATGAGTTCCAGCAAATCCGCGACGCCGTGCTCAAGCGGCCCGGTGGGGTCGAGCGCCGGGCCGCCATTGGCCTGGCTGATGGTGCTGGCCATATCAAGGCTGGCCGAGACCAGGCCGATCACGGCCAGTCCCAACAGCGGAGCGGCGGCTCCGCCCGTCACGCCGGACAGCGCCACGGCGGCGGCCACGCCAATCACCGCGCCCACGACTTCGGCGACCTTGGTGAGCCATTTGAGTGTTGAAGGCACCTGCGCTTCGTCAGCTTTTTGCTGCGCGGCCAGTTGCTTTTGAATCTCCGCGATCTGCGCTTCCTGCAGATCCTGAGTTTCCTGATTGGCTTTTTTCGCTTGATCGAGGGTGGATCCGGCGAGCGATTCGTAATTGGAGTTTTCTGCCTGGTTGAGCAGAATCATGATCGCCTGGAGGTCCTGCGTGCGCTCGGTATAGATTTTGATCGGATGGGGATCCGGCGAGTGCTCGTTGGGGAGTGCGATGTCAACCTTGCGGCGCTTGGCGGCCGGCGCAGGCGTGGCCGGTTCCGGCGCGAGGTGCAGCGTTTTTTTCGCGTCGTCTTGAGACAACTTGACGGCATTCGCGGCCTGGACGGCTGCACCTTGCGGCAGCGTGGTCTGGTCCGGCAGATAAGACGTCGAAATTGGCTTGGCTAAGATTGGAGCGTTCATACGGCTTCCTTTTGGGAGGATTCGCGCGACAGCAAATCGAACATTGCCTGTGCGCGGTCAAAAAATGCATGGCGTTTTCCCGTTTTTGCGCCATCCATCAAAATTGCCTGAAACCCTTCACGGGCTTCGCTGGTGCGCCCCATTTGCAGCAGGCACTCAGCGAGGTGGAACGCGGGGGCGGGATCATTCAGATCCAGCGTCGCGCAGACCACGTAGTACTTCAGCGCTTCTTCATAGCGGTCGAGCATTTGCAGCGTGGCACCAAAGGCCATCACGAAACGCCGGTCCAGAAAATTACGTGAGAGCAAAAAACCAAACACTTGGAGTGCTTCGAGATATTCGTCTTGCTGGTACAAGCGGTGGCCCAGCGCATAGAGGGTTTCATAGCCATCCGGCGTGAAGCCTTGCAGCGTGCCCGGGGTGACGCCATTAAAAACCGAGACCATGGCCTCCGATACGGCTTGCTGAATGGGATTCAGCGCCTCGGAGGCAGCTTGCTGAATGGGGGATTGCGGAAACTTACTGGTAGTCATGGCAAGCGCCTGCATCTCATTGCGTAGCGGTGTGCCTGAAGCGTTGAGGCATGGGGTCCATGCGCCAAACATCTCAGGCGGCAAAGGGGGTAGACCGGTTTTGCTGGCTTTGCAGCCATCTGCATCCTGCAATCAGCCCTGGCACCAGGCGGTTCTGGCTGCCCCGTGCCAGGGGTTTCAACGCATAAGTAACAATTGGCAGGAAAGCGTTCCATGGTTTTGTGCTTTTCCTTTTCCTGCCCGCTGGTTGCGCTGGTTGCGCTGGTTGCGCCGGTTACGTTGGCTCAGATCAGGCGGAACACGCTGGCGATGAGCTGCAGCATGGTTTGCAAGGTTTGCCCGGCGGTGTTGATGCTGGTCAGGTATTGCTGCGACGCACTGTTCATGGTGTTCATGCTCTGGTTGTTGTTCGTCGCCAGGTTGCTCATGTTGCTGTTCAGCGTGCTGATCCAGGTATTGATCTGCTGCACGGTGGCCTTGAACCCGCCGCTGCCGTCGTAGGTCACCGCTTTGTTCGTTTCTGGGTCCGTGTTGGGAAGTCCCAGGATGACTCTCATAAATATGATTGAGACCGTGCTGTCGTCCTTCCAGCCTGGCGGCGGCCCATACGTGCCGGCATACTGGTCTGCTTCACCAGCTTTGGGAGGGCGGCCAAGCGCCTGGTAGGCCCACCAGTAGGCAAACGTGCCTTGTGGCCAGGCAAGCGGCTTGCCGCTGGCGTCCACCCCGAGGGTCGAAAAGTCGATGCCGGTGAGTGATTCAGCGCTGTCCAGCTTGCTCGCATCTGAGCCCGGGATGCTGTTTTGCAGCATCGTGACGACCGCTTGGGTCAGCCGGATCATCCAGGCGTTCTGGTCCATCTCGTGCTTGAGCTGTACGAACGAGTTTTGCTGCACGTCTACGCTGCCTTCCTGGCTTTTCAGCATGGCCATCTGGATACAGAAGTTCGACAGCGCTGGAACCAGCGAGGCAGGCAACGCGTAACCTTGCCGCTGGCTGGCCGGGGTATCAGAGAGGGGGAGCGGCGCGGCGAAATCTGGCTTGTTGTGCTCAGGCGGGCGCGGCATGTCATCGGCGGGGCGGGCAGGGACGAAGCCGTCGAGGCTGGGGCCGGGCTTGGCGGGGGCGCAGGCTGCACCGGCACCGTTGGTGAGCGGCGTGTCCAGCAGCCCGTACAGGTCCTGCGTGTCGTAGCCGGCGCTAGGGGCCGGCGTATCGAGCGGGTCGCTAGAGGGATCTTCGTGTGCCGTGCGGGCACCATCGCTCACCAGCCGGATGAGATCCCGGTGTACCGTCCGCGAAACAGGCCCGGTGGGGATCGGCGCGTCAAGAACGGCTTTGCTTATTTTAAAAGCTAGATCCGGTTTGACGGCGGGCTCTCGTGTAGACAAGAGGGTGTGTCCGATGAGTGTGCTGTTATGCATACATGAACTCCACTACATAAAGAGTTGCCAGCTATCACTTCGATTTCGCCAGAGATTCCGGACGAGCGCCGCCGCACGCGCGTGACGGCTGGGTGCAACTTAAACGGCTTGAGCGGCTTGAACGGCTTGCATGCATGGAGTGCGTGCCGCGCCGTGGATGCCTTGCCAAGGGCAGCCGGAGGCAGCGAGCGGGGCACGCCCCCGGGGCTTACATCTTGCTGATAACAGTGGATTTGGTGGTGAAGCACTTTTCCTGAATCTGCGCGACCTGGGTCACCTCGTTCTGGTACTCGCCCACGGCCTCCTGCATATCCAGCCCGTCTTTGGAGTTACTCGCGGTCAGCTCACCGGCGGTGGTCTGCTGCTGGTCGATCCAGGCTTTGAGCTGGGTGCCGGTTACGGAGATCTGGGCGTCTGTGCCTGTACCCACTGTGATCACTGGCGTTGTGCCGGCAGTGGGGTCGCTAACCGTCGGGGCGTTGCCTGCTGCGCCGATGTTGAGCACGTACTGCAGAAAATGCTGGGTGACGACGCTATCCTGCGTGCCCGCGGGCGGTCCCTTGTCCGGCAGACCGTTGTCGGGATTCCATGCGCCAGCGGGCCAGGTGAAGGGCTGGCCATCCGGCCCTGGGCTGAGTGGCCCGAAGTCTATTGGAGCCAACTGGTTGTATTTGGAATCGTCGGGATTCATGTCGCTGTTTTGCATCGCGGCGATGCCCGCCTGCACCAGCTTGGCCTGATAGGTGCGGGCATCCATCGAGATGGTGTACTGCTTGATGGTGGTTTGCTGGATGCTCATGCTATCGAGCCCCATCATCAGCATTGCTATGCCGATGTTGAAGTTGCTGAGATCCGGCACGCTCGAAGCGGGTGCCCCTGCTGCTGCCTCCAGGCTGGCGCCGACCGATGACTGGCGGCTGCTGCCGAGGCCTTTGTGCTTCGGCGTTCCGGGTTCTGGCTGCTGCTGCGCTGGGCTGCGGCTGCTGAACAGTTTGGCCTGGACCTTGGCGTCGCCAGTCGGGGTCGAAGCGGGCTGATGCGCCTGGCTGTCGTGATCGTCCGGGTCGTCGATGCCAAATTCGCGTTGCAGGTCTTCCCGGTACTGCTGGACGCGCACACTGACCGACTCCGGTTTTTTGGCCTTGTAGCTTGACTTCTGCTGACTCGCGCCTTTGGCAACGTGTTTTTGTTTTTCGTGGTGAACCCGAACGTGCCGTTCATGGTCGACCGGGGCTGGTACCGCGCTCTGGGCGGGGCGGCTGTCGATTGGTGCGCTCATCGTGAGCTCCAGTAGAAAAAGTGGAAAAACGAGAATTCAACGGCGGTGCTTGATAACACCAGAGACACCAGAGGCACCAAGGATTCCATGCCGCCTGGCATCAGGCTCGGCGGCATGGGGTTGAGCCCCTTGGTGCCGGGACGTTATTCGCCGCCGGTATAGATCGCGTTCTGGCCGCGGGTGAACGTGTCAAGTGCCGCTGCGGCCTGGGAGCATGAGTTATTGAGTTGCGAGGAGATCTGGTTGAGTTGCTGCGCGTCTTGCTTGTCGCTGTTGACGAGGCCGCTTTGCATGGTCTGCAGGATGCTCACCCATGCCCGGATTTGCCTGATGCGGGCATCGGCGGCATGGCCGTGTTTGCCGGTAGAAGGCCCGCGTGTGTCGCTGGAGCCTTGCCAGTCGAAGCCAAACATCTGCTCCAGAAATTCCTTGCTGGTGCGGCTGGTGTACCAGAGATGATCCTGGTGGGCTGGCGTGCCATAGGGGGTTGGATTGAACGCGACAGGATTGCCATCGGGATCTTTCAGGTTCGAGTAGTCAATCGGACCTAGCGGATCGAAGACGTCGCCGCTTGAATTGATATCGCTGGCCTGAATCGAGCCGTTCAGCATGGTGATGGCAGCTTCCATCACTTGCCGTTGAAACGCGCGCTCTTTCATCGATCGTTCATACGATGCCGCGATGTTTTTTTCTGATTTCATGTCTTCGACCTGGGCGTCGACGATGATCAGCACTTCAGCGCATTTTTTTCCCAGCGCACTGCTCTGTTCGGGCGTGATGGCAAAGCCGTCGCGCCGCAACCGGGCGGCTGGGCTATTGTCCTGGGTGTTCGGCGTTGCCAGGCTGGGGCGCGGGTTCGCCGCTGCGGCTGAGCGGGAAGATTCCGCTGCGGCAGGGCTAAGCGTTGGCCGACGGTCTTGGGCGTGATCGAAACTCGCTGGCGAGTTGAGCATAGCGATACTCCAGTGGTGAAACAGACTGGCCGGAAAGCAGGTTTGCAGTGCTGCTCTGGCCATCAAAAACAGACTTGGCCGCGGCGCGCTGGGTGCGTCACATACGGCTTCACACACGGCTTTAAGCGCGGCTTTAAATACGGTTGCAAAGGTAGTTTCAAGTACGGCTTCAAACGCAGTTTCAAGCGCCGCTTCAAACGCTTAAGCGAGATTGCGTTGCGGCCGTTTGCGCACTGGTTTTGGCTCAGCGGGGGCGCTGGCTTCGGCCGTGGCGCTTTTTAGCGGCGCGGTGGCGATGGAGTTATCCGGCAGATCCGGGGACGTCGCCAGTTCTTCGATGCTGACGCTGAGCGCATGGGCTTGGGCAAACATTTCTGGTTCCAGATCCGGGACGTAGGTTTGCACCAGCTCGATCATTTCCATGAAATCACGGTTGGATTCAGCGAGGGTCTCGTTGGCGGCCCGCATCCTGGCATGCGCCTCCGCCACAATTTGTTCGTTCTCAGCAATCGCAATCTGAAGCGGTGACAACGGTGTAGCGCTGGAATTAGTCATGGCAGTCGTATCTGGAGTTGTACGTGCAGCGTAAGTAACGCTTTATGCCATTCGGGTTCCATTCTTGCTGCAAAAATCTTTCTGTGATCTAGCAGGCTCGCCTCCAGCGGGCCAGGATGCTATCGTGCCAGGACATTATTGAGATTGCGTAAGCGGCGAAACCGGCTACGGCCGGGGCAACGGATGCCAGTTTGTGCAGTGCAACGCAACGAGGAAGACGACACACATGGCAACCGCGTTACTGGTGGACGATCACGCGATGTTTCGGGAAGGACTGGCGCTGGCGCTGGAGCAGGGTGAGCCGACCCTGCGGATTCAGACGGTATCGAGCGGCGAGGAAGCCGTGCGGGCGCTGGGGACGATTGCGGATTTGTCGATTGTGCTGATGGATTACTACTTGCCCGATATGAACGGCACCACCCTGGTGGAACGTTTGCGGCGCACCCGGCCCGGCGCGCCGGTGCTGGTGCTATCGGCTTCGGATGACCCCGAGGACTATCGCAGCGCACTGGCGGCAGGGGCCTGCGGTTTTATCCATAAATCGTCGGATAGCGCGGTGCTGCTGGATGCGGTGCGGCGTGTGCTGCGCGGGGAGGCACTGTCATCGCAGCCGTTTCCGCGCGCGGCGCTGCGGGTGCAAAACGACGCGGATGCGGTGGTGCTCAAGCTGACGCAACGTCAGCGCGAGGTGCTTGGATTGCTGTGTGAAGGCTTGCGCAATGGCGCTATTGCCGAGCGCCTGAGCATGACGGAAAAGACTGTGAAAGCGCATGTGTCGGCGATTTTCATGACGCTCGATGTGCCGAGCCGCACTCAGGCGGTGCTGGTGGCGATGCGCTCGCAGGTGTACCGGGATCGGAAGGACCGGTGAGGCGGGGGTAAGGTCAACGATAAAGCCCTTGATTAGGGCTTTATTGCCTTCATTGCTTGCTAAAACACTTCCACTTCCACGGTCCCGGTTTTTCAGCCTCCGCTTGGCTTTCAGCCTCCGCTTGCTAGCCCCGTCATGTTGTCCGCAGACGTGGCCACTGCCACTGGCGTTGCTACCGTTGCCACCGCTCCCCCCTCAACCACTTCCCCATTGCCCGGATTGAGCGCCGCGCGCTGCTCCAGCAGGGCGGTGGCCAGCGCATGCAACTGGGCGGGCTCGATCGGCTTGTGCAGCAGGGGCCAGCCGCGGGCTTCGGCTTCAGCCAGACGTCCTGGCGTGTTGTCCGCACTAATCAGAATCGCGGGAATCTGGTCGTCGTTGTATTCCTCGTGCAGCCGTTCGATCACGTCGATACCGGTGTCGTGCTGGCGCAGCCGGTAATCGCTGACCACCAGATCGGGCTTGTCCTCGCAGGTGCGGGTCAGCTCCAGCATCTCGTTGAGGCCTTCTGCCGCCAGCGCGCGAAAGCCCCAGGTTTCAAACAGCAGGCGTAAGCCCTCGCGGTTTTCGAGGTCGTCTTCGATCACGTACACCAGCTTGTCGTGCGTTTGCCGCCCGCGTGGTTCATGCGCCTGGTGTGTGGGCAGGCCTACCAGCACTACCTGGCTGGCGAGACCGGCAGGCAGGGTCAGCGCGAAAACGCTGCCTTTACCCACCAGCGAGCGCAGTGTCAGCGGATGGTTCAGCAGGTGCGCGGCGCGCTGCACAATCGCTAGCCCTAGCCCCAGGCCTTTGTTGCGGTCCCGCTCCGGGTTGCTCAACTGGTGGAACTCCCAGAAGATTTTTTCCTTATCCTGCTCGGCGATGCCCGGGCCCGTATCCCAGACTTCGATGCACAGCGCGCCGCCGCGCCTGCGCCACGCCAGCAGGATGCCGCCGTCGCGGGTGTGGCGGATCGCGTTGTCGACCAGGTTGCGCACGATTTGCCCCACCAGCACCGGGTCAGACCACGCCGCCGGTGCGCCGCCGCGCACGCGCAGGATCAGGTTTTTGTCGGCCGCGCGTACGGCGAATTCGAGCTTGATGTCGTCGAACAGCGCGCTGAGCGCGAAGTGCCGCCGCGCGGGCCGCACCACACCCGCGTCGAGCCGCGAGATATTCAGCAGCGCATCGAACAGCGAGCCCATCGCGCTGACCGCACGCGAAATGCTGGCCACCAGATGACGGCTTTTAGGGTTCAGGGTTTGTTCACGCAGCACGCCCAGATACAGGCTCAGCGCATGCACCGGCTGGCGCAGATCGTGGCTGGCGGCAGCGAGAAAACGGGACTTGGCCTGGTCGCTGCGCTCGGCGGCGTCTTTTTCGAGCTGCAGGTTTTTCAGCAAGGCGAGGTTTTCGAAGCGCAGCACCAGCGAGTCGATCTGGGTGCGGTGAATCCGGTAAGAAAACACCAGCGTGGCCAGCAGATACAGCGCGCAGGCGGCCGCCAGAATGTTATCGAGCGTGCCTGAGACAAGCGCTAGCGCCCCGAGCGTCGGCACGAAAAAAGGCAGCTGGAAGCCGTACAGCACCGGCAGCCAGACGCTGTAGGCGGACATCGCCCCGGTGGAGAGTGCCAGCAGCGCGACGATGATGAACATCTGCACCGACTGGGGCGAGTGCAGCATCCAGTAGCCCGAGGGCAGGCCCCATAGCAGCCCGGCGGTGACTGCACCGGCGAACATCCATAGCCGCCAGCGGCGCATCGCGGCCGGATTGTCCTGAGCCCGGTCATAGCGCCGGTTCAGCGTGTAGCGCAATAGCGCCAGCCCCACTTGCGCCCCGAGCCAGAGCTGCACCTGCGCGGCAAAAGCCTGCGCCACGATGATCGAAAACATCACGCACGCCACCAGGCCGCACACCAGCGCGAACGGAAAGTTATTCCGCAGGATCTGCATCTGCGCCGCGTGTACCTGAGCGGCACACGAAAGCGGTATCGCTTCGCGCGGTAGAAAACGCATGAAATCTCCTCAGGTGGCCGCTGCTTCGAGTGTGTTGGTGCGTCTTGCTGGGTTTTTCTGGGTCTTGCTGGTTTTGCCGCTGGCCGGTGCTCGCGCGAGCTGTCAAGAGTGCGTTTTACGCTCTGGCAGCCCGTGCAGCAAGGCTTTTGAAGATTTATGCGCGACTAGGACTTTAGTCCGATGCGCGCCGCATTTATGCCCCTTAGTATCAGTTTCAGTTCTCGGACCGGACGCGCCAACCCAGCGCAGATCAAGTCAGATGAGACCAGAGGCAGTGCAGCAGCAACGTGCTGTTTGAGCGAAAGATGGCCACGGCAACAAGGCTTAACCAGCCTGAATGGCAAGACGACCGTGTTCCAGAGGCGAGACGCCTTTTAGCTGAGAAGGATAACGGGGAAGTGCAAGTCATGATCGAAACCGATGCATTCCTGAGTCCGGCGCTGTTGTGCCCGGAAGCCCTCGATGACATGGACGACAGGGAGCCAGTTGCTGCCATGGACGATATCGACGACCTCGATGATCTGGGCGATATCCCAGATATCGACGCCCTCACTGAAGATTTCACCGAAAGCCTGGCACTAGCTGGAGCAGGCACGGGCACAGGCAGCACGGCCGCTGAGCGCGAAAAACTGTTTCGTGAGCTGGTGGGCCAGCATGGCAAGCGTCTTTACCACTTCGTGCTGCGCCGTATCGGTAGCGTGTTCGATGCTGAAGAGCTGACCCAGCAAGCCTTCGTCGAAGCCGCCAAAGCCTACGAGACCTACCGTGGCGAAGCCAAGCTCTCGACCTGGCTCTATGGCATTGCGATGAACCTGGTGCGCAATCACCTGAACCGTTGCCCGGAACGCCGCTACAAATTCGAAAGCGCTGACGAAAGCATGTTCGACGGCGCCGGTCATGAAAGCGAGAGCCTCGAAAGCACCGTAGGCCGTAAGCAGCAATTCAAGCTGCTGTGGCAGGAACTGGGCGATCTGCCTGCCGAAATGCGCGAAGTGCTGATGCTGGTTGGGGTGAAGGAGATGAGCTACGAAGAAGCCAGCGTGATGCTCAGCATCCCGGTTGGCACCGTGCGCAGCCGCCTTTCGCGCGCACGCTCGACGCTGCGCAGCAAGCTCTCCGACTGCGGCTGGGATATCAGCGAATAACTTTGTCCGATGCCGGCCTCATATCAATCTCTCCTATCGCACCAGTTTCACCTCCGTCTCTGGCCGGAAGCACGGCCGGAGACGGGGCAGTGCGGGGTGGCTCAGATCTGTTCGGGGCCGCATGCCTGTCTCTGGATGCCGCCCCCAGCTCAACTTCTTTAGTTCATCCCTCTTAGCCCACTCTCAACGCATCCTTCGCACCTTCCGCACCCTCATTAACCGCGCTGTTGCCTATCCGGTAGTGACCATGAATTCATCCGTGACGATGGCCGCTGTGCTAGCGGCGCTGGTTGCAGTGACGATGCCCACGGCGCATGCCGAGGTGTACGCCTGCGTCGCGGGTGATGGCGCGCGTTACATGTCGAACCGCCAGACCGATGAGTGCTATGCGCTGGTCGTCGGCGCGCCGGTTCATGGCGCTGCGCGTGGCAGCCAGACTGTGGCCGCGCGCGCTGGGCAGTCGCGCTTGCAGCCGTACCAGCAGGCACGCCTGCTGTCTGGCTCGCGCCCGGTCACGCTGAGTTCCGTTTCTGTTGCCGCTGCGCCTCGTCCCGCTCGTCCTCTGCCGAATGTGCAAGCCACCTGGCAGCGCGCCTCAACTTATGGCGCGCTGATCGCTGATGCCGCGCAAGCCTATGGCGTCGATCCTTATTTGCTCACTGCCGTGATCTCGGTGGAGTCGGGCTTTAATCCGCTCGCGGTGTCGCCCAAGGGCGCAGTCGGCCTGATGCAACTGATCCCGGCCACTGGCATGCGCTATGGCATCGCGGGGGCGAACCAGGCCAGCGTGTCACAGCAACTGGCGGACCCCGCCGCGAATATCCACGCTGGCGCGCGTTACTTGAGCGACTTGCTGCGGCGCTACCCAGGCAATCTGAAACTGGTGCTGGCGGCCTATAACGCGGGCGAAGGCGCGGTGCAGAAATACAACGAGCAGATCCCGCCTTATGAAGAAACCCGCGCGTATGTCGTGCGGGTGCTCGGCCACTACCAGCAACTGATGGATCTTCCCCAAGGAAACTCGCGTCATGAAATTCAGTAAGAGTGTGGCGCTTGCTGCTGCGTTGATGAGCGTGCGGGGCACGCTGCCGCGCCGCAGGCTGGCTGCATCAGGCGCGCCTGGCCGCTGGTCCGGTGCGGCGCGCCAGCCTGGCCGTGTGAGCTTGCGTGCGCAGCGTCTTGGTTTGATCTTGCTGCTGGTGTTGTGGTTCGCCGGTGCCTCGGCTGTGCTGGCGCAGCCAGTGGATGGGGTAATGGGCAACCAGGTGCGGGGTTATCAGGCAGGCAATCAGGTGCCGGGTTATCAAGCTGGCGACCAGGCGCGGGGTTATCAGGCAGGCAATCAGGTGCCGGGTTATCAAGCAGGGAATCAGGTGCCGGGTTATCAAGCGGGGAATCAGGCGCAGGGTTATCAAGCAGGCAATCAGGTGCCGGGTTATCAAGCAGGGAATCAGGCGCGGGGTTATCAAGCAGGCAATCAGGTGCCGGGTTATCAAGCGGGGAATCAGGTGCCGGGTTATCAAGCAGGCAATCAGGTGCCGGGTTATCAAGCTGGCGACCAGGCGCGGGGTTATCAGGCAGGCAATCAGGTGCCGGGTTATCAGGCAGGTAATCAGGCGCGGGGTTATCAAGCAGGTAATCAGGCGCGGGGTTATCAAGCGGGGAATCAGGCGCAGGGTTATCAAGCAGGCAACCAGGCACCGGGCTATCAAGCTGGCAACCAGCCCAGCCCAGGCGGCGGTCCGGGCTTTGGCGCGGAAGTCGAGCGCCTGTTGCAACAGGCGGTGCGTTCGACGCCGCTGGCCTCTGCTGCCGTGGTGGTGTTGCAGCACGGCCAGGTCATCAAGCGCAGCGCGTTTGGTGTGGCCAATGCCGAACTGGCCATCGCCGCTAACACCGGCACCGCGTACCGGCTCGATTCACTGACCAAGCAGTTCACCGCCGCTGCGACGATGGTGCTGGCCCAGCGCGGCGTGATTGATCTCGATGCCCCGGTGAGCCGTTATCTGACGGATGCCCCTGAGAACTGGCGCGGCATTCGCGTAATCAACCTGATGAATCACACCGCAGGTTTTCCGCATGACAGCCCAGGGCGCTTCCCGCCGATTGGAGTGCAGAACTGCGGCGATGTCTCTCGTTCATTGGGTCCGCTCTATGAAATGCGTGTGCCCGAGGGCTTTATCCCAGGCGACGCGTTCCATTACAGCAACGCGGGCTATGCGGTGCTGACGGCGGTGCTGCGCCGGGCGACGGGGCGCTGTTATTCGGAACTGCTCGACGAGTTGCTGTTCCGCCCGGCGGGCATGCATCACACCTCGCTTGACTTGCTGCATTACGCAGACCCGAACCTGGCGATTGGTTATGAGCGCGGCAACTTCGGCCTGGGCTGGAGCCGCGTGAAGCAATTGCCGTCCGCGATGGGCGCGGGTGACCTGAAAACCACGCTGAGCGATATGGCGGCCTGGGAGCGGGCGCTCGAAAGCAACACGATCCTCAATGAGCAGAGCAAACAGCGCATGTGGTCGCGCACCCGGCTCAACAACGGCCATTTTTCGTCGTATGGCCTTGGCTGGTTTATCGACATGAGCGGTGACGGCATGCGCCTGAGCCATGACGGCGTGGGCTGGGGCTACAACTCGGCGTTTTACCGCTATCCGCGCGCGGGCTTCGCCGTGGTGGTGCTGACTAACACCAAAGCCAAAGCCTCGGAGGCCGATCGCCTCGCCCAGGCGATCGCGCTGGCGTGGAACCCCAGCTTCGCTATGCGCAAACACCGGCCGAAAGCCGCTGAACTGCCTGGGCTTGCGCAGCCGGTGGCGAGCGTTGCCATCGGTGAGGACCGGCCGCCCGCGCCAGACAGCGATGGCAACTGGCGGGAGCCAGGTAGCGAGTAGGGCGCGGGTGGCGGGTGGGTGGTGAGTGATTCGCAAGTGCCGGGCAAGTGGTTAGCGAATGGTTCACACGTGACTGGCGGGTGATTAGCAAGTGATTAGCAGGTGACTGGCAAATGATTAGCCAGTGCTGCACAAGTAATCACCGCGCATCCCAAACCCCAGGCAGGAAGCCACGCAGCCGCAGTATTTGCTGCACAGCAAGAAATGATTTCGTTATTTAGCGAACTTTTCCGGCTGGTTTGTTACTTAGCGGGAAATCAATCATTGCAACTAGCGTTGACGCGACGGTTGCAGTGGTTCCCATCGAGAGTGAAAACGCCTTGCCCCAAGCTCGGCGTGGTGGCTCTCCCGGTCTTGCGCCATGGCGCGCGAGGCAGCGTAGTCAGGCAAGCACAGGTGTTCACATGCAGCAACAAGCGGGTGATGAAGTGCAGGACATGACGTGGCCCCAGGCAGCGGGCGGCGCGCTGTTGTCCGCCGCAACCATTGCGGCGTACAGCCGCGACTGCGAGCCGTTTGCCCTCGCTGAAGCCGAAATCGAATTGCTTGTGGCGGTGAGCGCCAGCCGCTCAACCAACTGGAGTCAGGTCGCCAGTGCGACTACCCAGGTGCTGACGCAGCATGGCAAGGATCTGTCTGCCGCAGTCTGGCTGACGGTCGCGTTGCTGCGCACAACTGGCTTGACGGGCCTGGCCGAAGGTGTGCGCGGGCTGCGGCAGATGGTCAGCACCTACTGGGAAGTGATGACGCCACCAGTGAACCGGGTGCGGGCACGCGATAACCAGATGCAGTGGCTGCTGGACCAGCTTGAGTTGTGCCTCGCTCCCGGGGCACAAGACAGCACCTGGCAGCCGCTCGATGCCGTGACGTATGAAGCGTTGCTGGCCGACTGGGATGCGCTCGACGCGTTCTGGAGCGAACGCCATAGCGATGGCCCAGCGCTGTTCGCCGCGCGCCGGATGCTGGCGCAATTGCCGGTGCAGGACGCCGCGCCCGTCATCGACACCGCGTCTGACAGCGCAGTAACGCCCGAAACGCAAGCTGCTGCCGCTGCTCCTTCTTCCTCTCCTTCCGCCGCCGCTGCGTCCAGTGCGAGTGGCAATGCGAGTGCCAGCACGAACACCGCATTACCCGCTGCGTTTTCCAGCGCCACGCTGCTACCGGCAGGCGGCGCGGCAGAGGCCACGCGCAGCGCCGAAGCCACGCGTGAGGCGCTTGAAGCTGCGCTCAGCGGCTGGTCCGGCTTTTTGCTGGATTGCCTTAGCGCGACGCCGGATGCCGCTTTTGCCTATCGCTTGAATCGCGTGAGCGCCTGGGCGCTGATCGACACCGTACCCCTTGCCACTGAAGCTGCGCTGACCCGCGTGCCCGCTCCGCCTGAAGCGGTGCGTGGCGTGTTCGACAGCGTGCGCGCCGGGGGCGATGCGAGCGCGCTGGTGCAGTTCTGCGAAAGCCGTCTGACGCAATTTCCGTTCTGGCTCGACCTGTGCCGCTATAGCTATGAAGCGTTGCAGCGCCTTGGCGCAAGCCAGGCTGCTGAGGCCGTGGCGCAGGACAGCCGCGCGCTGGCCGCGCGTTTGCCGGGTTTGCTGACGTTGCAGTTCGCCGATGGCTTGCCCTTTGCCGATGAAGCCACACAGCGCTGGCTCGGCACCACCCGTAACGCACCGCGCATGGCTGCGCGTCCAGCAGCGCTGGTGCCACAGACATCAAACGCAACGAGCGCAACGAACACATCAAGCGCAAACGCAGGCAGCTCTTCCCAGCCCGATGTGCTGGAAAGCACCGCTGAAGCTGCTCAAGCCGCCGCCGCCAGCGGCCAGTTAGGCGCGGCGCTGAGCACGCTCGAAAGTTACGCCCAGGCGCAGACCACGGGCCGTGAGCGCTTTCGCGCCCGGCTCGCGCAATGCGAACTCCTGAGCCAGCACGATTCATCCGAAGCGCTAGGCCGCTTCGTCGCGCCGCTGGTCGGGCAGATCGAAGCCCATGGCCTGGCGCACTGGGAACCCGAACTGGCGCGCCGCGCGCTAGTCGTCGCGGCGAGCGCACAGCTCAGCTCGCCGCTGACGGAGCAGGACCGTTGGGTGGCACAGCTAGCGTCGGTCGATCTGGCCGGGGCATGGCATTTGATATTCAACGCCGATGTTTAATTGGCCACTGTGGGGAGAAGGAAATGGCAGATAACGGATCAGTTGCGCCGAAAGAGCGCGTCAATATCGTCTACAAGAGCGAGACCGGTGGCGCTAAGGAAGAAGTCGAGCTGCCGCTCAAGCAACTGGTGCTGGGGGATTTCACGCAGCGTGAAGACAGCACACCGGTTGATCAGCGCAAGACGGTGTCGGTCGACAAAACCAATTTCAACGAAGTGCTGCGGGCCCATGGGTTGACGCTCGATCTGGCGGTGCCGAACCGCCTCGCGGGTGCGCCTGAGGCGGGTGCTGAAGAAGAGCTGATGAACGTGCATCTCGAGTTCGACAACATCCGCGCTTTCGAGCCGGACGCGATTGTCGATCAGGTGCCCGAACTACAGCAGCTCGTGCTGCTGCGCGAAGCGCTGAAGGCGCTCAAGGGGCCGCTGGGCAATCTGCCGGAATTCCGCAAGCGTTTGCAGGATCTGGTCAAGGACGAAGGCACGCGCGCGCGTCTGCTGGCTGAACTGGGCGCAAGCCATGAGGACGACGGCGGCAGTTCGGGTGAAGGCGGCAAGGGCGGTCACGAGGAAGATCAAGGCAATCAGGGGGACAAGTCATGAGCGACGAGCAACAACAAAAAGCAGCAGGGGGAGTCGCACCGTCGTCTGAAGCACAGCCGGGCGGCTCGCTGCTGGACGAACTGATTGAAGTGACCCGCGTCAAGCCCGGCGACGACGCTTATGGCGTGACGCGGCGTGGTCTGGAAGCGTTCGTCGCGGAACTGCTGGAGCCGTCGCGCAGCACGGAGAAGGTCAGCCAGTCGATGGTGGACGACATGATCGTCGCGCTCGATCGCAAGCTGTGCCGCCAGGTCGATGCGATCCTGCATCACCCGACGTTCCAGAAGGTCGAATCATCGTGGCGCTCGCTGAAGTTCCTCGTCGATCGCACGGATTTCCGCGAGAACAACAAGATCGAAATTCTCAACGTGTCGAAAGATGCGCTGCTGCAAGACTTCGAAGATGCGCCTGACGTGACCCGCTCAGCGCTCTACAAAGCCGTGTACACCACCGAGTTCGGTCAGTTCGGCGGCCAGCCGATTGCCGCGATCATCGGCAATTACGAGTTCGGCCCGGGTGGTCAGGACATCAAGCTGCTGCAGTCGATTGCCAGTGTCTCGGCGATGGCGCATGCGCCGTTTATCGCCGCAGCAGGCCCGTCGTTTTTCGGCGTCGAATCGTTTTCCGAGCTGCCGAACCTGAAAGACCTGAGCGCGGTGTTCGAAGGGCCTCAGTTCACCAAATGGAATGCGTTCCGTCAGAGCGATGACGCGCGCTTTACCGGCCTGACCGTGCCGCATTTCCTGCTGCGCGTGCCTTACGGCGAAGCGACCGTGCCCGCGAAGAAGTTCCAGTACGAAGAAGACGTCTCTGACAACAACTCGCGCTTTTTGTGGGGCAATGCGGCGTTTGCGTTTGCCAGCCGCCTGTCGGACAGCTTCGCGCAGTACCGCTGGTGCGCCAACATCATCGGGCCGCAAGGTGGCGGCACGGTGGGTGATTTGCCGATCTACAACTACGAGGCGATGGGCGAGACGCAAACCAAGATTCCAACCGAAGTGCTGGTATCTGAGCGTCGTGAGTTCGAACTGGCAGAGCAGGGGTTTATCGCGCTGACGATGCGCAAGAACACCGACAACGCCGCGTTTTTCTCCGCCAACTCGTGCCAGAAGCCGAAGTTCTTTGGCAAGACCGCTGAAGGCCGCGAAGCCGAGACCAATTACAAGCTCGGCACGCAATTGCCATACATCTTCATCGTCAGCCGCCTCGCGCACTACATCAAGGTGATCCAGCGCGAGAACATCGGCACCTGGAAGGAGCGGGGCGATCTCGAAGCTGAACTGAACAACTGGATTCGCCAGTACGTGGCGGATATGGACGACGCAACCTCGGGCGTGCGTGGCCGCCGCCCATTGCGTCAGGCAGAAATTGCCGTCTCGGATGTCGAAGGTGATCCGGGCTGGTACCGCGTGAACATGAAGGTGCGTCCGCATTTCAAGTACATGGGTGCATCGTTCACGCTTTCCCTGGTGGGCAAGCTCGACAAGGCTTGACTATCCGGTCTGAGGTAAGGGTGACGTATCGGTCGGACAAGCATTAACCCTGTTGTAGCCGCTGTACTCACCGCTGCTTTTACATTTACTGCTGGAGATTTGCTATGCCAATGCCTTGTTATTTAACGCTGGAAGGCTCGAACGGGAAGATCGACGGTTCATGCGAAGTCGAACCCCACAAGAACAAGATCGAAGTTCAGGCCGTTGAGATGGCCGTTGAGCTGCCGCGTAATCCGCAAACCGGATTGCCGGCAGGCAAACGACAACATCTGGGCCTGACCTTCACCAAGGTGATCGACAAGTCCTCGCCGAAGATCTTCCAGGCCCTGTGCTCGGGCGAGCAGCTGAAAAGTGGCTTGCTGGAGTTTTATCGCACCAGCCCGCAAGGCAAGGAAGAGAAGTACTACACCATCAAGGTGTCGAATGCGGCGGTGGTGTCGGTGCGTGACTGGGTGCCTAACTGCCTCGTGCCGGAAAACAAGCAGATGGGTCACATGGAAACCGTCACGCTGACTTACGAAAAAATCGTCGTGACCTGGGTCAAGGACGGTATCGAAGCGGAAGACGACTGGCTCAATCCGAAGAAGTAAGCGGCCCGCTGTTCGTTAGCAAACCGTTGTAATTGTTGTGATGGTTGTCATAAGGCGGCAGGCGGCCCTTTTTCTTTCGGGGCCACTGTCGTTGCTTTACCGCAGAAGAGCGATTCACGGCTCATCGTTTGCATGAGTCGCATGCAGAGATTTTCCCGGCGCCAGGCGAACCACATCATGACTCAGCCATGAGAGAGCAAAGACTGCTGGAGCGCATTGCTGCATCGGAAAGTACCCAGGAGCGCTCGCATTCGACGCGCTTCGATGTGCTGATGCAGTCGATCCTCGACCATCTCACGCGCTTGCTCAACACGCGCCGCGGCAGTGTGCCGAGCGCGCCCGAGCTGGGCGTGCCGGATATCACCAACCTCGCGGGCTCGCTGGAAGCGGGCAGCTTGCAGCGGGCGGTGGATGACATGACACATCTGTTGCGCCGCTACGAGCCGCGCCTGAAAAATCCGCGCGTGACCTACGTGGCGGATCTGGGCCATCGGTTGACGTTGAGTTTTTCGATTGAAGGCAGCCTGAATATTGATTCGCAGGACGTGCCAGTCAGCGTGATGACCCAGGTCTCGCCGGAAGGCCGAGTGCAACTGAAACGGGGCCATCGTGCTGAATACCTACTTTGAACAGGAGCTAGGCCGTCTGCGCGGCCTGGCGAGCGAGTTCGCCGCCCTCAATCCGGCGCTCGCGCCGTTGCTGGGCGCGGACGTCGCGCCTGATCCGGACGTCGAACGCCTGCTGGAAGGCGTGGCGTTCCTGACCGGGCTGATGCGGCAGCGGCTCGATGACGAGTTTCCCGAGTTCGTCCAGTCGCTGGCGCAGATGCTGTTTCCGCATTTTCTGCAACCGTGGCCCTGCATGACGGTCCTGCAGTTCCAGCCGAAAGGCCCGCTGGGCGGCACGGTCCAGATTCCGGCGGGCACCGAGGTGGCCTCGGTGCCGGTCGATGGCGTGCGCACGATGTTTCGCACCTCGTTTGCGGTGGCGCTCGAGCCGCTGACGCTGCGTGGCGCGCGCTGGGATGGCGAAGGCACGCAACGCAGCCTGGTGCTCGATTTCGCCTTCGATGGCGTCGACCCGAACGCATGGCGCGGCAAGCGTCTGCGGCTGTATCTGGGCGATGCGGTGGCGGATGCCTCACGCTTGCTGTTGCTGATGATGCGCTATGTGCGTGAAATTCATCTGAGCGCGCCCGGTGCGGCCGTCAGCGTGCTGCCGTCCGAGGTGATCGGGATGGCCGGGCTCGACCCCGACGCGGCGCTGGTGCCGCAAAGCGACAACACTCATCCTGCGCATGCGCTGCTGCGCGAATACTTCGTCTTCCCGGAGAAATTCCTCTACCTCGATATCGGCGGCTTCGAGCGCTGGAGCGAGCGTGGCACGAGCGGCCGTTTTAGCCTGCGCTTTGTGCTCAACGAGTGTCCCGACTGGGCGCCGGCGCTGACTGACACCAGCTTCCAGCTCAACACCACTCCCGCCGTCAACCTGTACGAAGCCCAGGCGCATCCGATCAGCTTTGACGAGCGCCAGGCGGAATACCCAGTGCGCTTGCAGGAAAAAGACGGGCGGCGCGTCGGGCAGATTTTCTCGCTCGAACGCGTGAGCGGTTATACCGCGGGCGAAGAGGTGGACTACCTGCCGTTCGCCGCGTTCGCGGGCAGCCCGCACACCTACCACCTGCGCTTGCGCGAGTCGCCGCTGAAAGAAGGCGTGGATTGTTTTCTGAGTCTCGCCCGCAGCCCTGGCACGCCGTTGCCCGGTGCCGCCAGCGGGGTGCCGCAAACACTCTCGATCGAAGCGCTGTGCACGCATGGCGCGTTGCCCGAAGTGCTGCGGCTGGGCGATATCTGTCTGCCCACCGACAACTCGCCGTCGCGCATGAGCTTTCACAACATCCGCCCGGTCACCTCATACCGTTTGCCGGTGCTCGATGACCGGCTGCTGTGGCGCATGGTGTCGCACTTGAGCGCGAATCATCTGCGGCTCTCCAGCGTCAAGCAGTTGCGCCAGTTGCTCTCACTGCAACTGGCGGGCGCGCGCGCGGGTGTCAGCGAAGTGGCGCAGCAACGGCGCATCGACGCGATCGAGGCCTATACCGTGACCCCCGCGCAGCGTCTGATGGGTGGCGTGCCCGTGACCGGTTGTGAGATCGGGCTGGTGTGCCGCAGCGATGCGTTTGTGAATCTGGGCGGCTTGTTCCTGTTTGGCGCGATGCTGGACGAATTCTTTGCCGGGATTGTTGGCTTGAACGCCTTTTCGAGGCTCTCGATCAGCGACCCGGTTACGGGAGAAACATTGCAATGGCCAGCGAAGATCGGGCAGCAACAACTGCTCTGAGCCGACTTGAAGCCGACGGCCCGCGCTATGGTTTTTTCCAGGCGCTGCGGCTGCTGCGGCGCGACTATCCGGACCGTGCCGCGTTCGAGGCAGCGGTGCGCTTTCAGCCGACGCTGGGCCTTGGTTTCGCGGGCAACGATATCGAGCAGATCGAGACCGATGCCAGCGGCAAGGTGCGCGTGCGGGTCAACTTCTTTGGCCTGTATGGCGTGTCGTCGCCGCTGCCGACGTTCTATACCGAAGACCTGATCGACGAAGCGCGCAATGGCCGCAGCGCGATGCGCGATTTCATCGACATCGTGCACAACGCGTTGTATCCGATGCTGTTCCAGGTCTGGGAAAAGTACCGGCTTTGGCTGGGCGTGGTGGAAAGCCGCGAGCGGCAGCGCTACGATTTGCTGCTGGCGCTGATCGGCCGCATGGATGCCGACCGGCGCTTGCCGCGTGAAGCCGAACTGCTGCGCTTTGCCGGGCTGATGACGCATATGCCGCGCTCGGCGCTGGGGCTGCAAACCCTGGTGCGCGGACTGATTGGCTTTGGCCGGGTGCGGGTCGAGCCCTGTGTGCTGAATGTGATTGCCGTGCCGGCCAATGCGCGCTGTGAGCTGGGCAGCGCCAGCGCGACGCTGGGCGGCACGCTGCTGGGCACCGAAGTCGCGCGCCGCAGTGGCGTGGTCAACATCCATGTGCGCCAGCTCAATGCGCAGCGCTTTAGCCAGTTGCTGCCTGGCGGCCAGGTCTGGCAGCGCCTGGTGCGCCAGCTCACGCTGTATTTGCACGAGCCAGTGTGCTGCCGTCTGATTCTCTATCCCGATCCGCCCGCCCGCCTTCCTCTGGCGCTGGGGCAAACCGGCCATGCCCGGCTCGGCCTTGATGCCTGGCTGGGCGAAGCACTACCCGACCAGGCCGATGCGCCAGTCAAACTGACGCTGCTGGCCGGCGACGAACAACCGACTTTTGCGCAAGGAGCCTTCGCATGATTCAGCTCGACCTCAAGGCGCTATTCGCCCGACTCAATCCGTTCACGCGCCAGGCGCTCGAAGACGCCGCGGGTCTCGCGCTGGCGCGCAGTCACTATGAAATCGGGGTGGAGCATCTGCTGCGCAAGCTGCTCGATGAGCCTTCCGGTGATGTGCCGCTGCTGCTGGCCCAGGCGGAAATCGACGTGACGCGCTTGCGGCATTCGGTGGATACCGCGCTGGCGCAACTGAAGAGCGGCAATGCGGGCCGCCCGGTGTTCGCGCCGCTGCTGACCGAATGGGTGCAGGACGCGTGGATGGTGAGCTCGGTGAGTCTCGGGCAGACGCGGATTCGTAGCGCCGCGCTGTTGCTGGCGCTGCTTGAACGCAGCGGTTATTACGTTGCGGGCATGGCGTATGCGCAGATTCTGCGCGGCGCGCAGGCGAGCGCATTGCGTGACGCGTTTGGCAGCGTCTGCGCGGGTTCTGTCGAAGGCTCGCCTGCGGCGGGCAGCAGTGATGGCGCTGGCGGCGCGGCGGCTGCAGCGGAGGGCGCAGGCCCAACGGGCGAATCCGCGCTGGCGCGGTTTTGCGAAGACTTCACCGCGAAGGCTGCAGCAGGGAAGATCGACCCGGTGTTTGGCCGCGACGCGGAAATTCGCCAGATCGTCGATATCCTCGCGCGGCGGCGCAAGAACAATCCGATTTGTGTCGGTGAACCTGGCGTGGGCAAGACTGCGCTGGTCGAAGGGCTGGCGCTGCGTATCGCCGAGGGCGATGTGCCCGACAGCATGAAAGGCACCCGGCTGCTGGGGCTTGATCTCGGGCTGCTGGAAGCCGGGGCGAGCGTGAAGGGCGAATTCGAAAGCCGCTTGCGCCGGGTGATCGACGAAGTCAAAGCCTCGCCTGAGCCGATCATTCTGTTTATCGACGAAGCCCACATGCTGATTGGCGCGGGCGGCCAGGCAGGCGGCGGCGATGCGGCCAACCTGCTGAAACCCGCACTCGCGCGCGGCGAGTTGCGCACCATCGCCGCGACCACCTGGAGCGAGTACAAAAAGTACTTTGAAAAAGACGCCGCGCTGGCCCGCCGCTTTCAGTTAGTGAAGCTTGATGCGCCGGATGTCGCGGCGACGATTCATATCCTGCGCGGCTTGAAGGATGCCTATGAAAAGAGCCATGGCGTAACGATCCGCGATGACGCGCTGGTGGCAGCCGCTGAGCTATCGCATCGCTACATCACCGGGCGGCAGTTGCCGGATAAGGCGGTGGATTTGCTCGATACCGCTGCGGCGCGTGTGCGGATCAGCCAGAACGTGAAGCCTGCGGGGCTGGAGCGGACCGAGCGCAGGTTGTCGGCGCTGCTGCGCGAGCGTGAGGCGCTGCAGCGTGATGCGTCGTTTGGTTACGGCGATCAGGCCACGCGGCTGGCGGAGATCGAGCAGGAGCAAAGCGCGCTGGAAGCCGAGCAGGCCGCGCTGACCACCCGCTGGCACGCCGAGCGCGATGCCGCGCGGGCGGTGCTGGCGCAGCGCGATAGCGCGTATGGGGCGCAGGTGGCAGCCGCGCCGGGGACAGGGGCGAGCGGCGCCGCGAGCGCGGAGGTTGCCGCTGGAACTTCAGCGGCCGTTGCTACCGATGCCGCAAGCGCAGCCGATGCCGCAGCCCCCGCCACACCGTTGACCCAGCAAGCCGCCCGCGCCGCGCTGCAAGCGCTGCAAGGCGACGAGCCCTTGTTGTTTACTGACGTCGGCCCGGAGACGGTCGCCAAGGTGGTCTCCGACTGGACTGGGATTCCGCTGGGCCGTCTGCAACGCGACCGCGCCGCCACCGTGATGGCGCTCGCTGACACGCTCAAGGCGCGCATCCGTGGCCAGGACGGCGCGCTTGAACGCATCGTCGATATCGTCAAATCGGCCTCGTCCGGCCTGAAAGACCCGCAGCAACCGCTCGGCGTGTTTTTGCTGACCGGCCCCAGCGGCGTTGGCAAGACCGAAACTGCGCTGTCGATTGCCGACCATCTGTTCGGCGGCGAAGCTGCGCTGGTCACGATCAACATGAGCGAGTTTCAGGAGCGTCATACCGTCAGCCGCCTCGTCGGCTCGCCGCCTGGCTATGTCGGCTACGGCGAAGGGGGCTTGCTGACCGAAGCCGTACGCCAGCGGCCGTATTCGGTGGTGTTGCTTGATGAAGTCGAAAAGGCCCATCTGGATGTGGTCAACATCTGCTACCAGATCTTCGACAAAGGCACGCTCTCGGATGGCGAAGGACGTGACGTCGATTTCAGCAATACGGTGGTGTTTCTCACGGCCAACCTGGCTAGCGAGCAGATTGTCACTGCCTGCGCCAAAGCGGAGGCAGCAGGCGTCGCGCCCGATCTGGAAGCGCTGGTGGAGCAGATCACCCCAGCGCTGCAAAAGCATTTCAAACCCGCGTTGCTGGCACGCATGACGGTGATTCCGTATGTGACGCTGCCGGCCAGCGCGCTTGAAGGCATCGTGCGGCTCAAGCTGGCGCGTATCAGCGAGCGGTTGCGCGTGGGCAGCCATATCGAGCTGAGCTTCGCGCCGGAACTGGTGCAGGCGATCACCCAGCGCTGCCACGAAGTCGAAAGCGGCGCACGCAATATTGATTTCATCGTGCGCAAGCACGTGCTGCCGCGTCTGTCGGATGTGCTGCTGGCCGCGCAATGCGATGGCCGTGTGCTGCGCGCGGTGCAAGTCAGCCTTGACCCTGATGGTGGCTTTGCCGTGAGCGCGCAGGAAGCAGAGGCACCGGCGGCATTGGCTACGGGGCAAGGACCCGAGGTGGCTGGAGCGACTGGCGCAACCGAAGCCACGGAAGCCACGGAAGCCACCGAAGCCACCGAAGCCACCGAAGCCACCGAAGCCACAAAAGCGACCGGAGTAACTCCATGACTGCCGCGTTGAATTTTCCTGCACTGGGGCTGGCCGCATCCGGCATGTCATCTGCAGAGACCGCGTTCGAGTACAGCTTCGAGTGCGCGGGCCACGTGGCCGGAACCTTCCTCGTGTCGCAATGGCAGGGCCAGGAGCGGGTGTCGGAGCCGTACCGCTTCGAGATCCTGCTGGCCTCGAAGCTCGCCACACTTGAGCCGCAGAGCTTGCTGGGCAGCCGCGCCACGCTGACCATCAACGACGCGAACGGCACCGTGGCGCGGCGGCACGGTGTGCTGACCTCGGTGGCACAGCTCGACTGCGACGACCACTTCACCTATTACCGGGTGGTGCTAGAGCCGCGCCTGGCGCGTTTGCGCGAATGGATTTACAGCGAGATCTATCTGAATCTCGCGCTGCCGGATGTGATCCGTCAGGTGCTGCGCCAGGGCGCGCTGACCGCCGAGCCGGGCGGTTCAGGCGATTACGATTTGCGGCTCGCGGCGGGGGCTGAGGACAGCGCGCCGACGCAGAACAATTTCATCTGCCAGTTCGAAGAAAGCTGCCTCGCGTTTTTGACCCGGCGTCTCGCGCATGAAGGTTGGTACTACTACTTCGAACAGCTTGAACACAGCGAAGCGGTGGTGTTTTGCGCCAGCCAGGCGCAGCAGCCCACGCAGCCACTCGATCTGTATTACCGCTCAGGCGGCAGCCTGCGCCCAGACGAGGGGGCTGCCGTGGTCGAACGCTTTAGCGAAGCCGCGCGCGATACCGCGCAGCAAGTCACGCTGAAAGATTTCGCGGCGACCCGCGCGATGCTCGAACTGAGCGTGGCGCAGCGTGTCAGCGGCGGCAACGTGGGCGAATGGACCCGCTATGGCGAGCACTTCGACAGCGAGCGCGCTGGCACACGGCTCGCGGCGTTACGCGCTGAGGCGCTGGCTTGCGAGGCCACGCGCTTTAGCGGCGCGACGCGTTCGGCGGCGCTGAGCGCAGGCTTCACGCTGACGCTGCATGACCACTTCCGCGAGCGCTGCAACATGCGCTACTACGTGACCGAAGTCACGCACTGGGGCGCGCAGCCGCTGCCGCTGGTGGCCGCGCAGCAAGACCACCTGAGCCGCAGCTATCGCAACGAATTCACCGCGCTGCCGGACAGCATGCAGTACCGGCCTGCGCTGACGACGCCATGGCCGCGCATCGCGGGCTATATCAGCGCGGTGATCGACGCCGAAGGCGACGGCAAGCTGGCCGAACTCGATGAAAACGGCTGCTACAAGGTGCAGTTCCTGTTTGATCGCGCGGATAAGCAAGCTGGACGCGGCTCGGCCTGGGTGCGGCTGGCGACGCCGTATGGCGGCGCGAACCACGGCATGCATTTCCCGTTGCACAAAGGCACCGAAGTGCTGGTGACGTTTATCAACGGCGACCCGGACCGCCCGGTGATCGCCGCTACGGTGCCGAACTCGGAACACCCGAATCTGGTGACGCAGAAAAACCCGACGCAAAACGCGCTGCAAACCGCAGGCGGCAACAGCTTGCTGATGGACGACCGGGATGGCGCGCAAAGCATGACTATGGCTTCGCCGGTGGCCGGCACGAATATCGTGCTGGGCGCGGCGGCGACGCCTGGGATGGCGTTGAGTTCGCAAGGGCATATGGCGATGGTGTCGAGCAGCGCGACGCGCTCGGTGCCAGGGGCGTATAGCGAAACCATTACGGGCGGGCACAAGCTAGGGAGCTTGGCTGGCAGTTCACGTGTTGCCACCATTCAAAGAGTCAAGTCAGATCTTTCGACGACAGGCAAGGACGCCATATCCTCAAGCGATTCGGAGGGGTATGACGGTGCAGCGGAGGAATCGCAGGGCATCGGCTCGATGATCCAGGACTATCTCGGCTCCGTGGCGCAGAACTACTTTGGCTCGCAAGTGCAAAGCATCGCTGGTTTCAGCTCAGCGCTGTATGCGCTGGTCAATGTCCAGGCCTACACCGGCTGGCAGTTTTTGCGTCTGGCCAATGGCTACCAGGAGTTCAACGAAGGGCCGACCAATATCAGCGCGAGCTCGCGCTGTGTGATGGTGAGCGGATTGACGACGCTGATGACCAATGAGTTGCGCATGGGCGCGACGGCTGAGGTGGATTTCACTTTCGGCGACTGGCAGGTTTTTGCCGCGAGCGTGAACGTGGAGTCGCAAGCGGAAACGAGCATCGCCAGCGTGGGCGAGATGGCGCTGTCTAGCCCGCTGAGTATCGCGCTGACCGTTGATAGCAGTGGGATTCTCATGACGCCGGAAACCGCCAGAGTGACATCGACTGGCTTGACTTACCTCGGCGGTACGGGGGCGACGGCGTTGTTTGGGCAAATGGTGAATATCGGCGGAGCTGAGGGGCCAGCTGAGATTGTGACCATGACGGCTGACGAGGTGACGATTACGTCGGATAGCGCGATCGTCATGGATGGCGAGGTGATCATGCTCGGTTGAGCCGCGTGTCCTGGCAGGAGTCTGCGGCCGTGCTTGTCGTTTGTGGTTTGCCGCTTGTCGTTTGCCGCCGCTGCGCAGGAGTGAAGCGCGCATGGGCTAGCCGCATCACCTGTTCCATGTCACTCGCCGCGCGAGCTGTTTTTTTTGTTTAGCCGAAGCTGATGAAAATCGATAAACCTTCCGACGCGCTGATTTTGCTGAGCCATGGTGCCCGTTTTGGCAAACCGTGCCTGACGGTGACGCTCGGCTATATGGTCGGTGCCGATGGCCAGTGCCTGAACGAGCAGGCCGCGTGGGCCGCGCTGATGAAGCAGTTCAAGGGCCAGCCGTTCGACCGGGGGGAGAAAAAATCCCGTGGGGTGTTCGCTGTCGCGGGCGCTGCATGTGCACCGCAGGGCCACCAGGTATTGGCGATGACCGTCACGGCACGCTGCGCCAACCGTGAAAAAATCCTGCATGTGTATGGCGACCGGACCTGGCGGCGTGCCGCTGCCGGGCTCGGCGGCTGGATCCCAGGCGAGCCGCAGCCATTTGCGGTGATGCCGCTCGATCTGGCCCACGCCTATGGCGGCCCGCTCTGGCGCGATAACCCGCAGGGCCGGGGCCACGCCGCAGAAGGCGCTGACTGGGCCAGCACACCGCTGCCCAACCTCGAACTGCCAGGCTCGCCATGCCTGACGCCGTCGGACCGTCCCGCCGTCGCCAGCTTCCTGCCGCAGCCCCCCGAAGTGCCCGCGCGCACCCAGTGGCTCGGCGCATTCGACGAGCGCTGGCGCAAGACGCGTTTTCCCGATTACCCCGATGACACCGATCCGCGCTTCTTTGATGCGGTGACCGAAGACCAGTGCATGGAGCGCTACTTCAGCGGCAATGAGCGGTATGAAGTGAGCGGCATGCATGCGCAGCAGCACACGGTGGGCGGCCGCTTGCCGGGTTTGCGTCCACGCTTGCTGTGGCGGGCCGACAGCCGCGCCGAAAACGGCGCACGGCTGGACGACGGCGCGATTTGTGAAAGCCCGCTGGATCTCGATACGGTCTGGCTCTTGCCGAACGATGAACGCGTGCTGGTGTTGTACCGCGCGACATGGTGTGTGAATCAGCTCGATGCGACCGACGTCGCGGGGCTCAAGGTGTTCACTGAGCGGATGTCCGATGAAGCCGCCAGCACCGCAGCGCTGGCGGCACGCTGGCGCGACGAGATGGCCGCACGCGCGGCTAGCGCCCAGGCCGTGCCGGTGCCGCCAGTCCCGCCGCCGCCTGCGCCCGTGGTGGTGCCGACGTCCGAGGAACTCGCGCAGAAAGCCGCCGCGCAGCTGGATGCGCTCTGGGCGAGCAAGCTGAGCCAGCACCAGGAAATGGCGCAGCAACTGGCGCAGCAGCCTGGCGGCGCGGGGCTGGTGGGGCTGTTTCCGCCACCCAGCCGGGCCGCGTTTGAGGCAGCGCTGGCACGCTCGCCCAAGCGGGGCGATCCATTGCCGGACGTGATGGCCGAAATGCGCGCGGAGATGGCGCGCGTGGGCATGCCCGCCGCGCAGATCGAGCAGTTAATGAACGTGAAGGCAGCGGTGCGGCAAACCCCAGCCGAGGCATTGCAGGAAGCCAACCTGCGGGTTGCCGCGTTGCCGCTCAGCGAGGCGCAAAAGAGCCCGTTGCTGGGGCACCTGGCGGCGTTAAGCCAGGCGGTCGAAGCCTCCGAGGCGAAGCTCGCCGCCGCTGATGAAGCCTTGCAAGCCGCGCGTGCCGCTAAAGCCGCGAAAGCTGCTGCCGCCGCGAGCGCCGCACCGGCTTCCAGTGCGGCCCGTACCCCGCTGGATCTTGCCGCGCTGTGCGCGCGGCTCGCCGCACATCAACCGCTCACTCGCATCCGCGTCGAACAGCAGGATTTGTCGGCGCTGACGTTCGATCACGTTGATCTGAGCGAGAGCGAATTCATCGGCTGCAACTTCAACGGTGCTTCATTGCGGCGCGCAGCATTGCGCCGCACCACGTTCACCGAATGCACCTTGCAGCAGGCCCGCTTCGATGCCACCGATGCCACCGGCGCGAGCTTCAAGGCATGCGATCTGAGCGCAGCGAGTTTCGCTGGCTGCGATGGCTCGGACTGGCGCTGGACCGGTTGCACCGCGCCCAAACTCGATGTGAGCGGGGCGAAGCTAGAGCGGGCGAGTTTCAGTGAATCCACGCTCGATGGCCTGCGCGCGGCACAACTAGGCGGCGCGCAGATCACGCTGCGCCACTGCACGCTGAGCGAGGCCGATTTCACCCACGCCAACCTGGCGCGCGCGAGCTTCACCCATTGTCAGATCGACCGTGCCTGCTTTAACCAGGCCCAGTTGCACAAGGCCCAATGGCAGAGCGTCAACGGACGCGACGGGCAATGGCGCGGGGCGAACCTGACGAACTGGCGCGTGTTCTCGCAATGCGTGCTCGAAGCGGGCGATTTCACCCAGGCCAATCTGACCCAGGCCTGTTTGCGCAATAGCAGCCTCGCTGGCTCGCGGTTATGCGACGCGCAGCTCGAACGCGCGTTGCTGCTCGAATGCAATCTCACCGGCACTGACGGCTATCACGCCAGCGCCCGTGGCGCGCAATTCACCGGCTCACAGCTCGTACACGCGCAATGGCGCGGCGCGAACCTGATGGCCGCCTCACTGAGAAAAACCCACTTGCTCGATCTCGATCTGACCGGTGCCAACCTGTATGGCGTGGATATCCGTGGCGCGCAGGTGTCTGGCGTGAAGCTGTATCAAGCGCTGCTGACACGCTGCCGTTTGCTGGAGGAGCACGTTGATGGTTAGTCCTGTGCGTAACCCTGCTGCGGGTGCCGCTGCTACTGCTACTGCGGGTGCAGCCGCTCAACCGCTGACGCGCGCCGCGCTTGAAGAACAGCTGGCGCAGAACCTCACGCTGCGCGGCATAGTGCTCGCGGGCGGCGATTACCGCGGCCTGGTGGCACGCGCGGCGCGCTTTGAACAGGTCGATGCGCGCGGGGCACGCTTCGATGACGCGCAACTGGAACAGACCCAATGGAGCCACTGCCGCCTCGACGGCGCGCAGTTCAACCAGGCGCAACTGCGCGCGAGCCGCTTCATTGGATGCAGCGCGAACCAGAGCGCGTGGCGTGGCGCGAACCTGCTGCGTTCAGCATGGCGGCAGTGCGAGCTAGCCCAGGCGCAGTTCGACGGGGCCAACCTGACGCGCGTGTCATGGATTCAGTGCCAGGCACCGGGTGCTGGGCTGGCCAATCTCACGCTCGAAATCGGTTATTTCCAGGGCTGCGATCTGAGCGGGCTTAACCTGGCGCAAGCGAACTGGCGTCTGGTGCAGATGCGCGGCTGCAACCTTAACGGCAGCCAGTTCACCCGGGCGCGGCTGCAAAACTGCGGCTTTGGCGGCAGCAACCTGAGCCGGGCGGATTTTGCCGACGCTGACGCGCCGTACCTCGCGCTGAATGGCTGTGACCTGCGCGACGCGAACTTTGCCCGCGCGCGGCTACCGGGGGCGAAGTTCAACGACGCGCAACTGGAAGGCGCAGATTTTTCTGGCGCGAACCTGGCGCTGGCGTTTCTTGCTGGGGTGCAGGCACCGGGACTGAAGCTGAAGGGCGCGGTGTTGCAGCGCGCGGATTTATCCCAGGCGAAGCTGGCGGGCGCAGATTTTTCGGCCGCGACGGTGGAAGGCGCGAGGCTGGATGGCGCGGATTTGTTCGGCGTGAACTGGGACGGCTGCCAGCGCCAGCGCGCGCTGGCTGAAGATCTGCTGCTGCGCGAAGCGCTGGCGTGGCGTCCAGTGGTTTGATGGTTTGGGTTTGGGTTTGGGTTTTGTAACGGGTTTCTGGGGCGGAGTAGACGCGGGAGACGGAGCGGAAGCGGAAGTCGAAGACGGAGTCGAAGTCGGAGCTGAAGTCGGAGCTGAAGTCGAAGTCGGAGCTGAAGCGGGAGACGAAGTCGAAGCCGAAGCCGAAGTCGGAGCTGAAGTCGAAGTCGAAGTCGAAGCCGAAGCCGAAGCCGAAGCCGAAGCCGAAGCCGAAGCAAAAGCAGCAAGCAAAACAGACAGTGAATCAACCGGAGTCAATCTTATGCAGGCGAGCAAAAAACCTTCGACGCAAACCCACGTGGCGAGCTTCTACCACGCCGAAGTGAGCGCGCTGCACGACGATGGCGCACTCGCGGTGACTTGTGACGGCTTTGCCTTCGAGGTCAAGCTGGCGGCGGGCTGCCTGCTGCAACCAGCGGTGGGTGACAAGGTGCTGGTCACCGTGGCCAACGACCTCGGTTACGTGCTGAGCGTGATCGAACGCGCCGCACCCGCCAGCGCGCGACGGGTCTTGCTGCTTGGCGACGACGTGCAACTGGCCACCGAGGCGGGCACGCTGAGCCTCGAAGCGCGTCACGCCGCGCTGCGGTTTTCGAGCTGCGACTGGCACAGCGACACCTTGCATCTGCACGGCAACGAAGCGCGCTCGGTGTGGCGCGAGCGCAGTGAATGGAGCGAATACCGTTTCGAAGCCGCTGGCAGCGCGGAGGAATGTCTGGGCGAAAGCGTGCGGCGCATCACTGGCCACGAAGAAACCAGCGCGAACTCGATGCGCCAGCGCATCACGACCGACTGGCAAGCGTTTGCCCAGGATATTTCGCTGTTCGGCACCGACCGCATCAAGGCCGATACCGATGGCGATATCCAACTGGGTTGAACGAAGCGACGATCGGCAGATGGCAGATGACAGACAGGGCGGTGAAACAAAGCAACGAAACAAAGCAACGAAACAGCCATCACGCTCAGCCTCACAGCGAAATCACGGCACTGAAGTGGAGAACATCTGATGTTTGCTTGTACTGATGGGGGTGGCATGGCCACCGGTTTTCCGGACGTTTGCATTACCCCGATACCTTCGCCTGCTGGCCCGGTGCCGACGCCGTTGCCTTATCCGAATCTGGCCATGCTGCCAACGGCGGACCCGGCGACGCTCGCGCTGCAAGTCATCATCGCTGGCGGGCTCGCATTCAATCTGGGGACCGTGATCCCCATGACGGAAGGCGATGAGCCCGGAACCCTGGGCGGGGTGATCTCAGGAATGTTTGGCAATTCGGCCAAGGCGCTCGAAGGTAGCCTCTGCGTGATGATCGCGGGCCAGCCTGGGGTGGCGATGCTGAATGTGTGTGGCCAGAATGGCCCGCCGTTCAACATTGAAGGTCTCTATCTGGTGCCAAGCCAGATCAACGTCATTTTTAATATTTGAATCATGCAATGGCATAACGCTGAAAAGACCGCTACCCTACGCCCCCAGCGCGGGGCCTTTCGGCTGGCGGCACTGGGTTTGATGACCAGCGTCGCGCTGCTGCTCACCGCTTGCAGCTCGGTCAACGGCATGCTGGGCGGCAGCTCGCAGGCCAAGGCGCTGTCGCAACTGAAGTGGGCTTATGCCGCAGATGGTCTCAAGCTGGTGTGGCAGGCCGATCCCCAGTTGAACGAATCCGAAGGTCAGCCGCATGCGCTGGCGCTGGTGGCGGTGCAGATGGAAGATCCAGCCACCTTCATCGCGTATGCCGGATCGACCGACAAGCTCGCTGAACTGTTGGCGGCGAGTGTGCCGCCACAAGGTTTTCTCGCACTGAATCCGGTGTTCGTGCAGCCGGGCACGAAAGGCAGCGTGACGCTGCCCCGCATGGAAAAGGCGAAGTACGTCGGGATTGTCGCGGGGTACTACGGCTTTGATCCGGCGCGTATTGTGCGGCTGTACCAGATTGGGGTGCAGGTGCAGTCCAGCGGCTGGGTGGTGAAGAGCCGCACGGCCGCGCCCGCGCCGCTTGAAATCACGTTGATGCTTGGACGTGACGGGCTGGCGGGAACCGGGCAGGGCGTGGCGAGCGCGCCGCCGCCGCTGACGCAGCCACCGGTAGCCGGTCAAGTGCCATTGCCTGCAGCGGCAGCACCGCCAGCGGTGGTGCCGGGTGCGCCGGGTGTTCCTGGTGCTTCGGCGGCCGCACCTGCTGCGCCGGTGGTTCCGGTCACACCGGCTCCTGTGACACCCACGGCTGAAGATGCCGATGAAGCCGCGGTGAAAGCGGGCGCGAATGCGGATGCTGCGGCACAGGCTGCGCCCGATGCAGGCGAGCAAGCGGATTCGTTACCGTCTTTGCCTGGCATGCCGCCGTTTGGCCAGATTCCAGGCCTTGGCAGCGATGCCAAAAAAGCGCTTCAAAAATGAGATAAGCGGTGACAGGCCACTTCAGACCACTTGTCACCAGACCGTAGCTGTGGAAGTGGAAGTCGAAGCAACGGTCGAAGCAACGGCAGAAGCAACGGCAGAAGCAACGGCAGAAGCAACGGCAGAAGCAACGGCAGAAGCAACGGCAGAAGCAACAGCAGAAGCAACAGCAGAAGCAACAGCAGAAGCAACAACCAAAGCAACAACCAAAGCAAAGCAACAACCAAAGCAACAACCAAAGCAACAACCAAAGCAACAACCAAAGCAACAACCAAAGCAACAACCAAAGCAACAACCAAAGCAACAACCAAAGCAACAACCAAAGCAACAACCAAAGCAACAGCAACACCGCACATCAAGCCACACAGCAACCACGCGCACGCGCCTCACCACGCCGCGCGGCACCGCACAAAAAGCGGGCCATGTCATGTGCCGACACCAGGCACGGGCTGTGTCCCGCAGGGGAAACGCAGATGAATTTCGAACAGCCGCTGTACTGGCATCAGGGGCAACTGCTCCAACCGCAACACCTGCAGCACGCCGACGGCTTTCACGCCAGCCGGCTTGAGCGCCTGGCTGACCTGGCGCTGCCGTACTGCTGGGGCCTGGAAGGGCTGCAAATCAATGAAGCCGCGCTCGCGGCAGACCAGTTCATGGTGAGTTCGCTCAGCGCGCGCTTTCAGGACGGCGCGTTCGTGCGCTATCCCGGCAATGCGCTGCTCGATGCCCGCAGCCTGCAACGCAGCTCGGATGCGCCATGGCCGCGCGCCGTCTACCTTGGCCTGCGCCGTGTCGCCCCAGGCAGCGCCAACTGCAGCGTGCATGACTCGCTCGACGCCGCAGCCAGCGCGCCCACTCGCTTCGCCACATTGACCGACCCCGAAACCATCCCCGACTACCTGAGCGGTGGCAACAGCGCACAAGTGCGCGGCATGTTTTACGTGCTGCGTCTGTTCTGGGATGACGAACTCGAAGCGGCTGGCCAGTACGAACTGTTACCGCTGGCGCGGCTCGAACTCGATGGCGACAGCGTGCGCCTGGAACCGGGCTTCATGCCGCTGGTCGCCAGCCTCGGCGCGAGCGTGGCGCTGATGCAAGTGGTGCGCGATATCCGTGATGAATTGCTAGGCCGCGCGCATCAGCTAGAGAGCAACAAGATCGCCGCCGATGCGCTGAATGTCAGCGTCGATAGCGGCCAGTTGCGCGTGCTGATGGCGCTCAACGTGCTGGGCCGGTATGGCCCGCTGCTGTGTCATTTGCTGGAAACCCCGCAAACCCATCCTTGGCACGTCTATGGCGCATTGCGCCAGCTGGTGGGCGAACTCAGCATGTTCTCGGCACGCTATGACATGCTCGGCCGGGGCAAGGATGACCGGGTCGCGGTCGCGCCGTATCGCCATGAAGAAGCCGGGATGCAGATTGCCTCGATTGGCGCGCTGATCGCCCGTTTGCTCAACGAAATCACGTTCGGTCCGGATCAGGTAGTGCGCTTCGAGCAGGCCGACGATATCTGGGTGGCGGATTTGCCCGAGAGCTTCCTCAGTGGCCACAACCGCTATTACCTGATCGTCTCCGGTCTGAGCGAGGCCGACGCGGTGGCGCGCTTTGCCGCCGAAGCCAAACTGGGCGCGGCCAGCGAACTGGCCAATCTGGTCTCGCACGCGCTGCCCGGGCTGGAGCTGCTGCCGCTGGCCGTGCCGCCAGCCGGGATGCCTCGGCGGCAGCAGTCAGCCTATTTCCGCATCGAAACCGTCAGTGACGCATGGGCTTCGGTCGTGCGCGAACGTGGCGTGGCGCTGTTTCATAGCGCGCCAACCCAGACGCTGTCGGTCGAAATCGTGATGATCCGGAGATAAGGCGATGCGTCAGGCAAGTTGCTGGACCCCGGTGATCGAATACGCGGCGCTGGCCTTCACGGGCCGCGCTCCGGTGACGGTGGCATTCGAGGAGGGTGAAGCCTCCGGTGTCGCGGCTGCGCGCGCGGCGCAGACCGCAAGCGCATTGCAAACCTTGCTGGAGGAAGCTCAGGCCCGCGCCAGCAATGAAGGCCACGGGCCCGCAGCCGTGCGCGATGCGCTGTTTGCGGTGGTGGCGTGGCTGGATGAGCGTGCGCTTAGCAGCGACTGGCCAGGGCGTACCGCATGGCGCGCCGCGCCGCTGCAGCGTCATTACTTCGGCACGACCCGCGCAGGTACGGAATTTTTCGAGCGCCTTGATGCGCTGCCCGACGACGCGGCCGAAGTCCGTGAAATCTATGCGCTGATGTTGCTGTGGGGCTTTCGTGGCCGCTTTGCCGCACGTCCCGTCGCGGAATTTTTTGGCTATCGCCAGGCGCTGTTCGAGCGCCTTGGGCGCGAGTTACAGACCGCCCCGCTGAACGCCCATGCGCCGTTGTTTCCGCTACCGCCCGCGCCTGCCGCGCTGGCCAGCGGCCGTTCACGGCGGCGCGTGACCTGGGCGCTGGTGCTGCTGATTGGCTTGCCCTTACTGCTACTGCTGGGCCTTGGGCTCATCTACGACTGGCTGCTGATGGATCTGGCGCGGCCGTTGCTGGGAGGGCTTTGAGATGCTGCGCAAACTATTTCGCCTAGTCGGCATCCTGCTCGGGCTGGCGTTGCTGGCCTTTGTGTGCTGGGTGCTGGCGTTGTATCTGAACTGGCCGCTGTGGAGTGTGCCGGGGCTTTTCGTGCTGGCGCTGGGGTTGGGCTGGGCGGTGCTGGCACTGCGGCGGCAATGGCTGCGCTGGCGCAGCCTGCGCCAACTGGCAGCGGGCCCACGTGGCGCGGATGAAAGCACGCTCAAAGCTTTCGACGCGATCTGGCGCGAGGGCCTGAAACGGCTGCGGCACTCGCGTCTGAAGCGTTTTGGCAATCTCGGCGGCCCGCTGTATGCGCTGCCCTGGCTGCTGATGCTGGGCGCGCCCGGCAGCGGCAAATCCACCTTGCTGACGCGCACCCGGCTAGCCTCGACGCTGCGCCGCGTGCGCCAGGACGAGGTGGTGCAGCCGACTGAACTATTCGACTGGTGGTATTTCGATCACAGCGTGGTGCTCGATCCCGCAGGGCGGTTGTTCGAGCACGGCGGCGCAGGGCAAGGTGGCGCAGGCGAGGCGCGCAGCCTGTGGGCCCGCCTGCTGTACTGGCTGGGCCGGACCCGGCGGCGCGAGCCGCTCAACGGGATCGTGCTGACGCTGTCTGTGCCCGCGCTGCTCAACACCTCCGCGCAACAACTGGCGGATCAGGGCCGCGAGGCCCGCAGCCGGATCGACACCCTGACCCGCGTGTACGACGTGCGGGTGCCGGTGTATCTGGTGCTGACCCACGCAGATGCGATCGAAGGCCTGACCGAATGGGGCCATCAGTTGCCCGAAGCATTGCGCAGCCAGCCGTTTGGCGCGCTGGTGAGCGAGACCAGCGATGCGGCGCAGTTTCTGACTGCGGCGTTCGCCCAGATCGGCCAGCGTCTCGCTGATATCCGCCTGGCTCAGGGCATGCGTGAGAACCAGAGCGTCGAGTTGTTGCTGCCCGAGCGAGTGCAGGCGCTGATGACGCCGCTGCGCGCCTGGCTTGAACCCGCGTTCGATCACAACCCGTATGGCGAAACGCCCCTGTTGCAAGGGGTGTTTCTTACCGCCCAGGTGCAGGAAGCGGAACGTGCGCCGCTCGGCTGGTTTTCCCGCGAACTGTTCGATACGCTGCTGCCCGCACGCCGCTCAAGCTGGCTGCCAACCGGACGCTTTGGCGTCTGGCGCAGGTTTTTCCGCCATGCCGCCGTGCTGGGATGGCTGCTGGCCTGTCTTGGCTTTGGCTCGGTGATGACGCTTAGCTTCGTGCGCGATCGCACGACCTTGCAGCACCTGATCGAGCATCCCGCGCAAAAACTGCCTAAAGCGGGCGATTTCGCCACCCGTATGGATGTGCTGCTGCGGCACGTGCAGACCCTGCGCTGGGTGCATGCCCGGGCCGATAACTGGGGGCTCGACGTGTTTCCGTTTCATCGCTATGTGCTGGCGGTTCAAGCCGGCCTGGCACAACGTTTCACCAGCGAATTCCGGCAGCAGGCGTTGACCCAGGGCATCGACCAGATGCTCGAAAACCGGATTCAGGACGTCGCCAGCAAGGGCAGCGATGTGGTGGTGGCGGCCTATGCGCAACATCTGGTGCGCCGCATCAACCTGATCGACGCCGCGCTCGCGGGCCGGCCGCTGTTCGGCTTGCCGCGCGTCGGTGCCGACCTCGTGGTGATCCAGGCCGATGCGGATCACAGCGCGATGTTCGATCCGCTGGCCAGCAGCCGTTTTGGCTTTTTGTACGTGGACTATCTGCACTGGCAGCCGCGCCGCGCAGAACTGATCGCTGAGCGTTCGCGCCTGCGCGACATGCTCGATGAACTGGCACTGCCGCGCCGTCCGATTGGCTGGCTGCTAGCCTGGGCCGATTTGCAAGGCGATCTGGCACCGGTCACACTGGCGCAGTTCTGGGGCATCCCCGACCGGCCGGAACTGCCGCGTATTTCGGCGGCGTATACCCCCGACGGTCATGCGGCGATCGACCAGTTCATCAACGAAGTCGCGCAGACCGGCCAGTACAGCGAAGTCTGGGCCAAACGCGCCGCGAGTTTTGATGCGCAGTATCAGGAGGCGTTGCGCGGTGCGTGGTACGGCTTTGCCACCGCGTTCGCGCAAGCACCGACTCTGCTGCACGGCGAAGACGCCTGGCGCAGTGCGATGCCGGTCGTGCTGTCCGCACAAAGCCCATACCGGGCGTTGCTGCACGAACTGGCCCGCACCTTCGAACAAGCTTCGAGTATCGATCATCGCGCGCTCTCCGTGCAGCCTTCATGGGTCATCAGCGCGATCCGTCTGGACCGGCTGCTGGCGGTGGCCTACAACGGCCCAGGCCAGGTGGGCTCGAACGTGGTGGAACTGCTCAAGCTCTCCAGCGACGTTGGCCGCACTGCGCTGCAAGGCGATGGCACGGACGTGCTGGCGTCGCTCAAGCGCAATGATTTCGCCCTGGCCCAGCAGCTCCTGGCCTACCGGCGTCAGCTCAACGGCATCGCCGACGAACTGGCCAAAGGCGATGGGCATGCGCTCAAGCTAGCGGCTGATGCGTATCAGTTCAGCGCAAGCGCGGATATCAAGAGCACGCCGCTGATCGCAGCCGGAGCCGCGTTCGACAAGGCCAGCGCTGCCGCGATTGCCGCCGCGCCGGGGGATCTGCCGGTGTGGAACCTGGTGCGTGGCCCGCTCGACTTCACCTTGCAGTACGTCAGCCGAATCGCTGCCAGCAGCGTGCAGAAAGACTGGGACGCGCAGGTGCTGGCACCACTGCAAGGCGTGTCCGATCCGGCGCATACGCTGCAACTGCTGTACGGCGACACCGGGCTAGTACCGACCTTCATGAATGGCACGGTGAAATCGTTCGTGCTGCGGACTACCAGCGCCTATGTGCCTCGTCTGCTGTGGGGCCAAAGCGTGCCGCTGAATGGCTTGTTCTACGCGTTTGTCAGCCGGGCCCAGCGTCAGCGCAACGATCTGGTGGAAACCGCGCAACGCAACGCCGCCGACAAGAGCGCGGCCGAGGCGTTACGCGCATCGCAGCAAGCGGAGATCGCTGACATCACACAGCAGACCAGCGGCTTGCAAGAGCGGATTGGCAAACTGCGCGCGGTGACTTCGACGGTGGTGTTGAGCGCCAGCCCGCCAACGGTGAATCCAGGCGCGGGCAGCGTGCCACAAAAAACCACGCTGACACTGCGCTGCACCGCCGGGCCCACGGTGCTGGAAAACCTCAACTTCCCGGTGAGCCAGACCTTTGCCTGGTCGCTGGCGAATTGCGGCGATACCACGCTGGCGCTGAGCTTCCCGGGGATGACACTGACCCGGCAATGGAAGGGGCCAACCGGCTTTATCGACTTCCTGCGCACCTTCCGCGATGGGCAGCACACGTTTGGCGCGCAAGACTTTCCGGGCCAGCAAAAGGCGCTGCAAAGCGTCGGGGTGTCGGCGATAACGCTGAGTTTCGCGCAGCAAGGCCAGCAAGTGCTGCTCTCCAGCTTTGACGAAGCCGACCGGCTGAACGCGCAAATGGAGACCTTGCTGAACCGGCGTGCCACGCTGACTTCGGCGCTGGCCAACCAGAGCGCAGCCGAGGTTGGACAGCAGACCACGCCATGGGACTTGCAGCTTTCGGTGCCGCTACATGTCGCGGATGCATGGAACGAAGATGGCTTGCCCGTGATGAGCACTCAGCCCGCCGAGCGCCGGGCGTTGATGGATGGGGCAGGGCTGCCGCCCGTGACGCCAGGGCGCACGGCTGAAGGCACGGTGCGGCCGGCAACGCCTGCTGCTGCGCCGTCTGCGCCGTCGTCTTCGTCCGAGCTTGAGCGGCGCAAGATCGAGACGTTTGCCGCGACGGCCACTGCCGCTGCCACGGCAGCGACAGTGGCCACGGTGATGCCCTCGCCGGTGCCGTCGTCCGTGCCGCCTGTGGTGTCATCAATGCCGGGCGCGACGGATGCCCCGGCGAAACCGCTGGCGCATGCTCCGGTGCCAGCGCGGGCAGCTACTGCGGCAAAGACGCTGCCGGGCAAGGGGAAATACATCGTTCAGGTGGGGCGCTTCGCCAGCCCAGAGATCGCTGAAAAGACCCTGCGCGAGCTGCATCTGGCGAGCGAAAGCCGCCCGGTGAAATTCGCCGATGGCTCCACGCAATACGACGTGCGGGCGATTGGCTTTAACGACCGTGAAGCGGCCCAGGCGGTCGCGGAGCGGATTGCGCCGCTGCTGCGGCTGACACCCGTGGTGATGGCCGTCCGTCAGCCATCCTGAGTACCGCGCTGGCTGCTTTGGTCTTTGCTAGAGCAGCCAGCGTGATGGTGTGACACCTCCGTACACCTTCACACCAGCTGCACCTTCCAGGCTGTTTCTGACCCAACTTCATTCCCCTTGGCACCGATGGCTGCCAGCGGCTGGCGTGAACGGTGCTCCCTTCAGCGTTTTTCCGTTCCCCACGTTTCAGCGCCGTGTCAGTGGCAATACGCGCCAAGCTTTTTTATTACCAGTTATTTAATGATGGAACGAAGCGTCTATCGGAGTTACAAAATTGCCGCTGAATTAAAATTAATTTACAGAGAGGTTGAGTATGTTAGGTATGCAAGGTGTGAATAATTTGAGGTCAAATGATAATTCCGGCGTAGGTGGTTCATATCAAAACGGAAGTATTAATGATGCTGGTTTGTCTGGTGCAATCAATAATCAATCTATTAGCCTTGCCTTTGATTTGGATCAGCCGTCGCGGGCTCAGCTTGTCATTCAACTGATTTCACAAAAAACCGTCTCGTTCTGGAAGAACGTGCAGGAAGTAGTCGTACCCGTTGCAGTCGGTGCCATAGTCGGCAGTTTCGCCGGGATCACTGTCGGAATGGCGGGTGGGATTTGGCTCGGCAATCCGCCCCATGCGGCTGGGGATACTTGCAACGACGGATCAAATGTTGACCCATCGTGTTCCATTGAGTTGGCGGAAGAGCTGAATTCAGCCGTGGTTGGCACCCTGGTGGGCATGGGGGTGGGGTTGGTAGGTGGTATGACGGCAGGTTATGTCATAGGGCGGGCGCGTCTGAAGAATAAAACCAGCAGCGATATTGAAAATCCGCGCAAGAAGAATAATTCTGAGATGCAGCAATTACTCTCCTCTTCTAATAATTCTCAATATTCTTATGTCAATGGCAGTGGCAATTCTCATCCGCTGCCTGTTCCGAATATGTATGAGGTAAATCTGCTGTCGAAAATATAGAAAAATGGAAATTAAAATTCGCAATTGAGTTTTAATAAATATCAAGTCTGATTGCGGCGCTAATCGGGCTGCAATACAAGATGCAAAAATACCCGGTGAATTTCACCGGGTATTTTTGCATTATCGTCACTTTAAATACCGTGGTTTATAGCAGTTCTGCATTGACCTCAATCTCCACCTTGATGTGCGCTGCAATCAGTCATTGCCAGCCAAGCGCAGCCCATGAGCCTGGCCTTGTGAGGCTTCGGTAGCGTCCGGTCAGGACGGTTGCGGTAAGCAGCAAAGTTCACCGATTATTCAATGAAGAGAGCTGAGCTGGAGACGGAGGAACGCCGGGGGTTCCATGCTTAAAGCGCAGGAAAAAATAATCCAGAGAGTAGATGCGGCAAAAGCAGGGCAGGTCAGAGGCATCAGCCAGGTGCCAGAGAACACCGCCCCAGACGCCAGGCAAAAAAAAAGGCCCGAACAAGCATGGGCCAAAGGGGGATCACTCAGTAGCTGCCGCAAGCGGCAGATGAAACCGGATGACTACGCTGAATTAAGGCTCAACAGCGTAGTCAGGAAAACAGAACAACATGACGCATCACGACACATGACGAGATTCATGAGGCCAGCGCCGACATCGCCGGTGCAGCCGATGGCGTCTGGCCGTTAGCGATCTGCATCGAAGCATTGATGCCCACGGCGATTTGCTGCGCCAAGGCATCTGCCACATTGGCCGGACTAGTGCTGCTGGACAGATCGCTGTTGCACAGCACGATCACGCTATAACCCGCATCGAGAAAACGGTAGTGCGAGGCGCTGAACCCGGCAGCGTGGCCTGACTGGCATTCCACCTGGCCACCGCTTTGCGTCGTGGTGATGACCCAGCCCAGACCAACCGGGATCTGCGAGCCATTGTTCAGCGTGTAACGCGTGGCCATCTGTGCCTGGGTGCCAGTGCTCAGGCTGGTTTGCGCCAGCAGCGCCTGCTCCCACAGCACCATGTCGTTGAGCTTCGACTTCAGCAGCATCGAGCCCAGCGGATACAGCGCCGGGCTGGCCGGAACCCACTGGCCAGACGACAACACATAACCCGTGGCGAGGTTTGGATCAGCCAACTGGTTCGGATCTTCGTAGTCGAGCGAGGTGTTGGTCATGCCCGCTGGCACGGTCAGCATCGTGGCGACCACGTCGATATAAGCCGGGGCATACGGCTGCTGGGTGGCCGGGTTGATCGCCGCATTCGCCGGAAAATTCAGCACGCCATTGGTTTGCGCGGTCGCAGCGATCTGGCGCAGCACCAGCGAGACCAGGCCGTAACCCAGATTGCTGTACGCATAAGCGTCGCCCGGATTGCCACTCAGCGTGATACCGCTGGTGAACGTCGTGAGCGTGAGATGCGGATCACCCTGGTCTTGCTGCGCGCTGCCGAATTGCGTAGCGACGGGGAGATTGGGCAGGCCAGCGGTATGCGTCAGCAGATGACGCAGCGTGATTTGCGCCCAGCGCGGATCAGCAGGCAGGGCCGGATAGTACTGACTCAGCAGATCGTCGAAGCTGGCGAGACCCGCCTGGACGAAGGCGGCTAGCGTCGCGGCGGTAAATGGCTGGCTCAGCGAGGCAATCATGTAATGCGTCGGCATGCTCGCCGCCTTCGAACTGGCGAGATTCGCATAGCCGTACACCGCTTGCTTGAGCACCTGGCCATTGTTCTGCACCACAGCGACCGACACCGATGGCGGCGTGCCGCCCCACGACTGCATCAAATTAGCCACGAGCAGGTCAATCGCATCCGGCGCAGCCGGGCTGGAATTGCCACCGCTTCCGCCACAAGCGGCCAGCGCCGCGAGGCCGGACAGTGCGATGAAAGTGCGTCTGCTCATACCCATGATTTGCTTTTCCTTTTTTCAAGCCATGTTGAAGTGGTGAAGTGATGCCGTGCTTTTATGCGTTCTGGTTGCTGAGTAACGCTGACTTTGCTGCGGTTCCATCTGGCGTTAAATATTTCTGTTTTTTTACGCGTGGCAGCAAAAAGCGCCCTGAACGGGCCCTGCAAGTTTTTTTGCTCACACCTGGAACCAAAAATTTCAAACGGTTACTGAGGACGTGAAACCGCTTGACATGATGCGGATTGAATACGGTCAGGCTTGATTTAAGGCGGCTTTAAAGCGCTAACCACTGCGCCGTCGCGTGCCAATGTGGCTAATGCAGTGAAAGAAGCGGTGAAAGAAGCCAGAGACCAGCTTGCCGCTAACCGGAAAGATTGACGGGGAACCACGATATGACCACGCAGCTCATCAACCGACGCAATTTCATCGCACTCGCTGGCGCAGCAACGCTGTCCGCGTGCGGTGGCGGCTCGAACGGGCTCACGCCCACCCCCACGCCGACACCAACCCCCACGCCAACGCCTACCCCCACGCCAACGCCTACCCCGACACCCACGCCGACGCCTACACCCACACCTCCCGGCCCCACCGCGCAGTCAATACAAGTTGACGCCTATGTCGCGCGCAAGATGCGGCAATGGGATTTGCCGTCAACCCAGGTGGCGGTTTTGCAAAATGGCGTGCTGCAGCAGCAATCCACTTACGGTTTTAGTTCGATCAATCCCAACGTGGTGTCGACCTTTACGACGACCTACCTGCTGGCTTCGCTGACCAAGCAGTTCACCGCCTCAGCAATCATGGTGCTGCAGCAAAACGGCTTGCTTTCAGTGCGTGATCCGCTGGAGTACTACTTCCGCACGCTGCCCTCCGACAAGCGCTGGAAAGAAATTACGCTGTACCAACTGCTCACCCATACCTCGGGCCTCGCTTCCGATCTCGGCTATCCACCCGAACCTCCCGCTACCTCAGTGCAAAACAGCGGCGATCCTGGAGTGACGGTTGCCTCGCTGACGCAGACGGCCTTCGTGAACGATCCCGGCGTGGCCTACAACTACAGCAACAGCGGCTACGGCTTGCTGTCGATGGTGCTGCGCCAGGCCGCTGCCGCCGCACCTGCCGGGATGTTCCCCGTCAATCCCAAAGGTTTTCAGCCAACGTATGAAGACATCATTCACACGCTGCTGACCAGCAAAGCGGGCATGACCAATACCAACGTGGACTTCGAGACCACCGGCGCGAGCCGCGACCCGAATCTGGCCACGGGCTATCAGCAAAATGGTTCGGCCTGGGTACCCGCAACACCGCTGGCCTATCCGATTGGCGCGACCTTCATCAAGACGCTATTGAGCGACATGATTCTCTGGGAACAGGCGCTGCTGGGCAGCAACGTGCTGAGCAACACCAGCAAAGCGCAGATGTGGTACCCGTCCTCGCTCTCAAGCGGCGCTTACTGGCCCTATGGCTTTGGCTGGGCCGTGGGGCAAACCGCCAACGGCCAGCGCGCGGTGTGGCACAACGGCCTGGCGCTCGGCTTCAACTCGGCGTTTTACCGTTATCTCGACGCGGGCTATGCGGTGATCGTGCTGCTCAACGCGGAAAACAACCCCACCGGCGACACCATGGCCGACGAACTAGCGATGAATATCGCCAAGCTCTACAACCCGAGCCTGGCGTTTTAGGTAGCCGTTCCAATTTCAATTCCAATTCCACTGGAACTTATCTGATGCCTGATCATTTGCTCAATCGCCGCAGTTTTATCGCGCTGGCCGGAAGTGCCGCGTTGTCGGCCTGTGGCGGTGGCGGGGTCGACGTACCTGGCTTGACCCCGACACCCACGCCTACACCTACACCCACTCCGACGCCTACGCCTACGCCCATCCCAACACCCATCCCGACCCCAACGCCGCCTGCGCCCACGCTGCAGTCACAGCAAGTCGACGCTTACGTGACACGGATGCTGCGGCAATGGAACATTCCATCGGCCCAGGTGGCCGTGCTGCAAAACGGTGTGCTGCTGCAGCAATCGACGTATGGCTACCGCTCGGTTAATCCCAACGTGGTGTCGACCTTTGCGACGACCTATCTGCTGGCTTCGCTGACCAAGCAGTTCACCGCCTCAGCAATCATGGTGCTGCAGCAAAACGGCTTGCTTTCGGTCAACCAGCGGCTGAGTGATTTTTTCCCCAATCTGCCCGCCGACAAACGCTGGAAAGAGATCACCCTGCGCCAATTGCTGACGCACACAGCAGGCCTCGCACACGACCAGCCCGCACCAGGGCCGCCACCGACCGCCGAGCAAAACAGTGGCGACCCAGCGCTCACCATGCAGTCATTGACCACGGTCCAGTTCGATAACGATCCGGGCGTGGCCTATGGCTACAGCAATACCGGCTACGGCATTCTGGCGATGGTGCTGCGCCAGGCCGCAGCGGCCGCGCCAACCGGCACGTTCCCGCCGAATCCGAAGGGTTTTCAGCCCAGCTACAGCGACCTGATTCACAGCTTGCTGACGAGCAAGGCGGGCATGACAAACACCAGCGTGGACTTTGAAAGCACCGGCCCGGAACAAGACCCGAATCTGGCTCAAGGCTATCAATGGAACGGCACTCGCTGGGCCCCGGCCACACCCTGGCCATATCCGATTGGCGCGACCTTTCTCAAGACGCAACTGAGCGACATGATCCTGTGGGAGCTGGCGCTAGAGGGCGAGACAGTACTTACCAGCGCCAGCAAGTCGCAGATGTGGTGGTTTGCCCCGCTATCGAACGGCACGTATTCGTCCTACGGCTTTGGCTGGGACCTTGGCATGACCGCAAACGGACAACAGGCGCTCTGGCATGACGGCATCGCGCTCGGTTTTAATTCGGCGTTCTATCGTTTTCCCGATACAGGCTATGCGGTGATCGTGCTGACAAACGCCGAGGGCATCCTGGCGGATAACAACAGCATGGCCGATCAACTGGCGAATAACATTGCGGTGATTTACAACTCGAGCCTGGCTTTTTGAGGGAGGGTTGAGCAGGTTGGTTGTTGTTGTTGTTGTTGTTGTTGTTGTTGTTGTTTAACGCCCCCTGGCGCGCCGTTGCGGTGCGTCAGGGGGCGTTTTGTTTGTGCGTTGCTTGTACGTTGTACGGGTTGCTTTTCTGGCATCAGGTGTGGTGACCACCGAATCACTGACGGCGCAGCAGGGCAAGCGCTGGATCAGACAAAGATTTTGGGTCGCGTATGTAAATCCACTGCCGGACATATTGAAAGCGATATGGTGTTTATCTAGCGATTTATATGCCGCCAAATAATGAGATGAATATATCCAATAAAATCATCGTCGTAGCAAAAAAATAGAAATTAACTGGCGCGCGAGTGATTTGTAAAAATATGTCAATTCTGGTTTTGGGTATTGAAAAATAAATTGGCTGTGTGATACTTGCGCCCCGAACCTGAAAAAAATTGATGAGGCGTAAATCAATCTGCTATCGCTAATGGCAGATTGAGAAATCCGTCAATTTTATATGGAAAAGATAAAAATTCAACCTCGCCGGTGATTTTTTAAAGATCGCTAGTCACTCTGGGAAGCTGCTTATGAAAAATAAACAAGATAAAAAAATGTATTCTATATTTATGCCTGTTATTCCCATAGGCATAGGTCGATTTTTATTTTTCTTGATGTTTTTTGGATTAATGCTGGTGGCAATTTTAACTCCGGCCGTAAACCAAAATAATTTCGGTCTGGTTGGTGATCTGTGCTCAGTCGGACATCGCATTCCAATGGTTCGGTCATTAATTTTCGGCAATCGTTACCCCTGCACATTATCAGCTAGTTACGGGCTTGCAGTATTTTTGGGATTTTATATGAGCTTGATTGTGTGCTTTACAAAAATGAAAGATTCAATTAAATATCAAGACATATTATATGCAAGTCGGGGAAAAAAGTTGGCATTGACATTTGTCATAGTCTTATTTTTGGGTGGAACGTGGCTGTTTGGGTCGCCGCCCCCAACCAAAGGGATAATGGGAATATTTACCTCCAACCGGGTAATGATTGCCATTGGTGCGCCTCTCTTTTACGGCGCTCACGTCATGGTTTGGACAACCTTGTTTTTAATGATCAAACTGCAACTCAGAGGTGAAGAATGGAAGCGCTAACAAAATCCGATTTTGTCGAAATGCAAGAGAAGCTGGCAACCAGCGCATCTGATATCTGGACAGTAATCTCCAGTGAAATTACGACATCGCTGCAATGGTCATCCCAAAAAAGTACAGACCTGGCAGATAAATACGAGCAGCTTGGCCGGAAAATGGCAAATCAGGCAAGCCGGCTTTCTTATCATTTAATGAATTTGGGTGATGGCGGGGGGACGATTGCGCAGCAAAAGAATTTTCATGCAGTGAGTCAATCTATTTCCAATAATTTAGAAAAACTAAGGCAAGGCAGTATCGAGGGTTATAGAAATTATGGAAAGGCGATAGCCAATGCCGCACGATTCTCTAAATATGCGAAAGGCGTAGTGGCAGTCGGGGCGTTAGTTGATGGTTTAACACTAGGGAACGCAGTCATTAATGCGCAGAGAACGGGCTCGCCGCCATCGCTCTTCTGATTCTTGAGCTGAACGGCGACGGTATCCACACCACCAGCGACGGCTTTCTCGTGTTCGACAGGGACAGCAATGACGCTATCGACACTGGTAACAAACTCTTCAGCAACTTCACCCGGCTCGCCAACGGCACGCTCGCCGCGAACGGCTTCCAGACACTGCACGAATTCGACAGCAACAAAGATGGCGTGATCGACCAAAACGACGCGATCTGGTCTGGAAAACAAAAAGCTTTATCAAGCACTTTAATGACGCGAAATATTCTTAATAATTATTTATGACTTGAGACAAGTCTTAATGGAGATTGGTCATTCCGCAGGGACATTGTTGAATTTATGTAAATTCTCCAATCTCAATTTAAATTTAATTGTCCGAGCAAAAAGCTTTGTGTAAATTTTCGAGCTTCCAGTAATTATCTGATTTGGAAAAATTTCCGGACGGAGACGAATTTGGTCAAAAAAATATTTTATAGCGTTGTTTGCACCCTCTTCTTGATACTGCTTGTATCAGCATCGCTGGAAGTGATTTTTTTCAAATTGCCAGAGCGAAACTCGATAATAGTATCAGAAGGCCCTGCTAAATTTATTTCTAACCGCGGAGGAGCCAGCTTGCGAATTAAAATAGGGAAAAATACAAACTCTTTACTTGCGCAAACACTTTTTTAAGCTATTTGCAGACGGGAATATGCCCTCTTAAGGAGAGCGAGATAAACAAAATAAAAAATTCAAAAGTCGAGGTTGGCTGGTACACGCAAAATAGGTGGCCAGTTACCTCATCGGATAAACAAATTTATTTTATTAAAAAAATAACGAGAAAATTTTAAAGTACGAAAAAATGGAAAGTTTTTATAAAAAAGAAAACAATCCATCGCTGGCAATTCAGTTCATTGTTTTTGAGGTGGTCGGGTATTTTTTATTATGAGGAAAATTTTTAAATAAAATTTGATTTTTTATTCAGAGATGACGGTGCCTCTAAATCATTAGCGGAGTCTATTTTTATTGGCCCTTGATGAATAGGCAATGATTCACTCGCAACTCCAGGTGAGGGGAGTGTCGGTGAAGAAACAGGAGAGGTTAAATGAAGCAGTTAAACAACCACTGGAGCGAGATAACCCATGATCGAAAAAATATTCTGTAGCTTTATGCTGACCGGCCTTTTTTTGTTTTTGGTTTCTGGATCTCTGGAAGTGTTTTTTTCAAGATTCCAGAGAAACATGAAATTTCGACAATTACAGGACTGGCAAAATTTAAGCAAATTAAGTCAGGGGAGGATGTTTTAATTGTAAAGCAAAATGGCAAGAAAAAAATTCTGGGCTGCGAGGTCACTTCATTAATTTTGTCGAGAGGGGGACGTTGTCCTTTTTTAAAAGGGCAACGAGAGCAAATAGTAAATACGGAAATTGAGGCCGGATGGGCCCGGCAAAAATCTTTTTCCGCATCATCGACCATGCAAATTTATTACATAAAACAAGATGGCAATTATATATTGAGCCCGTCAAAAATGCTGAACTTTTACAAAGAAAAAAAGAATCCAGTGCTATTCATCGAGTTGCTGATTTTTTCTACTCTGGTTTACATCGTGATGATGGTTAGAATTTTCAAATAACCATTGTTATTTTTACTCTACAAAGGAGAGCGTATGTCTAATTCTGCAGTTGAATATATTTCGATTGACTTGGGGTAAATAGAAAATGGTGCAAACGTAATGCGGGCCGGGAAGAATGTCGGTCAGCTTATTGAGGCAAACAATAATAAACGTGACACTGCTATTTCCACCGCACAACTCGTCGAAGGTTTCCTCGGCTCAATCAACAAATCAATCCGTCCATTAGCAACCAAATACGGCCCCGTCCCCTGGGTCGGCGCGGCATTATCTGCGGCAGCACTAGTCAACGACGCCAGCAAAATCACCACTCAAATAAGCGAAGGCAAAGTCAAAAAAAGCGACATCTACGCCGCGATCAGCGATGCCTGCGCCTTACTCGGCCAGGGCATGCTGGCCCTCGCGGGCCTCGCCACACTGGCCGCACCCGCCGCGCTACTGCTTCTTGCTACGCCTTGCTGCTGTCGGAGCCGTTCTAGTGGCAGCCAGCATTGGCCTGAGCGTGGCCTCGGCATTTGCCGGAGAGGGCACTGTCGCGGTTACGCCAGAGTGCTGAATGCAGCCGACGTCATGATGAGCAAGCTCGGTGCCAGCGTGGCGGAAGGCGTGCTGAAACTCGCGGAAGGCTCGGCACCGCGCGAAGTCCTGCGGCAAGTGGCGGCGGCCCCGATTACCGCTGCGCAGCATGCATTAATCGAGCCGTTTATGAAGGCATGGGTCGCAACAACATCGGGCATGACGACCATCGAATCGCTGATAGCGCAGGGCAAGCGCTGGATCAGACAAAGATTTTGGGTCGCGTATGTAAATCCACTGCCGGACATATTGAAAGCGATATGGTGTTTATCTAGCGATTTATATGCCGCCAAATAATGAGATGAATATGTCCAATAAAATCATAAGCGTAGCAAAAAAATAGAAATTAACTGGCGCGCGAGTGATTTGTAAAAATATGTCAATTCTGGTTTTGGGTATTGAAAAATAAATTGGCTGTGTGATACTTGCGCCCCGAACCTGAAAGAAATTGATGGGTTGAGATTAATCTCTCTTCGGCGAAATCAACGGCACACTAAATAAATTAATCTCAATTTCGCATTGGATTTTGTGCGGCTTGAGATATTACTTATGAGTATTGCGGGTGTATCCCTATACACCGGAGAGACTGAAATGAAAAAAATTCTGATAGGCATTGGCTTGGCAGCCGTGATTTTTTGGGCCGGGTGCTTGAGAGAGGGCAACAAAAAGCCAGCGGAACCCGGGATAGGAAGTATGAATGGTGTGAGGCTGGTGATTCCTGCGGATTATCGGTTTTTTATGATTCAGTATGAGGGGGACCGGATATGGGCTAATCCTCCGGTTCGCCATCCACCAGGCCCAGATGTCCCTATCGTGGAATTCACACTTTTACTTCATTATCCAGATTTTTCTCCATTAAATAGATCAAACCAGGCTAGTTGGTTAGGGATTAAAGGAAGTAAAGCTAAAAATGATGAGTGGATAGTTGTTGGCGTTGAGCCAGATGAGCAGACAGAGAAAGATCCATCGGTGTGGTTCCCTAAAATGATCGGTCGATTTTTAGATGGAGAAAACACGGAGGTGCAGCCCGAATTGTTTTTTGGACTGGTAAGTGAAAAAGGAAAAAAAATTATCGATTCCGAAGAGAGGTCGGGGGAGAAAGAGTATTTTTATGATCCGGGTAAAACTATTGCTTACATTGAATGTAATAAATATGCCGTGGCCTCCTGTAAGCACTGGTTTGCCATTTCGGAAATCAAGGCAATTGTCAAGATTAGATATTCAAAGAATAACTTAAAGGACTGGAGAAAAATACAGGAAAAAATAACTGGCATGATTGCTTCGTTTGAAAATGGAAAAACTGAAAAGGAGATCGTCAATGAGAACAGTATCGTTGCTTACGCTAGTGCAGCTAAAAAATCTGGTCGCTGAAGGAAGGGTTGCCGAAGCATATGATTACCTGGCCGCCAGAGGATACGACTACGCACGATTGGCGCAAGGGGTAAATAAGGAAAATACGGTCAGCGGGACCGCTGCACTTCAGTTTCTTCAAGTTTCGGCAAAAGAATCTGGGCGTGAATTGAGCAAGGACGAATTAAGGTCAATAAAATCATCACTGGCTAAAGCGTATATTGACTCCCTGATTAATCAGGCAAAATATTCTGAGCTCGGCATGGCAAGCAGAGAAATAAATTCAAGTGAAGCGTGGGATATGCACAATACCGTATTTCAGGCGCACGGCATAGAAAATGATGCCTGGACCTTAAACACTCCATTTTCGGTGTTAAGCGAAGATAACCGCGAAAAATTATGGAAACAGATCTTAAAATCGGATGGAAGTATTTCTGGTGACAGGGAGGCGGTAGTTACATTAATGGAGTCGATGGCGCTGGCGTCCCGAGACGCAACTCAGGCTAAAGATTTTGACAAGCTTTTCCAGATTGGAAGCTGGATTGGCCGAATAATTAATCCGGATGTTTTAACAAATATCAGCGAAATAGCAGCGCTGACTGTCACAGGGAGAAATAACGGGGCAGATATGTCAGGCCGAACCGGCATCATGACGCTAGACAAATTAATTAAATTGATTCGCAATTCAAACAGCATTGAAGATTTTTTTAAAAAATACATCCAGGCCCTCGCCGCCATCGACCCCCTAATCCTCGACCTAAACGGCGACGGCATCCACACCACCGGCGTCGACCAGTCCACCGCCCACTTCGATTTCACTGGCGAAGGCCACCGCACCCACACCGGCTGGATCACCACCGGCGACGGCTTTCTCGTGCTTGACCGGGACAGCAACGGCGCCATCGACACCGGCCACGAACTCTTCAGCAACTTCACCAAACTTGCCAACGGCACACTCGCCGCGAACGGCTTCCAGGCGCTACGCGAATTCGACAGCAACAAAGATGGCGTGATCGACGCAAACGACGCGATCTGGTCCTCACTCAAAATCTGGCGCGACCGCAACGGCGATGGCGCGACCCAGCAGGGCGAACTGCTCAGCCTCACCGAACTCGGCATCCTCTCGATCAATTTGAGTAAAGAAGAATCCTTCCGCCTCCTCGACAACGGCAACCTCGTACGCGGCGAAGGCAGCTTCGTGCAGCTCGTCGACGGCAAGGAAGTCGTGCGCGAGATCCAGGAAATCTGGTTTGGCCAGGACACGCTGCACCAGAAATTCACCACCACCATCGCGCTGCGCGATGACGTCGTTGCGTTGCCGTTCGTGCTGGGCGCGGGCAACGTGCGCGACCTGTGGCAAGCCGCGAGCATGGACACCGCCGAAGGCGCAGCCCTGCGCGAAGTCCTGCGGCAAGTAGCCGCCGCCCCGACCACCGCCGCACAGCACGCATTAATCGAGCCGCTTCTGAAAGCATGGGTGGCGACATCCGGCATGACAACCACCGAACTGCTGGCGGCACAGGGCAAACGCTGGATCACCGTGATGGACAGCCGCATCTGGCTGGGCCGTCTTGCGGTGCTTGAAAAAATGGCCGGCACGATGCTTAACGCGGGCGGTGGGAACGGCCTCGGCGCGGTGGTGCTGCAGGGCGCGCGTGGCGAGCAGGTGAGCGCTGCCTGGGACACGCTGGTGCACACCGTGTACACGATCATCGCCGCGCAAACCACATGGAAGCCCTACCTCGATGCAATCAACTACACCGTCGATTCAAAGGATCCCGCAGGCCAACTCCGCACGGATTTCAGCGCGATGGTGGCGCTGCTGCAAGCAGCGCAAAGCCGGGTAGGCACGGTTGAAGTTGCCGTGCTGATGACGGAGCTGATTCATCAGTACGGTGCGGACTGGCGCGTGACGGGGTTCTTCCTCGAGCGGGAGCTGCAACGCTACGTCAGCGTCAACGATTCCCCCGCGCTGCGCGACGCGCTCAAGGCTATCGGCGTGTACTACGGCGCGGGCGAAGTGGAAGGCAGCAGCGGCGCGGACATCCTGCTGGCGCAGGCGGGCACCCGCGAACTGATTGGTGGCGCGGGGAATGACGTGCTACTGGGCACCAGCGGCAACGAGATCCTGTATGGCGGCACGGGCAGCGACACGTATTTCTTTGGCCGCCACTCGGGCGACGACACGATCTGCGACGGGTACGACTTCTACGATGACGACCGGGACGTGCTGGTTTTAGACGCCGGCGTGCTGCCGGAAGACGTCAGCGTCAAACGCGATGGCCGCAGCGATGATTTGCTGGTGACGATCAAGGGCGCGACGAACGTGCTGCGGATCAAGGACCAGCTACGCCAGTCCGGCACGACGTTTATCCGGGCGATTGAGCAGTTCCGCTTCGCCAACGGCACGACCTGGAGCAAACACGAGATCGCGTTGATGACGCTAAAAAGCACCTCAGGTGATGACGTTATTCAGGGCTTTGAAGGCGATGACCTGATCGACGGTGGTGCGGGTGATGACAAGCTCTACGGTGACAAGGGCAGCGACACCTACCTCTTTGGCAGAAACTCGGGCAACGACACCATCTACGAATCTAGCGACTTCACCAACCAGGACATCGACACAGTGAAGTTCGATGCTGACGTTCGTCCGGAAGACGTGAGCGTCAAACGCGATGGCCGCAGCGACGACCTGCTGGTGACGATCAAGGGCGCGACGAACGTGCTGCGGATCAAGGACCAGCTACGCCAGCATGAGAAAAACTTCTTCGCCGCCATTGAGCGCTTCCAGTTCGCTAACGGCACAACCTGGAACAAAAACGAAGTCGCGTTAATGACGCTAAAAAGCACCCCAGGTGACGACCTTCTAATCGGCTTCAACGGCGACGACACCCTCGACGGTGGCTCCGGCACCAACACCCTCGCAGGCGGCGCAGGCAACGACACCTACCTCCACGGCCGCCGTTCAGGCCATAACACGATTGAAGAAGGCTACGACTTCGACAAGCGCTACATCGACGTGGTGCGCTTCGACGCCGACATCCGTCCGCAGGACCTCACCGTCAGCCGCGAGCTATACACCAGCAACATCGTGATCAAGATTGACGGCTCGCATACCGAACTCAGAATCATCGATCAACTGGTCCAGCACAACGACGAGTACGTCAAAGGCATCGAACAGTTCGTCTTCGCGGACGGCACGATCTGGGACAAACAGACAATCGCCGAGAAATCCGCACGCACGCCGCAAATCAGAAGCCTGATGGGTTGGGCCGCAGGAGAGAACGCGCACCTGCACGATCCGATTGGCCACATGTGGAAGAAGTACTACGCGGCAGGCGGGAAGCGCGCAGGCGAAGAGTCGTTTTATGCCGACGGCACTGCACCGCTGCCGTGGAGTTCGCGCAAGTCGCCGGGGATTGCGGGCAACAGGCTGGCAAACCCAGCGGTAATTTCGCCTGCCATGACCGAGATTGAACGTCAGGACGAGGCTTTTTATCAGGCGATGATTAGTGGTTACGCGAAATCATCGGCCACTACCACCCAATCACAACCCAACCGTGATTCAGGGCTTTTCGCGCAGCCGTTGATTGCGGTGAATGTTTAACGAAATAAACCAAAGACTGGTTTGAAACGATCCCCCCGGCGCGCCGTTGCTGTGAACTGCGCGCCAAGAGGGGGCGTTTCGCATTACCCGCAGATTGCCCAGGCATCAGATGCGACTTCCCCCCCCCAAGCCCCCAAAACAATCCCAAAAAAGACCCTCTCCCCCGTAAACGAAGCCTCCCCCTGAGCTCGCTTGTCGCCAAAAAACCCGGCCTGTATAGTTTTCGGCCGCACTTCGCGTTTCTGGCTGGACTTTCACGGACCTTAAAAGGATCACGCATGAACGCTTCGGGATCACGCATGTCTGCTTCAGACACTCGCCTTAACCCCTCAACGCTCCTCGCTGAGCTTGGCCTGAGCGCCATTACGCAGACCGGCACGGCGGTGCATTCACCGGTGGATGGCGCGTGCCTCGGGCATGTCACTGACGCCACCGCGCCTCAGGTTGAGGCCGCGCTGCTCCAGGCGCAGCAGGCGTTTGCCGCATGGCGCGAGGTGCCCGCGCCACGCCGGGGCGAACTGGTGCGCTTGCTGGGCAACCGGCTGCGCGAGCAAAAGCAGGCGCTTGGCAGCCTGATTACGCTCGAAACCGGCAAGATCCTCCAGGAAGGATTGGGCGAAGTGCAGGAAATGATTGATATCTGCGACTTCGCGGTGGGTTTGTCGCGTCAGCTTTACGGCCTGACCATCGTCTCCGAGCGGCCTGGCCACCGGATGGCTGAAAACTGGCATCCGCTGGGCGTTTGCGCGGTGATTTCAGCATTTAATTTTCCGGCTGCGGTGTGGTCGTGGAATGCCGCGCTGGCGCTGGTCTGTGGCAACGCCGTGATCTGGAAGCCTTCGGAGAAAGCCTCGCTTACCGCGCTCGCGGTCAACCAGATCCTGCAAGAAGCGCTCGCGGCGTTTGGTGATGCGCCCGCTGGGCTCACGGCGTTGCTGAACGGTGGCCGTGAAATTGGCGCGCAACTGGTCGCGGATCCTCGGGTGGCGTTGGTTAGTGCCACGGGCAGCACCGCGATGGGCCGCACGGTAGGGGTCGAAGTGGCGCGCCGCTTTGGCCGCTCATTGCTGGAGCTGGGCGGCAACAACGCGGGCATCGTCAGCCCGAGCGCCGATCAGGCGCTGGCGTTGCGCGGCATCGTGTTTTCGGCCGTCGGCACGGCGGGCCAGCGCTGCACTTCGCTGCGCCGTCTGCTGGTGCACGACAGCGTGTATGCCAGCACCGTCGCGCGTCTGAAAGAGGCCTACGCCCGCGTGCCGGTGGGGCATCCGCTGGAAGCGGGCACCTTGATGGGGCCACTGATCGACGCGGCTGCGTTCGAGCGCATGCAAGCCGCACTCGATGAGGCGCGCGCGCAAGGCGGCACGGTGCATGGCGGCGAACGTGTGAGCGTGGCAGGGCTGGAGGGGGGCTATTACGTGCGTCCGGCGCTGGTCGAAATGCCTGCGCAAACCGCCGTGGTACTGACTGAAACCTTCGCGCCGATTCTGTATGTGCTGCGCTACCAGCACTTCGACGAGGCGCTGGCCGCGAACAACGCTGCAGCGCATGGGTTGTCATCGTGTGTCTTCACGCTGAACCTGCGCGAGGCGGAGCAGTTTATGTCCGCTGCGGGCAGCGACTGCGGCATCGCCAACGTCAATATCGGGCCGAGTGGCGCGGAGATTGGCGGGGCCTTTGGCGGTGAAAAAGAAACGGGCGGCGGCCGTGAATCCGGCTCAGATGCGTGGAAGGCTTATATGCGCCGCGCGACCAACACGGTCAACTTCTCGAACGCGCTGCCTTTGGCACAGGGGATTGATTTCAACCTGAACTAGGGCGTGGTGCTCAGGCGCGCCGGGCTCCAGACGGGGCTTGGCGCGTTTGGGGTATGCGGGATGTTTTGGATGCCTGAGATGTTCTGCCTGGCCCGGATTATTCAGGTCGTGCAGCGCGCGATATTGAAGCGCATTTCGGGCTCAGGCGGATCTTCGGGGGCATTGGCCGGGTGCAGCACTTTGACGACCGCGCCATAGCCCGATCCTGCTGGCGTGAGCGTCACCCAGTACGCCGGGTTGGAGTTCGCACCTACGGTGATTTCGGTCGTGCTGCCGGTGTTGGCGCTCTGAGCCCGCGCCAGGCGGCTGGTCAGGCAGTTGACGATGGCAGCTGGGGAGCGCGCCGAGCTGATATGCATCATCGGCTTGGCAGCGCTGTCCGCGCGCGCTGCCGGCCCGGGTGAACCACAGGCACTGAGCAGCAGGGCAGCGGCAATGGCAGTGGCGAACGGCACAGGCAATGGACGTGTCATGGTGGGCAATGGGGCGGTTGAAGGACCGGTGAGCGCAGCGAAACTGAGGCGCAGTATAGCGGCGCACGAGCGGCGCTGACATGTTCCACGGGCCGGCAACATATGCCGCGATGCAGCCTGCGAGCCACGGTGCACCTTTTTGTACCTCTTTGAATCTCTCAGAGATCTCCTTGAGTTTCCCTGAACCAGCCAGACCATGCCCCGGCGGGGCACCAGGGCTTAAGCCCAACGCCAGCCAGCAGCACAGCCACAGCCACAGCCACAGCCACAGCCACAGCCACAGCCACAGCCACAGCCACAGCCACAGCCACAGCCACAGCCACAGCCACAGCCACAGCCACAGCCACAGCCAGCGGCCACAGCCAGCAGCCAGCAGCCAGCAGCCAGCAGCCAGCAGCCAGCAGCCAGCAGCCACAGCCAGCAGCCAGCAGCCAGCAGCCAGCAGCCAGCAGCCAGCAGCCAGCAGCCAGCAGCCAGCAGCCAGCAGCCAGCAGCCAGCAGCCACAGCCACAGCCACAGCCACAGCCACAGCCACAGCCACAGCCACAGCCACAGCCACCGCCACCGCCACCGCGTGATCGCCCTTATCCCCTTGGCCAGCATGCAAGCCATAACCAAGCCAGACCCGTTTCAAGCGAGGGTGGGGCGGGTAGAATCCAGCGCTTCGGCGCGGCTCCACGCGTCCCCACTTCAGAACTCCCCCGCCATGACCGACGCCTCTGCCAACTTCTCCGATCACGCTTCTGCCGACTCACCTGAAACCGTGCGTGAGCCCCGTCTCTGGCGCGATGGCGGCTGGACCGCCCAGGTGATGAAGAACGACAGTGACGACGGCTGGGCAGTGGCCATGATTAAAGATGGCGAGCGCGAACCTGCGCTGATCGGCCCATGGACCATGGGCCGCGACAAGAAAAACCCCAAACCACTCGATACCGGGGCCTTCAACACGCTGGTCAAAACCGCGTCCGAGGTGTTAAGGCGTCATGAGCAGCAACTGCATGCGCTGCTGCATAAACGCTTGAACGTGAGCACGGCGGAGCAAGGCGAGATCAGCGTGACGCTGCAGATTGTCCCGGACGAGGACGACCCCTATGCGCTGCTAAGCGCATTTGATGCGCTGGGCGATCAGCTGGCGCAAATTCGCGTCATGCCCAGCTTCAAGCTGAACCAGGCGAGTGCCGCAGCATGGATCGAGCGCGATTTTGCCCGGATGGATTAACGCCAGGGTAACAAGGGGCGGCAGCGTAGCGGCATCAAGCGTGCAACTACTCCGCCGCCTTGCAGGTTGCGGCGATTTCAGCGTTTGAATTGCCGGTACAGCATGTTTCATGCCTGAAACGATTAACTCGATTAAGAGTCGCTAACCCAACTTAGGCATTAGGCGATGCGCGCCGTATCCTGGCGGCATGACAAGCCGAAAAATCAGTAAAGAGTATGGGTAGCCCTGGAAGCGTTGATTCCGGCGTTCACGCCATCGCCGAAAGGCGGTCGCAGACGCACGGTTGACGAGCAGGCTGCATTGAACGGCATTCTGTATGTCCTGCAAACCGGTATTGCCTGGGAAGAGCTGCCGCAGGAACGGGGTTTCGGTAGCGGCATGACCTGCTGGTGACGTTTGCGGGGCTGGCAGGCCGCGGGCATGTGGGACAAGCTGCATCAGGCGATGCTTCGCTGGTTGCGCGAGCATGACCAGATTGACTGGGGACGGGCCAGCGTGGATGCGGCCAGCGTTGCCAGCCCCCGGGGGGCCAGGAAACGGGCCCCAACCCGGCGGACAGGGGCAAGCCCAGGATGAAACGACACCTCGTCGTAGATGCAGAGGTGTTCCGCTGGCGCTCACGGTGACGGGCGCGAACCGGCACGATTCGATGGCGTTCGAGCGCACGGTTGATGCGATATCTGCAGTGCCGGGCCTGAGTGGCCAGCCCCGCAAAGGTCCGGACAAGCTGCATGCGGACAAGGGCTACGACTTCGCCCGCTGCAGGCAGTCTCTGAAACAGCGCGGGATCACGACGCGCATTGCCCGGCGTGGCGTCGAGAGCAAAGAACGGCTGGGCTGGCATCGCTGGGTCGTTGAGCGCGCCCATGCCTGGTTTGCTGGTTTCGCCAAATTGCATTCGCTTCGAGCGGCGTCTCGACATTTATGCTGCGTTGCTCTCCCTTGCTGTTGCCGTTATCTGCTCGCGCTTCGTTGATGACTTGTGTTAGCGGCGCTTAAACCAGGCTCTCCAAGGGCACGTCCTCGCCCATGGTGTTAATGTATTCCGGCATTTCCTCTGCAGTTTGATTCATCTCACGTTTAAGCAGGACAATTAAAAATCCGAGGCAAATAATCGAAAACGACAGGCACACGGTCGCTAACATATTTTTGGTTACATATTCTTCACTGGAAGTATCGTGCACCGCCTTGTCAAGGCTGTATTTGCCGCTCAGGATGTAAATCCCGGCGCTCATCAGCGTGCCGGATGCTACAAACCCACCTGCGATCGGCGCGGCATGCTGTTTAAGTGTTTTTGTGACAATCGCCAATTTCCGTTGACTGAAAAAGCTAGATTTTTTTATTGAAGTAGACAGTGTTTGCAAATTTTCTTTTAGTGGTGTTTTTTCGGTGCTAGTTGTATTAATGGATCGAGCCGGATTAAACATCATCACGCCTTTTTAAAATATAAATAATGAGTTAATGCATAAAATAACGAGAAAATAAATAATTCTGCGGAATTTAATAATAATATACAGCGAATACCTTGAATGCGATTTGCCGTGTTAAGTAACAGAAATGAATCAATCGTTCCATGTCACGGCGCTGAATGTGTTGCTCCGTCAAAAAACTTTCACATTGGCTTCGTAGAATGGCCTGGCGTGATGCGGCTGCCCGCTCCCGCTGGAGCGGGGTTGAGCGGTTGTACTAGCGGTGTGCTCCGGGTGGGGGTCAGGGCAGGTCTGCGTCATGCTGTGCAGAACACTTCCATTGCTTCCATTCCCTCCCCACTGGACCCGGACAACATGGCTGAACAGCCCGATTTCTCTCGCCGTAAAGCACTCAAACTCCTCTCGGGCGCGCCGCTGCTGCCGTTCGGGGGCTTCGCCAGCGCTGCGTTTCTCGCGGGTTGTGGCGGCAACGAGGTCAGCGCAGGGGCCACGCCCCAGCCGGTAGCAAATTTCGTTTCGGCGTCGTTTGCCGGCATGACCGCGCCCAATCTCGAACATCCCGCCGCGATGGCTCAAACCACCGTCGGCTCAAGCCTGACGCTGAATTTCAGCGATGGCAGCCAGCGCGTTTGCAAGCTCGCCTACCAGCCGTTTTTCATCACCGGCGATCAGGTATCGGATGGGGCCGGCGGCACGATTCTCACGGGCGGTTACTTCGATATTCACAACCAGCCGATCATCGACCGCTCGGTGCCCGGGCAGGAACGCCAGTTTTTCTCCGATTGCCCAGATGGCAGTTCGCTGATCCGTCTTGACCACACCACGGTAAAAGGCATCAGCGGCAACCCGGTGTTCGCGGTGGTCCAGTTTGAATACGCCACCCGCGACCAGAGCGCTGCTTCGGTGTACGGCCAGTTGCCCTCACCAATCGCGGTGCTAACGCTGGACCAGAATCCCGCCACCGGCGAGCTCAAGCTAGTCGCCTACCGCAACGTCGATACCTCAGGCGCGCATGGGCTGTGGATTACCTGCGGCGCGAGCCTCTCACCCTGGAACACGCATTTATCGAGCGAGGAATATGAACCGGACGCCAGCACGATTGCCAGCAACAGCCAGTTCAAGGCCTTCAGCCGCAACCTGTACGGCGACGAAACCACGGCCAACCCGTATCACTACGGCCATTTGCCCGAAGTCAGCGTGAACCCGGATGGCACCGGGCGCGTGACCAAGCATTACTGCCTGGGACGGATCTCGCACGAACTGATTCAGGTGATGCCAGATCAGCGCACCGTGCTGATGGGCGACGACGCGACCAATGGCGGCCTGTTTATGTTTATCGCTGACCAGAAGGCTGATCTTTCGGCTGGGACACTTTATGTGGCCCAGTGGCTGCAGCAGCGTTCCGCTGGTGCTGGAGCGGCCACGCTCAGGTGGATTCGCCTCGGGCATGCCAGCAGCGCCGAAATCGAAGCACTGGCCGATCGCCTCAGCGCCGCCGACATCATGGATGTGGCCGTCAAAGATCCGGGCGATTCGAGCTTCACGAAAATTCACTACAACGGCACCTTGAACTGGATTCGCGTGAAGCCAGGCATGACCCAAGCCGCGACCTTTCTGGAAACCCACCGTTACGCCGCGCTGGCAGGCGGCAGCATGGGTTTCACCAAACTCGAAGGCACGACGGTGAACCTGCGCGACAAGGTGCTGTACTCCGCGATGTCGCGCATCGAGAAGTCGATGGTGCGAGGCCACGCAGCGTCGAGCGACGTGGCGCTAGACCGGGCGATCAGCGCTGGCGCGGTGTATGCGCTGAATCTGAAGGGCGCTCAACAAGACACGCAGGGCACCACCATCGACAGCGACTGGGTGCCGGTGGACATGAGCGCGCCCGCTGCGCTGGTTGGCGAAGATCTGGCCACGGCTGATGCATTGGGCAACCTGGCCAATCCAGAGCGCATCGCCAATCCAGACAACCTGAAGTTCTCGGAAAAACTGCGCACGCTGTTTATTGGCGAAGACAGCAGCCTGCACGTGAACAATTTTCTGTGGGCCTACAACGTCGACAGCCAAACCCTGACGCGGGTGCTGTCCTGTCCGGCGGGGGCGGAGTCGACCGGCCTGCACGCGGTGGATGAGATGAACGGCTGGACCTATGTGATGAGCAATTTCCAGCACGTCGGCGATTGGGAGAGCCCGTTGCACGACAAGGTCAAGGCGACGCTTGATCCATTGGTGCGAGCAAATTACAAGGATCGCTTTGGCGCAGCGGTGGGGTATTTAACGGCTGAGCCGACGGCGCTCAAGCTTTAAAAACTGGTGCACGATCTTTTGCGCAACAGCAGGAAAAACGCCAGATAGATGAACTGCGAGCGGATGCTGCATGTCCGCTCGCAGTTCTTTCAGAACCGTCGATTCTTCTCCCATCACACAAAACCGCGTTCGACAATCCAGCGCTTGGGGCATGACCTTGACGGCATGCTGCTCGCTATGCCTGATGCCTGGCCATTGGCGCTTGCCGCTTGACAGCCTGGGCACAGCAGGCACAGCACCACGCACCACATTTCATACAGAGCTGCGCTGCGGGGCTTGGTGCGTTTGCGCGCCTGGCTCCAGGGGCGGAAGTCTGTTCGAACTTTTCACGGTTCATGCTGCCTGGATACGGGTTCTTTTCTTGTGCAGCCACAAAAGCGGTGCTGCTTGGGAGAAATCGTGAAAGGGTTCCAGAAACTGTTTGAACAAACAGGCGCGTGCAGCACGTCGCCGCTATCTAATCGTTCAGGATGGAGTTGTTAGCATAACGTCATGATTTTTGTTCAGGTAATGATGGTCGTGGTTGCAAAAATTTACCGTTAGAAACAGTGATTTCTATATTAGGTATTTTTGCTTTTAAATCGTGAAGGGCTTGGGAGATTTTTTCTGAGGGAATTCTGTGTTTCAAAGGGATTTCAGTATGATCGATTTTTGCTTTCGAGAGATTTAGGGTGGTTAATGAGGGGTATTTTCCCAGCTGCTCTATTATGTATAGATAATCAAGTTGCTGAAATTGGCATCCGGATAAATTAAGCTTGGTAAGGTTGGAGGGAGACGTTATGTGAAACTGCAGGATGTCGGCCAGATGATTCATTTCTGCCGAGGAGGCATTGCAATACTCGAGGCTGACCGGGATTTTAATGCCGGGCTTGTCAATTAGAGTCGTATCAAAAGCTGTTATTAGCAGGCTGATAGGTGACATGTAGAGTTTAGGGTTTTTCCATAGTCTCAGGTCGAGATATTCCGGATTGATTTTTTTAATAATTTCTGCGTTAATTTTATGAAAATAATTAAACTTGGCACGCTCGGACATTGTAGATATATCGAAAAAACTCCGGGAGTCTTCTGGGTCTAGGTTAACTGTTTTTTTGTAAATGTAATGTGCCAGATGGTTGGTGATTGAGTTTTTATTTTCAATTTTATTTAAGATTAATTTTAAACTCGGTATGGTTACGGTATTTTTGATGAAATGGCTCGCCAGTCTCAGGTTCAGGAGCTCTTTTGGATTGAAATTTTCGGGTTAAATATTGCGTTTATTATATTGATGCTTTCTATGTAGGGGAGTGTTTCTTTGGTAATATTATTTACAGTATTTTTGATGTAACTAGCGCGGCGGGCTGTGTTTAACTTTTGGTTAATTTCGTATTTTATAATTTCATCGAAATTTATTTCAAGTTTTTTGTTGTTTTTTGAATTTTTTGGAGTGTAATTTTTTAGAAGAGTTTGAGTGTCGTGAGAAATTTTTGAATAGTTGGCAAGATCACTTTGGGTGGAGTTTTCGGACAATATTTTGAGGATGGTGTCCTGGTTTTCAATTATAGGAAGTTTTCCTGCTGGCTGAGCATTGCGCGTGCTATTGGCTTCTGGATTAATGTTGTATTCAATAAGTGCTTTCAGATTAACGCCAAATTTTATATCAGTCTGGGTTGCTCTATTGCATTTCGGTGCAGGTGTTTCCTCGGCGAAGATTTTTCCTGAAACAAGTTTATATGTGTCTGTTAATGCCGCTCGTAGGTTGCTGCTGTAACTGGAGGAGGTAGCCGGATTGGAATTTTGTGGTGATTCGTTGCCTGTCACTATGCCGTTGTTATTAAATCCTGGAATGCGCAATGATGATAAAGACATAATTGTTTAATGTGGTGGGTAAGTTGGCTAAGTAACCCGGCGACCTTATTCGTTCCCTAAATTTCTCACCAACCAACCAATAAATAACCAATAAACAGCCTGTTGTTCACAGCACGCCATTCCACACAAGTCAGCTCTGACTGAGCTCGCGCGCCAACCTGATGCTGGCGGTGAGATCCATCACACGCTGTAGCCTCTGCCAGATCGCCTCAATGCGGGTTCATCGCCGCTCTTTTTGCCTGGAAGCCGCCGAGGATCACGACCAGCCGGACGGCTTCGTTTAGAACCCGGTGGCGTCTCAGACGGTGTCTTCCGGCTCAGGATGAACGCTGCGCGCGATTCATTGGGCTCGAACCGCCGTTGCGTGTCGAGGTGAGGGCAGGGGCGTCGCCAGAGCAAAAGCCGCCATGGCTTTACGCTGCGCCAATCGCGCAGCATTCCAGCCCAATGTAACCAGACGTAACGTCTGTGCCGGGTAGGTACCGTTAAGCATCATTTATTACAAAGCTGAAATACGTTGTGGCTGAACGCGGGCTATATTCCAGCCCACAACAGACAACTGCAACGAAGGGGAAATACATGAAAGCAACGCATCTTGCTTTGTGGCTGCTAGGGGGCCTGACGCTTGGCCTGACGAATCCTGCAGCAGCCAGTGGCTTGAACGTGGGCATCAACATTGGCGTGCCCGCCCCGGTGTATGTCGCACCACCGCCACCGGCTTATTACCAGCCCCCACCGGTTTATGTCGCACCGGTTTACGGCGGTGCGCCCGTGATCGTGATCGGCTGGCACGGCGACCGTTACTGGGACGGCCGCCGCTACTGGAGCCGCAACGACTGGTATCGCCAAAACGGCGGCGACCGCTGGCGCGGCAAGCGGAACAAGCATGACGAGCACGGTCACGGCAACCGTGGCCGCCACAATGGGCATCACTGAATAAGCATCACTGACGATGGTGGATTACGTCCGCACAATCATTGCCCGATCCTGCTATAGGTTGCGGCTGATGTGAGGAGGAGAAACCGCAGGCCGTTCCTGCGGTTTGCATGGCCGAAACGCCCGATGCATTTCATCGGGCGTTTTGTTTGTGCGCCCAGCATGGGCGCACTCTTGTGGGTGCAAGGGTGCATGCCCCACCGCGAGTTGATGACAGCGAGCGAAGCGCAATTGCCTTGCTATCCGGGCGCGCATTAGCAACCTTGGCGCTGCCGGTTCGAACTTCAATCTCAATGGCTCGATCTCAACAGGCATAGCGGGCGCAACGAGCGGACGCAACGAGCAAGCGTAATCGCACGAGGATGAGCCGGGTGTCTTTGGCTTACCGCTGATGCCAGATTGGGGCGGTTGGTGGCTGGCTAGGAAGACGTGATCTGAATGTTTTTGACGCCTGGAATCTGGAGATACAGGACGTAGACCTCGTTTCGATCAGCGGGGGGAATACCGGGAAGACAGAGGTATGTTTCGGCAATGTAGTTTTTGTTGTCAGCCGAGATCATGTGATCAGCGAGTTGCTTTTTAACGAAAGCAGTTTTGCTGGCGAGGGTGACATCGGGATCGGCCAGATGTGTTTCGGCTTCGTGCCGGATCAACGCTTTATTAACCCTGCTCAGAATCTGGTCAGTGTCCTGTCCAGCGTTTTGTGGCGCTTCATTGGTGACGGCGAGACCCGCCATCTGACGTTCAATCCCGTTCAGAGGGTCAAAATTGGCGTTGAGTTCTCTGGCAGTCTGCATGAGGCTTCGAAGAGCTTGCCGCACCGGATTGGTGTCCGCGTTGCCTGCACGAGGCCCATCTGCACGGCCTTGCTGGGGACGCCGCCCTCCGAGTCCGTTACCTGGGTTGTTTTCCGTTCCTCCATCCGTGGACGTGGTTGGCAATTGTGAGCCGCTAGGGCGGTTAGGGTTAAGGTTGTTGCTCATCTGGTGATCTGTTTGCTGTTGAGTAGGGGTGCTCTAAGTAACGACTCTGCCGATTTGGTTCCTTGCCGGGAAGATTGATGCCTCGGTCAAGTTATTTCGGAACACAAAATAGATTATTTGAGTGCCGCCCCATAAAAAAACACCCTGAATTGTCAGGCTGGGGCCCAACGATTCAGGGTGCTGTTTTCACTTTTCACTTTTCACTTCGACGCGCAGCAGCCAGGCTCATTAGTCAAGCCACGCAGCCACGCGCTGAGCCGTGTTATTCCGCGGCTGCCGCCATTCCGCCGACGACGGCATTAAAGCCGCTATCCACGTGAATCATTTCCGCTGTCACGCCTGCGGCGAGATTCGAGAGCAAAAAGGCCGCGGTGTTGCCGACTTGCTCGATCGTCACGTTGCGCTTGAGCGGGGCATTGTGTTCCACGAATTCCAGAATCTTGCCGAAGCCCTTGATGCCGCTTGCCGCCAGCGTCTTGATCGGGCCCGCCGAAATGCCATTCACCCGCACTCCCTTGACCCCAAGCGAAACCGCCAGATAACGCACACTGGCTTCAAGCGATGCTTTGGCAAGGCCCATCGTGTTGTAGTTCGGAATCGCCCGTTCGGCCCCGAGATAGCTCAGCGTGAGCAGCGAGGCATCCTGGGTCAGCAGCGGCTGGGCAGCTTTGGCAAGGGCGGCAAAGCTGTAAGCGGAAATATCGTGCGCGATGCGGAAGTTCTCACGCGTCATGCCATCGAGAAAATCGCCCGCAATGGCTTCGCGCGGCGCAAAACCGATTGAATGGACCAACCCGTCGAGACCATCCCAGTGCTGTCCCAGCGCGGCGAAGAGGGCGTCGATCTGGGCGTCGTCAGCGACGTCGCACGGAAACACCAGCGTGCTGCCGAACTCAGTGGCGAACTCAGTAATACGCTCCTTGAAGCGCTCGCCGACATAGGTGAACGCCAGTTCTGCGCCTTCGCGTTTGCAGGCTTGAGCGATGCCATAAGCGATTGACCGGTTCGACAGCAAGCCAGTCAGCAAGATTCGTTTGCCAGCAAGGAAACCCATGAAATCTCCAGATAGAATCGGCGCACCATCGAATGCGGCGCGCAGGACGGGCGGAATTCTCTCACACCGTCATTGCCCCTCTGACTAACAAGGCACCCATGACCATTGGCTTGCGCTGGGCTCACCCGGTTGGCGCACTTCGTTGCGTTAGCGCTTTTTTATCTCCGTATCCTGAATTTATGCGCCTTATGCCTTTCATACCTCTCATGCGCCGCCTGAGTTGGGCCACGGCCGGCTACAGGCTGGCGCTGGCGCTATTGAGCACAGCGCTGGCGCTGAACCTGCTGGCACTCAGCCCGCCTGTTCAGGCGGCGCATGCGATCGCACAATATGGCACCCCGAAATATCCGGCTGGTTTCAAGCATTTCGCTTATGTCAATCCGGCAGCGCCGAAAGGCGGCACGCTGGTGCTGGCGAATCCCAGCCGCCTGACGAGTTTCGACAAGTTCAATCCGTTTACGCTGCGCGGCAGCGCCGCTCCTGGCATTGACCTGCTATTTGAAAGTTTGCTGACCAGCAGCGCGGATGAGCCCGCTTCCGCGTATGGCCTGCTGGCTGACGATGTGCAGGTGGCAGCCGATGGCCTGTCGGTGGTGTTTCATCTGCATCCCGACGCGCGCTTTGCTAATGGCGACCGGGTGAGCGCGGCGGATGTCAAGTTTGCGCTCGACACCCTCAAGAGCGCGCAGGCTGCGCCGCAATACGCGGCGTACTTTAGCGAGATCAAGCAGGCGGTGGTGCTGGATCCTCAGACCATCCGTTTTGATTTTCGCCAGCGTAACCGGGAGTTGCCGCTGCTCGCCGGCGCGATGCCGGTGTTTTCGCGCAAGTGGGGCATGCGGGCCGATGGCAGCCGGATTGGGTTCGATCAACTGGCGTTCGAGGTGCCCATCGGCAGCGGACCGTATCAGATCGAGCATTACCGCGACGGACGCACCATCACCTACCGGCGTGATCCGCACTACTGGGGCAATGCGTTGCCGGTGCGGGTGGGCAGCTACAACTTCGAGCGCATTACCTACAAGCTGTATTCCGATGAAGTCGCGCGGCGCGAGGCCTTCAAGGCGGGGGAGTACGACGCGATGGTCGAATACATCGCGCGTAGCTGGGTGCGGCGCGATGTGGGCAAGCCGTTTGATCGCGGCGAACTCATCAAGCGCGAATTTCCACAACGCAATGGCTCGGGCATGCAAGGTTATGTGCTGAACCTGCGCCGGCCGATGTTTCAGGATGCGCGGGTGCGCCGCGCGCTTGATCTGGCGTTCGATTTCGAATGGCTTAACCGGCAGCTTTTTTATGGCCAGTACCAGCGTTTGGACAGCTTCTTTGCCAACACTGATTTTCAGGCGAAGGGTTTGCCGTCGGCGGGAGAGCTCGCGTTGCTCGCGCCGTGGCGAGCACAGCTCGATCCGGCCGTGTTCGGCCCACCGCCGGTGCAGCCCGATACCGACGCGCCAGGCTCGTTGCGCGCCAACCTGCTGCAAGCGCGTGCGCTGCTGGCGCAGGCGGGCTGGACATACCGCGATGGCGCATTACGCAACGCCCAAGGCCAGCCATTCACGTTCGAGATTCTGGATGACACCAGCTCCGCCGCGAATATGGAGCCCGTCGTCGCGCCTTATATCCGCAACCTGAAAAAATTGGGCATTCAGGTGAGCTTCCGCGCGGTTGATTTCGCGCTGTATCAAAAGCGGCTCGATGCGTTTGATTTCGACGTCACGTCGATCCGCTACGCCCCTAGCGGCCCGATCCCCGGCACCGAGCAGGTTGACCGCTTTGGCAGCAAAGCGGCTAGCCAACCCGGCTCGGGCAATCTGTCGGGCCTGAATTCGCCGGTGGTTGATGCGCTGCTGCAAGCGCTGGTGCGGGCGCAAACGCCTGAGCAACTGTTGGACGCCGCGCACGCGCTCGACCGGGTCTTGCTGCATGGCTACTATGTCGTGCCGCACTGGTTCAGCGCGCTGCACCGGGTGGCGTACCGGCGCGGCCTCGCCTGGCCGCAGACTTTGCCGCTGTACTATGCGGCGGGCGACTGGATCACCTCCACCTGGTGGTTCACGCCTGCGCGTTGAGGCCTTGCCTTGGGTGAGTTGCCTTGGTTGAGTTGCCTGAATCGAGCTGAGTTGCGTTGACTTGAGTCGTGTTGAGGCTCGCGCTTTAAGCCCCCGCGTTGAACGCACTTTTTGCCGCCCCGTGCGGCATCATTTTTAATCGCACTTCTAATGGCCGCCTATGTGGAGCTATGTCCTGAAACGCGTGTTGCTGATGATTCCGACGCTGCTTGGCGTGCTGACGCTCACCTTCGTGGTGATCCAGTTTGTGCCAGGCGGCCCGGTCGAACAGGCGCTGCATGATTTGCGCCAAGGCACGGAGCAGGGCGCGCCGTTTGGCTTGCGCACGCACAACGGGGTTGATGCGCAGCAAATCGCGCAGCTCAAGGCGCTCTACGGTTTCGACAAGCCGCCGCTGGAGCGTTACTGGCTGATGCTCAAGCGCTTCGCTAGCTTCGACCTCGGGCAAAGCTACTTTCGCCATCAAAGCGTGTGGTCGCTGATCGTATCGAAACTGCCAGTGTCGATCAGTCTGGGCTTATGGACTTTCTTTCTGACCTATCTGATATCCGTGCCGCTCGGGATTGCGAAAGCAGTGCGCAACGGCTCCCGTTTCGATCTCGTTACCAGCCTCGTGGTGCTGGTGGGTTACGCGATTCCAGGTTTCGTGCTGGGCGTGCTGCTGCTGGTGCTGTTTGGTGGCGGCTCGTTCTTGCAGTTGTTTCCATTGCGCAATCTCACCTCGGATGACTGGGCGCAGTTCAGCCTCCTGCACAAGATCACGGACTATCTCTGGCACATCACGCTACCCGTCGTGGCCTCGCTGGTGGGCAGTTTCGCGGTGGTCACGATGCTGACCAAAAACGCTTTTCTCGACGAAATCCGCAAGCAGTACGTGCTGACGGCCCGCGCCAAAGGCTTGCCAGAGCGCCAGGTGCTGTGGAAGCACGTGCTGCGCAACGCGTTGCTGCCGTTGATCGTCGGGTTTCCCGCAGCCTTTATCGGCGCGTTTTTCACTGGCAGCTTGCTGATCGAAACCCTGTTCTCGCTCGATGGTCTGGGCCTGTTGTCTTATGAATCGGTGGTGCGGCGGGATTACCCCGTGGTGCTGGGCACGCTGTATCTGTTCACGCTGATTGGTCTGGCGACCAAGCTAGTGTCGGACCTGTGTTACGTCTGGGTCGATCCGCGCATCCAGTTCGAACAGCTGGAGCGCTGAGATGACGCCAATCCATACGGCTGCAGCCCATTCTCCCGCCCGCCGGGTCTGGCAACGTTTTCGCCAGCAGCGCCTTGGCTACTGGAGCCTGATCGTTTTCGTCGTGGCGTTTGTGCTGAGCCTCGCTGGTCCGCTCTGGTCCAATGACCGGCCGCTGGTGGTGCGCTATGACGGCCAGTTTTATTTTCCGCTCGTCAAGAACTATCCGGAAACCACCTTTGGCGGTGATTTCCCCACGCCTACCGATTATCTGGATCCCTACATTCGCCAGCGCTTTGACGCGCCAGGTAATTTCGCGCTGTATCCGCTTAACCCGTACTACTACGACACGCTGAACTATTTTTCTGGCGCGCCGAATCCTGCGCCGCCATCACGGGAAAACTGGCTGGGCACGGATGACCGTGGCCGCGATCTGGTGGCACGGCTGCTGTATGGGTTTCGCGTATCGGTGCTGTTTGGTCTCGCGCTGAGCGCGATTGGCACCGTGCTTGGGATGCTGGCGGGCGCGCTGCAAGGTTATTTCGGTGGGCGAACGGATTTGGCCGGGCAGCGTTTGATCGAGATCTGGAGCGCGATGCCGGAGCTGTATCTGCTGATTATTTTTGCCTCGATCTTTGAGCCCGGTTTTATCTTGCTGATCGTGCTGCTGTCGCTGTTTGGCTGGATTGGCCTGTCTGATTACGTGCGCGCCGAATTTTTACGCAATCGCCAGCAAGACTACGTGCGGGCCGCGCGGGCCATGGGCTTGTCGCACTGGCAGATCATCTGGCGCCATGTGCTACCCAATAGCCTGACGCCAGTCATTACGTTTTTGCCGTTCCGCATGAGCGGCTCGATTCTGGCGCTCACCAGCCTCGATTTTCTTGGCCTCGGTGTGCCGTCACCGACGCCAAGCCTGGGTGAATTGCTGGCCCAGGGCAAAGCGAATCTCGATGCGTGGTGGATCGCGCTGTCGACGTTCAGCGTGCTGGTTCTGACGCTGCTGCTGCTGACCTTTATGGGCGACGCGCTGCGCAACGCACTCGATACCCGGATGGCGACGCCGGCGGGCACGGGAGGCCGGCGATGAACACCGCTCGGATATCAGGCAGCACGCCTTTACTGGAACTCGATCATCTGCGGGTGAACTTTGGCTCGACCGTGGCGCTGAACGAGGTCACGCTGGCGATCGGGCACGGTGAGCGGGTCGCGCTGGTGGGGGAGTCCGGTTCGGGCAAGAGCGTGACGGCGCTGGCCATTCTCCGGCTACTGCATGACGCGCAGATACAAGGCGCGATCCGCTTTAACGGCACGGATTTGCTGAGCCAGAGCGAGCGCGAGATGCGCGCGCTGCGCGGCGCTGAAATAGCGATGATCTTCCAGGAGCCGATGAGCGCGCTCAATCCGCTGTATACGATTGGCGCGCAGATCGCGGAAACCATCGTGCTGCACGACGGCGTGTCACTGGCTGAAGCCTGCCGCCGCGCAGTGGCATTGCTGGCGCGCACGGGCATTGCCGATCCCGGCCAGCGCGTGAACAGCTATCCGCATCAGCTTTCGGGCGGCCAGCGTCAGCGCGCGATGATTGCGATGGCGCTGGCGTGCCGCCCGCGTTTGCTGATCGCCGATGAGCCGACCACCGCGCTGGACGTGACGATCCGGGCGCAGATCGTCGAGCTGCTGCTGGAGCTGCAACGCGACGAAGCACAACAGCGCGGCATGGCGGTGCTGCTGATTACCCATGACCTGAATCTGGTGCGCCGCTTTGCCCAGCGGGTGGCGGTGATGGAGCAGGGCGTGCTGGTTGAAAGCGGAACCGTGGAGCAGGTTTTCACCGCGCCACAGCATCCGTACACCCGGCGCTTGCTGCAGAGCCATCCTGAGCGCGCGGTACAGCCAGTGGCACCCGGCGCGCCAGTGTTGCTTGAGGCTCGTGATGTTTCGGTCGAATTCCGCACTCGCTTGCCAGGTTTGCAGGGCTGGTGGCGCACGGGACGTTTCAGCGCGCTTGAGCGGGTCAGCCTTAGCGTGCGCGAAGGCGAGACGCTCGGCATCGTGGGCGAATCCGGTTCTGGCAAATCAACCCTGGCGCTGGCCTTGCTGGGGCTGCAGCGCACGGCACATGGCACGCTTGAATTTCAGGGACGGGCGCTGGCGAGCTACCGGGGGCGTGCGCAAACGCTGCTGCGCTCAACCATGCAGGTGGTGTTTCAGGACCCGTTTAGTTCACTGTCGCCACGCCAGACTATCGAGCAGATCGTAGGTGAAGGGCTGGCCTTGCATCAGCCGCAGCTCAGCAAACAGGCGCGGCGCGAGCGGGTGATGCAACTGCTGGGCGAGGTGGGGCTGGATAGCGCGGCGCTGCAACGCTATCCGCATGAGTTTTCCGGAGGGCAGCGCCAGCGCATTGCGATTGCCCGGGCCTTGGTGCTGGAGCCACGTTTGCTAATCCTGGATGAGCCTACGAGCGCGCTGGATGTGTCGATCCAGCAGCAAGTGCTCAAGCTGCTGCAACGGCTGCAGCAGAAATACAACCTGGCCTACGTCTTTATTAGCCATGACCTGGAGGTTATCCGGGCGATGGCGCATCGCGTCGTCGTGATGCAAAACGGCTTGATTGTCGAGGCCGGGGAGGTTGAGCAGATTTATGCTGCACCGACGCATGCCTATACCCGAAAACTCCTCGCGGCAGGCCTTGGGCGGTGATTCCAGTTAATGAGGCAAGTATCCCGATTGTATTTTTCTATTTGTTTTGACAGTTGAATACTTACTGGCTAGTATCGACCGAACTTTTATCTAGATGCCTGATTTTTAGGGAAAATATACCGTCCGATGCAGTCAAAATATCTGACTAAAACTTGTGTTCGTGTAGTGGCTGGGATGTTTTTTAGCGTGTTGATAGCCGCAACTCCCAGTGCTTTCGCCGACGAAGTCAACAATTTCAGCCAAAGCGCAGCATATTCATCGGCCCCTGGGCTGGATGCTTCGCCTTCTTCAAGTTCTTTCCTCAGCAATGCGAGCAGCGCCACCTCTGGCAGCAGCGGCAGTGGCGCACGTTCGTTTCTGTCTGGCATGGCTGGCAAAGCGGGCGATGTCGTGGTGGGTGCGCTGGGGATGATCGGCGTGCGTTACCGCTGGGGCGGCAACACACCTGATTCAGGTCTGGATTGCAGCGGTTTTGTCCGCTATGTGTTTCAGGACACGCTTGGCATGGCGTTACCGCGCCGCGCTGAAGAAATGAGCCGCGTGGGCGAGAAGATCCGGATGAGCGAGCTTCAGCCTGGTGACCTGGTGTTCTTCAACACGATGCGCCGCACGTTTTCGCATGTCGGCATTTACATTGGGGATAACAAGTTCGTGCATTCGCCTTCTACGGGCAGCACGATTCGCGTGGATGAGCTCGATAGCGGCTACTGGGAAAAGCGTTTTACTGGTGCGCGCCGGATCGAAACCGCGTTTCCAGAAGCCCAGGATTTACGTCAGCGCGTGAACGCTACGATTCGCCGTAGTCAGTAATAGCATCCGTGGTCTGGCAGTCACGCTGAGTAGCGCTTCCAGCCGTTTCAGACAAACCCCGCTTCAACGTGAACAACGTGAAGCGGGGTTTTGTTTTATGGGGCTTTGACTGATCAATCACTCAGTCGCCGCACGCTCCGCGCATTTTTCCGCCTTAACTCGCCCGGCTGGCGGCCAGCTTGCGCTGTAATTCCGGCATGATTTTGGCCACGGCTTCTTCGCCAGCGAGGATTGCGGCATTGCGCTGACTGAAGTCGCTACCGCTCATTGCGGCCAGGTTGGGGCGGATCACGATATCGGCGTATTTGTCGAGTTCGTAGGTCTTGATGGTTTGGCCCATGATCGTGAAGGTCTGCATCAGCATATCGAACGAGCTTTGCGTCAACGCGCTTTCAGGCCGGGCTGAAATATCGACGGCGATGACGAAGTCCGCTCCCATCTTGCGTGCGAATGAAGCGGGTACCGGGCTGACCAGGCCGCCATCAACATACTCACGGCCGCCAATTTTCACGGGTTCAAAGATCGACGGCACGCTGCACGAAGCCCGCACTGCCACCCCGGTATTGCCACGCTGGAACAAAATTGGCTGGCCGGTTTTCAGATCGGTGGCGACGACGCCGAGCGGCTTGAGCATCTTTTCCAGCGGCCGGTTATTGAGCGTCGCATTCAGATAGTTTTGCAGCGCAATGCCCTGTAGAAAGCCGCGCGTGCGAAAGGGCATGGCCCAGTCGCTAATAGCCGCTTCATCCATCTTGAGTGCGAGCCGGTTCATCGTGAGGCCGCTCATGCCCGACGCGTACAGCGCGCCCACGACTGACCCGGCGCTGGTGCCGCTGATCAGATCAAGCGGGATATTGCGTGCTTCCAGCGCCTTGATGACACCGATATGGGCGAAGCCACGAGCCGCGCCGCCGCCGAGCGCCAGGCCAATGCGGATGGCGCGCGGCGGTTTGTTGCCGCTGGCGGGCGTGCCACTGGCTTTGGCTGGGGGCAGCTCGGCGCTGGCCTGACCAGTTGGGTTAGCCGGATTAACGGAATTAGAAGAATTAGAAGGTGAGCGGGTGAAGCTGCACGCGCTTAATACCGCAGACGCGACAGCAGAAGCGGCCGCGAATGAAAACGCGCGGCGGCTGGTAGTACCAGCAGGGGATGATTTCAACGAATTCTCCAGCGGCGAAACAAAACAAACAGAAGTAGCCTGGTGCTGTGCCGCGAGGGCGTATGCAGCGGGCGGCGCGCACATCATAAAGCAAAGCGTTGAACGCGCCAGCACGCGCGCCAGGCCTTGCGTCACGCCTTACGCCACGCCTTACGCCACGCCTGATGGCGGCCCCGCAGCCGGGTCCGCCGCAGGTATAATCCGCGTCTTGTTTTTGTCGTTGAGCCCATGCGCTGCCGTGGCTTGAGCTCCGCGCAGCCCCCTCTTGCCGCACCTGGCGATCCATGCCTTGAACGCCAGACACCGGCATGCCGCGTAATTGCCTTCGAGTAACCGTCCATGACCACCCCTGTCCGCACCCGTTTTGCTCCGAGCCCGACTGGCTTCATTCACCTCGGTAATATCCGCTCCGCGCTTTACCCTTGGGCGTTCGCGCGCAAGATGAAAGGCACCTTTGTGTTGCGGATCGAAGATACCGATGTCGAGCGCTCTACCGCTGTGTCGGTTGACGCGATTCTTGAGGGCATGGCGTGGCTGGGTCTCGATTTCGACGAGGGCCCGTTTTACCAGATGCAGCGCATGGAGCGTTACCGCGAAGTGCTGCGGCAAATGACAGAGCAAGGGCTGGTCTACCCGTGCTACATGTCGACGCAAGAGCTGGATGCGCTGCGCGAGCACCAGCGCCTCGCGGGGGAGAAGCCCCGTTATGACGGCACGTGGCGTCCGGAGCCAGGCAAGACACTTCCCGTGCCGCCCGCAGGGGTCGAACCCGTGCTGCGTTTTCGCAATCCGCTGACGGGCGTGGTGGCCTGGGACGATGCAGTCAAAGGGCACATTGAAATTTCCAACGAAGAACTGGACGACCTCGTGATCGCCCGCCCGGATGGCACGCCGACGTATAACTTCTGCGTCGTGGTCGACGATCTTGATATGCGCATCACACATGTGATTCGCGGTGATGACCACGTGAACAACACCCCGCGCCAGATCAATATCTTGCGAGCGCTGGGAGCCGAGCCGCCGGTGTATGCGCATTTGCCGACTGTGCTGAATGAGCAGGGCGAAAAGATGAGCAAGCGTCATGGCGCGATGAGCGTCACGGGATACCGCGACGCGGGTTATCTGCCAGAAGCCGTGTTGAACTATCTGGCGCGTCTGGGCTGGTCACATGGGGATGCTGAAATTTTCTCGCGGGACCAACTGGTTGAATGGTTTGACCTGGACCATCTGGGCAAATCGCCCGCGCAATACGATCACGACAAGCTCAACTGGCTGAATAGCCATTACATCAAGGTCGCTGATAACGAGCGTTTGACGAGCCTGACGCGGCCATTTTTAGTTGAACTGGGGGTGGATGAAGCGGCGCTGGCACCCGGTCAGGGCCCTGATCTGGTTGCGGTGGTGGCCTTGCTGAAAGACCGGGCGTCGACCTTGAAAGAAATCGCTGAAAACGCGCTGATGTTCTACCGCACGCCACAACCTGATGCTGAAGCACTGGCACAGCATTTGAGCGACGTCACGCGTCCCGCGCTGGCTGATCTGGCGGCAGCGCTCAAGCATGCTGAATGGAGCAAGGAAGGGATCGCGGCGGCGCTCAAGGCAACGCTGGCTACGCACAAGCTGAAGATGCCGCAACTGGCGATGCCCGTCCGGTTGCTGGTTGCGGGCACCACGCATACGCCATCCATCGACAGCGTGCTGCAGCTTTTTGGCCGCGAGGTTGCGGTAGGGCGGATCGAGCAGGCGTTGAGCTGAATCGGGCATTGGCCGGCATCAGCAGGGTCGCGCACGAAAAATGAAAAATTTACGTGCGCGGACTTCAAAGGGTATTTACAAAGTGTGAATTGCTCACTAGAATCTCGTTTCTGTTCTGCAAGGGGGTATAGCTCAGCTGGGAGAGCGCTTGCATGGCATGCAAGAGGTCAGCGGTTCGATCCCGCTTACCTCCACCACCAGAACAGGTTGCAGCGGTTTTTGAAGTTGGTTTTGTAGCAAAAAAAACTTCACAAGCCAGAGTAGAAAAGCTAGAATGGCGATCTTTGTTGTTAAGTGGTTTTAACAATAAATAACGGCGTTTTCTGCATATATCCGAAAGATTATGTCCCCTTCGTCTAGAGGCCTAGGACATCACCCTTTCACGGTGAGTACAGGGGTTCGAATCCCCTAGGGGACGCCAAACATCCGCATCGCCAATTATTTCCGGCCATGCAGCTTGCAAGAAAAGCCAACGCTTGCAAGCCATGATGTAGAAACTGGAGCGGTAGTTCAGTTGGTTAGAATACCGGCCTGTCACGCCGGGGGTCGCGGGTTCGAGTCCCGTCCGCTCCGCCAGATCAAGCCCGTTCATTATTGTCTGAGCGGGCTTTTTCTTTAAAAGAAGTACGTATTACTGTCCCCTTCGTCTAGAGGCCTAGGACATCACCCTTTCACGGTGAGTACAGGGGTTCGAATCCCCTAGGGGACGCCAGACATCCGCATCGCCAGTTATTTCGGCCGTGCAGCCTGCAAGAAAAGCCAACGCTTGCAAGCCATGATGCAAAAACTGGAGCGGTAGTTCAGTTGGTTAGAATACCGGCCTGTCACGCCGGGGGTCGCGGGTTCGAGTCCCGTCCGCTCCGCCAGATCAAAGCCTGCTTCGTGCTGCGAAGCAGGCTTTTTTATTGGCGAGTGCCTGACTATTCCTGTGGCGAAATTCAAGCTTGGCCCGGCGCAGCGCAAACTGCTCCGGCTCATCCCTGATCAAAAGCAAATAGCCATTGTCAGCACGGGCAAGCTACTTTACCGTTGAGCGCACTTCCTTTTCGTCGCTGCCGCATCATGCCCGATCCAGACGGTGCATTTTCTGCCACTGCCTCCCCTTGCTTGCTGCGTCAGGCCCGCGCCGAAGACTTCACGTTTGCCGAGGCGCTGACGCACGACAACATGTGTGGCTATTACCAGCGGCATCGCCTCGACTGGCGTAGCGATCTGTTCTTCGCCAGTTGGCGTGAATCAGAGAATTTCATTCTCGAAGTGGAGCACGCTCCAGTCGGTGTGCTACGGATTACCGAAGAGAACGGCTCACTGCATATCCGGGATCTGCAAATCGCACCGGTGTACCGGCGTCAGGGCGTGGGAACCTGGCTGCTTCACGTCGCGCATCAATGGGCGCGTGAGCGAGGTTTGCAGACCCTGCAACTGCGCGTGTTCGTGGACAATCCTGCCGCAGCGCTGTATCGCCGCATGGGCTACCGGCCTGTTGGGCCACGGCTCGCGCAACTGGGGGTGATCTGGCATATGTCGCGCCGCGTTTGAGTGCCGCGTGATTTTGCAGTGTCCGGGTCTACCGCCAGTCATGCTGTGTTCTTCCACGAAGACCCAAGACCCAAGACCCAAGACCCAAGACCCAAGACCCAAGACCCAAGACCCAAGACATAACGCCCCGCCAGACCGAAATCTGGCGGGGCGTTATGCGTTCGGGGGTAGCGGCGCGCGACGTTGATTTGCCGCTACCCGCCGCATGATGCGTTAAATCTCTTCGTACAGCGGCAGCGTCAGGAAGTCCGCGAATTTTTCAGACGTCGACATCGTTTCGAAGATCTGCGCGGCCCGCTGATAAGGGCGAATGTCACCCGCGATAACCGCGGTGATCTTGCCGAGCTCTTGCTGAATCAGCGCGCTGACCATTTCTGCGCTGACCTTGCGGCCGTCATCGAGCACGCCTTTCGGAGAGCGGATCCATTGCCACACTTGGGAGCGCGAAATTTCAGCGGTGGCGGCGTCTTCCATCAGGTTGTGAATCGGTACGCAGCCATTGCCCGCCAGCCAGGAACCCAGATAGTGAACCCCGACGTTGATGTTGTTGCGCAGGCCTGCTTCAGTGATGGGCGCTTCCGGGCGGAAGTCGAGCAGATCGCCTGCCGTGACTTGCACGTCGACGCGTTGCTTGCCGATCTGGTTGGGTTTGTCGCCCAGCACCTTGACGAATTCTTCCATTGCAATCGGCACGAGGCCTGGGTGTGCCACCCAGCCGCCGTCGTAGCCGTCTGTGGCGTCGCGCGCTTTGTCTGAGCGCACGCCGCTCATGGCTTTTTCGTTGGCTGCGGGATCGTTCTTGATCGGGATCAGCGCGCTCATACCGCCGATGGCGGGTGCCTGGCGTCGATGGCAGGTTTTGAGCAATTGCAGCGCGTAGGCCCGCATGAACGGCACTGTCATCGTGATCTGCGAGCGGTCGGCAAGACAGAAATCCTTGTCATTCCTGAACTTCTTGATGGCCGAGAAGATGTAGTCCCAGCGTCCAGCGTTCAGGCCCGAACTGTGCTCGCGCAACTCGTACAGGATTTCATCCATTTCGAATGCCGCGAGAATGGTCTCGATCAGCACGGTGGCGCGGATGGTGCCGCGTGGCAGGCCGAGCGCTTCCTGGGCGGCGATAAAAATGTCGTTCCACAAGCGTGCTTCAAGATGGCTTTCCATCTTTGGCAGATAGAAATACGGCCCCGAGCCGCGCGCCAGCAGTTCTTTGGCGTTATGAAACAGATACAGGGCGAAATCGAAAATACCGCCTGAAACGCGCTGGCTGTCGATCAACACATGCTTTTCGTCGAGATGCCAGCCGCGTGGACGGACGATCAGCGTGGCGGTGCGCTCGTTCAGGCGGTACGACTTGCCGTTTTGTTCGAGGGAAATCGTGCGGCGGACGGCGTCTTTCAGATTGAGATGGCCGGTGATCTGGTTGTCCCAGTTTGGCGCGTTCGAATCTTCGAAGTCGCTCATGTACGAATCCGCGCCGGAATTCAGCGCGTTGATGATCATTTTGCGTTCGACGGGCCCAGTGATCTCAACCCGGCGGCAGGTCAAATCGGCGGGGAGCGGGGCGATGTGCCAGTCGCTCTCACGAATCGCCTGGGTTTCGGTCAGAAAATCGGGCCGCTCGCCTGCGTCAAGGCGTTTGGTGCGCTCGTTACGCGCGGTGAGCAGGGCCTGACGGCGCGGCTCAAAAGCCCGGTGCAGTCTGGCAACAAAGGCCAGCGCTTCCGGGGTCAGGATTGTTTCAAAGCCGGGTTTGATGTCACCGGTAAGTTCCATGCCTTGCGGCAGTGTGTGCGCCATGATTTCTCCTTGGTCGGTCGGATGGCAATGGTGTGAATGTGGATGAAATGTATGGTCAGGGTTGCCGCTGGCTGCTGTCGCGTGCCTGCGTGGCAGCGCTACGTGAGCGGCCAGCACTGCGGCTGGAGAACGTGAAATTTTGCAGAAAAGGGCTTAAATCGTGCATCCCCTGGCCTGTGCCATGAAATGTCACGCCGAGCTCTTCCGGGCTGGCGTGCTGCCGGTTGATCCAGAACGTGGTGTAGCCAAACCAGGCTGCGCCCGCTGCGTTCCAGCCATTGGATGAGACAAACACGATCTCGCGTGCGGGCACGCCGCCAAAAGCCTGCGTGCCCAGCGCATAGACGGCGGGTGCGGGCTGGTAAGCCCGCACGGCATCCGCTGAGAGCACGTGGTCGAACAGGCCGGTCATGCCTGAGCTCTTGATGGCGATGTCGAGCATTTGCGGATTGCCATTCGATAGCAGCGCGAGCCTTGGGCTATCACCCGTTGCGTGGCGAGGCAACGTATCGCGTAACTGGCGCAGCGCGGGCAGGGCATCAGGAAAGGCCGAGAGGCACGCGTATTCGTCCATCAAGCGCTTTTGCCCCTGATGCCCGAGGCTCAGGCCCAGCGTGTGGGCGGCGAAGCGGAGGGCGTCGAGCGTGATGTTCCAGAACGGCTGGTAATGCGTGCCAGCCGGGTCGGCCAGCGTGCGCAAATGGGTGTATTCGATTTGCTTGTGACGCCATAACTGCGAGAGCGCGTCACCTTGGCCCGGGAACATCTGCTCCGCCGCGGCCACCACCGAATGCACGTCAAACAGCGTGCCGTAAGCGTCGAAAATAATGGCTTTGGGCACGAGTGCCGTGGTGGCGGACATTGCCATATGCTCCCAGATGAAAGTCATGGCGGATTGTATTAGTGATCGTGTACGCTAAAAAAGTCTTTAATCATCACTTGATCTTTTACTTTCATCAACCTAATCTGGCGGGCGAATTTTGCCGCACGCTGTGGTTGTTCTTCTGCGCCTTCTTTTTTGTTTTGGCCCGTGCCGGGTTATTGCCATGGATCGTTTCAAGCAAATCGAGACTTTCGTCGCGGTCGCCGCCCGTGGCAGTTTGTCGGCTGCGGCGCAGGCCGAGGGCGTGGCACCGGCCATCATCGGGCGGCGGATCGACGCGCTGGAAGAGCGTCTGGGCGTCAAGCTGCTGCTGCGCACCACGCGCAAGCTCACCTTGACCTTCGAAGGCTCGGCGTTTCTTGAGGATTGCCAGCGCATCATTCACGAAATGCACAATGCCGAAGCCAGCGTGTCGGCCGGTGGCGTGAAGGCCAGTGGTCATTTGCGCGTGTCGGCTCCCGCAGGCTTTGGACGACGCCATGTCGCGCCGCTGGTGCCCGCGTTTACCGCTGCGCATCCTGATGTGTCGCTCACGCTGGATTTATCGGATCGCACGGTCGATCTGGTGAACGAAGGGTTTGATTGCGCGGTGCGTCTGGGGGCGTTGCCGGATTCGTCGCTGGTGTCGTTGCGCCTCGGAGAAAACCGCCGGGTGTGCGTGGCGTCGCCGGATTATCTGGCGCGCCGGGGGGCACCCGTGACACTCGCTGATCTGGCGCAGCATAACTGCCTGGCGCTGGGGGCCAGCGCCAACCAGCAACGCGGCTGGACTTTTCAGCACGAGGGAAAAACCGTGTCGATCAAGGTCTCTGGCACGATGGAGTGCTCTGATGGCGCAGTGCTGCACGAGTGGTGTCTCGGGGGCTATGGGCTGGCCTGGCGTTCGTGGTGGGAAGTCGGCAGCGATATCGCAGCCGGGCGGCTGGTTAGTGTGCTGGATGATTTCGCCGCGCCACCGGTCGGAATTCATGCGGTGTTTCCCCAGCGGCGTCATTTGCCACTGCGCGTGCGCTTGTTGCTGGATTTTCTGAAACATACATATGGCCGCTCCGGCTACTGGGGCTAACGGGTTGAGCAGGATTAAGCGCAGACTGCACATGCGGGCAAGAGGGGGCAGCAACGTGCGGGGTAGCGGCGGGATACTGGCCAGATCAGGCACAGCGAAACAGCTGGAAAGCGAAAAAATTAAAAGACTTAACGAGGTAACGGTGTAATGGCGTAGCGGCCGCTAACGGGAGGGCATCATGTTCAAGCACATTCTGGTTCCGACGGATGGTTCTGATCTGTCACAAAAGGCGATTGACGGGGCGATTGATCTGGCGCGCACCGTGGGCGCGCGAATTACCGCTTACGCCTGTCTGCCGCAGTATCCGTATGCGTCGTTTTCTGAGGTGGTGATTGAGCCGCCGGTTGATTTTCAGGCACGCAGTGAAAATGAGGCGCGGCAGCATTTACGTCAGATTGAGGATGCGGCGCAACTGGCGGGTGTCGCTTGTGAGAGTGTCACGAGCGTGCATCCTGCGCCGTATCTGGGGATTATCGAAGCCGCTGAGCAACGCGGCTGCGATGTGATTCTGATGGCTTCGCATGGGCGGCGCGGGCTGGGCAGCCTGCTGATTGGCAGCGAAACCCAGCGTGTGCTGACCCACACTCAAATCCCGGTGATTGTCTACCGCTAGGCGGCACGCCGGAGCTTATCGGGCTCCGGTGCGGCCGCGCCAAGCGGCTTTCAGGAGATTTTCCGCTCGAAGAACTGTTCATCTTCGGTCGAACCATGCAGCGCGGTGGTTGACGCATCGCGCTCCACCGTTTGCGTGACGGCATCGAAATACCCGGTGCCCACTTCCCGTTGATGCTTGACGGCGGTAAAGCCTTTTTCCGCCGCAGCAAATTCAGCTTGCTGCATTTCGACGAACGCGCTCATCTGCGTGCGGGCATAGCCGTGTGCCAGATTGAACATCGAGTAATTCAGTGCGTGGAAGCCTGCTAGCGTGATGAACTGGAACTTGTAGCCCATCGCGCCCAGCTCGCGCTGGAACCTGGCGATGGTGGCATCGTCGAGATTTTTCTTCCAGTTAAACGACGGCGAGCAGTTGTACGACAGCATCTTGCCTGGAAACTGCTTGTGAATCGCTTCGGCAAATTGCCTCGCGTATTCGAGGTCTGGCTTGCCGGTTTCGCACCAGATCAGATCGGCATAGGGCGAGTATGCCAGGCCGCGTGAAATCGCCTGTTCGAGACCTGGCCTCGTGCGATAAAAACCTTCGATCGTGCGCTCGCCTGTCAAAAACGGCTTGTCGTTGTCGTCGATATCGGAGGTGATGAGGTCGGCGGCTTCGGCGTCGGTGCGGGCGATGAGCAGGGTTGGTGTGCCGCAGACATCTGCCGCGAGGCGTGCGGCAGTGAGCTTGGCGATGTTTTCACGGGTGGGCACCAGAACCTTGCCGCCCATGTGGCCGCATTTTTTCACGGAAGCCAGCTGATCTTCGAAGTGCACGCCTGCGGCACCGGCTTCAATCATGGCCTTCATCAGTTCGAACGCATTCAGCACGCCGCCAAAGCCTGCTTCGGCATCCGCGACAATCGGTGCGAAGAAATCGGTGTAACCCTCGTCGCCGGGATTTTTGCCTTCAGACCACTGAATCTGGTCCGCCCGAGTCAGCGTGTTGTTGATCCGCTTGACCACCAGCGGCACTGAATTGGCTGGGTACAGCGACTGGTCCGGATACATCTCACCGGCGACATTGGCGTCGCCCGCCACCTGCCAGCCTGACAGATAGATCGCCTTGAGCCCGGCCTTGACCTGCTGCATGGCCTGATTGCCGGTCAAGGCTCCCAGCGCATTGACGAAGGGTTCATCGCGCACCAGTTCCCAGAGCTTTTGCGCACCGCGTTTAGCGAGGGTGTGCTCGACTGGCACGGAGCCACGCAAACGAACGACATCGGCGGCGCTGTAGCTGCGTGTGACACCTTTCCAGCGTGGATCGGTGGCCCATTGTTGCTGGAGTTGCTCGGCTTGCTGTTGACGTGACATGGTGTGCTCCGTGGATGACCTAAAAGGTAAAAAATCCGGACTCGGGTGCCGCAGCCTCTGCGGTGACGGGTGTCGTGGGTGTTTCGTGAAGTCTTGTATAAGAGTCTAGGTATCCCGGTGAGGCGCAAACAGCCCCTAAAGGCATTTTTCAGGATATTTTTAATTTTTTTAAATCAATGAGTTGATTGTTATTTTTCATAATAAGAAATAACATTTCTTCTGCTGCAAGTGATGCTCTTGTGCCACGCAACATGGCTTTTTACGAAGCAAAAGAATTTTCCACATCGTGAAATTTGGCGCTGAGCCAAATATTGCTTCGCCGCGCGGTAGCGCCAAACAAAAAAGAAAGACGAAAAAAAACCGCTTTGCACCGAAGTGCAGAGCGGTTTCTGGCTGGCCAGGTGGCTGGCGGAGGTTTCGTGTTGTGAAACTCCGCTGCCACTGCTGGCCCTGCAAGCTCGTTTCAGATCAGAACGGGCTTGTTTGCCTGTTGCGGGTCAACGCATCGGGACGGGCGATTAGCTGCCGCGACGTGCGGTACGCGGACCATCGCTGCGGCGTGCGCCGTAGCCATCGCGTGAACCACCCGTGCCTGATGGCTTGCCGCTCCAGCCGCCGCCACCACCTGCGGGCTTGCTGCCGCCACCGGTGCCGCCGCCGCTACCAAAGCGCCGGCCACCACCACCCGCGCCACCACCTGGACGGCCACGGCCGCCGCCGAAACCGCCGCGACCACCGGTCGATGCTGTTTTGCGCGGCTCGAAACCGACCACCACATTCACTGCCAGCGGTGTGCGGACAAAACGCTCGATGCGTTTGAGCGCACCTTGCTCAGCGTGATGCACGAGGCTGACGGCGATACCCGAGCGGCCAGCACGGCCAGTCCGGCCAATACGGTGGACGTAGTCTTCTGCAAATTTCGGCAGATCGTAGTTGAACACGTGGGTGATGCCAGGAATGTCGATACCGCGCGCGGCCACATCGGTTGCCACCAGCACGCGCACTTTGCGTTCACGCAGCGCACGAATGGTGCGGTTACGCGCGCCTTGCGGCAGATCGCCATGCAGTGCCGCTGATTCGAAACCAGCATCTGCCAGACGGCCAGCTAACTGGTCGGCGTCGTTTTTGGTCGCGGTGAACACGATGGCTTGATCGAGCGCTGCATCACGCAGCAGATGGTCGAGCAGACGGTCTTTGTGATCGCGGTCATCCACGTAATGCACGGTTTGCGCGATATTCGTGCGCTGCTCAAGGCGCTGCACGATTTCGATGCGTTCCGGGTCTTTCAGCAGACGGCCTGTCAGCGAACTGATCTTGCCGTCGAGCGTGGCTGAGAACAACATCGTCTGACGCGAAGCCGGTGTAGCGGCCACGATGGTTTCGATATCGTCGATGAAGCCCATGTCGAGCATCCGGTCGGCTTCGTCGAGCACGAGAATCTGCAGTTGCGACAGGTCAATCCGGCCGCGTTCCAGGTGATCGAGCAGACGGCCAGGCGTGGCCACGAGGATTTCAGGGTTTTTTGCCAGCAGCATCAGCTGCTGGCCATAAGCGACGCCGCCGAGAATGCTGACGGTGCGCAGGCGCTTCAGGTGCTTGCCGTAGGTCGATGCGGCGGTGGTGACTTGCATTGCCAGTTCGCGCGTTGGCGTCAGAACCAGCAGGCTTGGGCGTGCCACCGGCTGAGGACGGCGCACACGGCTGCCGGCTGCATCACGCGGTTCACGCGGCTGGCTGGCCTGGGTTTTCTGCAACTGGGCGAAACGTTCGATGGCAGGCAGCATGAAGGCCGCCGTTTTGCCCGAGCCGGTTGGGCTGGACACCATCAGGTCACGGCCCGAGATAGCCGCGGGAATAGCGCGTTGCTGTACTGGGGTTGGATGCTGATAACCGGCGGCTGTTAGCGCAGAAACGATTTCTGGCGACAGGCCAAGCGCGGCAAAGGTTGGGCCTTCCTGCACAACAGCAGGGGCGGTTTCAGTTTGGGGGGCTTCAGGCGTCACTGCGGCGCTAGCCGTGACAGTGATGGTAGCCGCTTCAGCCGCGACCGCAGCCGTAGCAGCTGGGATTTCGAGACCGAGAACTTGATCGGCGATGGAATTCAGCGGGCTGGAGGTATTGCTCGATGTCATAAGAATCCTTGGAACACAGGGAATAAAACGTCGGCGCCAATCGGCATACCCAAGTCGTCGGATTCAGCGAGCAAAACAGCAGCGAGCAAATCGAAAAACGGGGGCAACTCGCAACAAAACAAGGCTGGCGAGTTTTTAGTTAGAAGCTGTATCGGATGCAACATGCCAACGTGGCGTGCTGCTATGCCTGGTATCGAACTGGCCGTAAAGGCCGGGGCAGGAGGGGACAGTTTCTGAACTGGATTGGAGCAAAACGCTACGGGGCGCCGCGCCGCGAAAGCCGTTTGTTAATGCATTGCTACCGGCAGTAAGCAGAGTAAAGCGCAGGCCGCATTGTAGTGGGTTTTGCTGCACTGCGCCACTTTTTTAAGATTATTCCTGGGAATTCGAGAGGGTATTCGGTAAGACTTAAGACAGCGAATCAGACAGGCTCACGCTGCCGTGCCGTTCTTCAGGGATTCGACCAGTGCGATGTATTGCTGCTTCGCTGTATCTGGCGCGGTGCCTTTGAGCGCGGCCCACGCATCGTATTTATATTTGCCGACGATATCGGTGAAGCCTGGTTTGTCGCCCTGGACGTCGCCTTCGCTGCCTTGCTTGAAGAGCGCATACAGGCGCAGCAGCGTTAGGTTGCCGGGACGTTCCGCTAGTTGCTTGACATCTTCCTGGGCTTGGGTGAACTGGGTCGTGAGGTCGCTCATGGGGGTTTCCGTGGGGTTTTCGTGCGTGGGTTGGGGGCGAGCGGGCGATCATAGCAAGCGCGCCTGCTTTGCGGGCTGGAGCGATTCTTCCAGTGTGCAGCGTAGGGGCCGGCACGCGGTATGCCGAGGGCGAAAACCCCGGCCGTGCGGCAAAAACCTTGGGGCCACATCAGCGGTTGAGCGGTAGCGCGGCGAAACCGCGCATTACAATAGCGCCCATGACCGAAACCGTGCTGCTTGCCCTCGATACCTCGACTGAATTCTGTTCAGTTGCCCTCCTTAGCGCGGCGTCTGTGCCCGCTTCTGTCTCTTCTTCTGCTTCTGCTTCGGCCCCGTCTGCCTCATCTGCCTCGTCCATCATTTCCGCTGCTGCGCCAGTGCGTCTGTGGGTGCGCCATGAGGCCACAGGCGCGGTGTCCAGCGCCCGTTTGCTGCCCGCTATCCGTGAATTGTTCGATGAAGCGGGTTTGCCGCTTCAGGCCTGCCAGGCGGTGGCGTTTGGCGCGGGGCCTGGTTCATTCACCGGCTTGCGCACCGCGACCGGTGTGGCGCAAGGGCTGGCGTTTGGGCTGGGTTGTCCTGTGGTGCCGATTAGTACGCTGATGGTGTGCGCTGAAAGTGCGCGTCTGCGTGACGCTGCTGCAACGCGGGTGCTGGTGGCGCTGGATGCGCGCATGGACGAAGTGTATTGGGCCGATTACGCGTGGTGCAGCGTATCGGGCGAATGGCTGATACGGCATGCCGCTGCGCTCGACGCGCCCGATCAACTGCCACTGCCGGACACGCCTTTCACCCTGGCGGGCAATGCCGCGGGGGTGTTTGGTTCGCGTTTGAGTGTCGCGGCGCAGGCCCGTCAGGTGGATCACGCTGCGCTGCCGCATGCGCAGCCGCTGGCGCTGGCGGCTTTGCGTGCGTGGCGCGCAGGACGCACGCTGCCAGCAGCGCAGGCGATGCCTGACTACGTGCGCAACAAGGTTGCGCAGACCACCGCCGAGCGCACCGCGACGAAAGCTGGACAAGCGCTGGCGCGAGACGCTGACGAACGCTCAGCGGGAAGGGGCGAAAAGTGATTGAGGGGCGCGGCGAAGGACATAGCGAAGGACATAGCGAAGGACACGGCGAAGGACACGGCGAAGGACACGGCGAAGGACACGGCGAAGGACACAGCGAAGGACACAGCGAAGGACACAGCGAAGGACACAGCGAAGGACACGGCGAAGGACACGGCGAAGGACACGGCGAAGGACACGGCGAAGGACACAGCGAAGGACATAGCGAAGGACACAGCGAAGGGCTCGCCGACCGTTACATGCAGGCGATGAGCATGGATGATCTCGCGGAGGTCACAGCGATTGAAGCCGCCGCGTATGAGTTTCCGTGGAGCCGGGGTAATTTCGAAGATTCGCTGCGGCACGGCTATTACGGCATGTGCTTGCGCCACGTGACGGGCACCTTGCTGGGCTATTGCGTGCTGATGCCGGTGGTCGACGAAATGCATTTACTGAATCTTTGCGTGGCACCTGCTGTGCAGCGCGCGGGCAGCGGTCTTTTCTTGCTCAGCGAAGCGCTGCGCTTTACCGGCAGCCAACGGTTTGCCAGTGTGTTGCTCGAAGTGCGTCCGTCCAATCACGCAGCGCTTCGGCTCTATGAACGTGCTGGTTTTGTTGTGATCGGCCGGCGTAAAAACTACTATCCGGCCCAGCATCACACCCGGGAGGACGCCATCGTGATGCGTTATTCATTTACCAGGGAGAACGCCGATGGCGTTGCATGAATCTGCGCTGGAAGAGCTAGGGCTCGCGCCGCTATGGGTGCGGCGTGGTAGCGAGCCTGTTTTGGCTGAGACGGGGGGGGATGCCGCGTCTCACGTCGAGGCTCTGACGGCACCTCAGCAGCAGCTTGCTGGTGCCGCGTCCGTGCACCAGAGGCTCGCCACGCAAGGGCCAGAGTCAACCTCGATGCCAGCCGCTGAGCGCGTTTCGCGCGAGGTGATGACGGCAGCACCGGCAGCGCAAGAGGACGAAGCGGGCGATTTCGCATGGTTTGACGATTTGCCCACGACGCGGCCAACAGCCGCACCGCGCGCTGGAGCTGATGCGGTGTCAGGGCCTGGGTCGGCGTCATTGTCTACGCCTACGCCTATGCCGTTGGCGGCACCATCCCCGCTAACCGCGCCATCGTCAGTGGCCATGCTTGACTGGGACGCGCTGAGCCAGCGGGTGGCTCATTGCGAAGACTGCCGTCTGTGCGAAAAGCGCCGCAATACGGTATTTGGCGTGGGGGATCGCCACGCAGACTGGATGCTCGTGGGTGAAGCGCCTGGCGAGAACGAAGACCGTCTGGGCGAGCCGTTTGTCGGTCAGGCGGGCAAGCTGCTCGACAGCATGTTGCAGGCGCTGGCGCTTGAGCGGCAGAGCAACGTCTACATAGCGAATGTCATCAAATGCCGCCCGCCTGGCAACCGCAATCCTGAACCCGATGAAGTCGCCCGTTGCGAGCCGTATCTGCAGCGTCAGGTGGCGCTGGTGCAGCCAAAGCTGATCGTCGCGTTTGGCCGTTTTGCGGCGCAAACGCTATTACGCAGCACGGCCAGCATCGCGTCGCTGCGTGGCCGGGTGCATGAATACGAAGGGGTGCCGGTGATCGTTACCTATCACCCGGCGTACTTGTTGCGCAGCTTGCCCGACAAGGCCCGGGCGTGGCAGGACTTGTGCCTGGCGCGCGCCACCTGGCGTGATGCGCTGACTGAGGCCAGCGTCTAATGGCCACGGCCGGGCCGGTAGCGCCTGGCGCACCAGCGGAGGGACGGCTGGTGACGGAACGGGCGGCTGGGTTTGACGCATGGGATATGTGGGATGCATGGGATGCGTGGCGCGCGCCGCAGGTGCGCGATCTGGCATGGCTGTTGTTTAGTCCAGGTTTGCTGCGCTCACCTGCTGCCAGTCTGACCCCTCTCTTTGAAACACCCGCCGAAGCCGCTGCGGCCCGCCGCTGGTTGCAGGCGCTTGAAGTGTCCGGTGCCACGGGCGCGGCAGAACTACAACAGCACCTTGAAGCGGCACGGGTGTCGCGGCTTGGGCGTTACGCCGAGTTTCTGCTGGCCTGGTATCTGAAACACGGGCCTGGAGCGCGTCTAGTCGCGGCAAACGTGACGTTGCGGCGCGGCGGCGTGACTTTGGGCGAGTGTGATTTTCTGGTGCAAATGCAGTCAGGCGAGCGGCAGCATTGGGAGCTGGCGGTCAAATGCTATCTGCATGTCGAGACCGGACGCGCGCAACTGATGGATTATGTCGGCCCGAATTTGCAAGACCGCTTTGACCGTAAGCTGACGCATTTGCTGGAGCACCAGTTGCCGCTCAGCGCCCGCGCCGAATTCGCCGCTCTTGGCTATCGCGGGCCCTGGGTTCAACGGATGCGGGTGCATGGCTGGTTGTTTTATTACCGGGGCGTGCCGTGCGGCTACCCGGAATCCATTAATCCTGAGCACGCCCGGGGCTGGTGGATCACTCGTGCTGAATGGCCTGCATGGGCGGCGGCTCATGCGGGCCATTGGCGCGTCTTGCGCCGCCTCGAATGGCTCGCGCCCCGGTGTTATGCGCATGCGGCAGCCAGTGAGGCTGAAGTGAGCGTGACCGATAGCGACGCGTTAGCCCTGCATTTCGTGCAGCACGCTGGCCCGACCATGGTGGCTGTTTTCGGGGTGGACGATACCGGCCGCGAGATCGAACACTCACGCGGCTTTGTCGTGGCGGATGACTGGCCGGACAAGGCGCGGGCGTTTGCGCAGTCGTGAGGCGGGTGGGGCGGTGGCGGTGGGTAAGGTGTGCGTGCGGGCGGGGTGGGTAAGGCGGGATATCAGTGGCACGGAGCATGTCGCTTGCGGTGCTGCCGTGCAATGCCGGCAGTGTGACTACCACCAGCGATAAAAATGATGCACCGGGCCTATGCCATGGCCGACTTCCAGCCTGCCGCTTTGCTCTAGCGCGCCCGTCAGATACTGCTTGGCTTCGGCGACTGCGCTAGCCAGATCATCGCGTTGCGGCATCAGGGCAGCGATTGCCGCAGACAACGTACAGCCAGTTCCGTGAGTGTGTTTCACTGGCACGCGCGGGCCGCCAAGACATAACGTGCCGTGCGCTTCGATCAGCCAGTCGGGGCTGTCGGTGCTCTCCAGATGCCCCCCTTTCATTAACACCGCCTGGGCCCCCAGCGCGCGCAGCGCTTCGCCCTGATCAACCATCTCTGCTTCATCCGCCGCTGGTGCCATGCCTAGCAGCGCAGCGGCTTCCGGCAGGTTCGGCGTGAGCAGCGTGGCCAGCGGCAGTAGCTCATCGCGTAATGCCGCTACGGCATCGGCCGCGAGCAGTGCATGCAGGCTCTTCGAGATCATCACGGTGTCGAGCACCACTTGTGCTGGCCGGTGCCGCCGCAGTGCATCCGCCACCGCCCGCACGATCTGGGCATTGGCGAGCATGCCGATTTTGACCGCGTCGATGCGGATATCGTCGAACACCGCGTCAAGCTGTGCGGTAACGAATGCGGCGTCTGGGGTGTGGATCGCACTGACGCCGCGGGTATTTTGCGCGGTCAGTGCGGTGATGACGCTCGCTCCGTAAGCGCCGAGCGCGGAAAAGGTTTTCAGGTCAGCCTGAATGCCCGCACCGCCGCCGGAATCTGAGCCAGCAATGGTCAGGACGTGGGGAATTGCCTGGGTCATGAGAGAAGGGCGCTTGAAGTGCGCGACAAGTTAATACGGAAGTGGTGGCCGTGCGTGCCTGAAGGTGAAAGGCGATGGCCAGCGATTTGAAGCGCGGCTGCGTGTTACGCATGGCGTATCGCCTGTTGCGTGTGCCCGCCGCCGCTGTTCTGCGCTGTTCCGGCTAGCGCTGCTAGTGCTTGGCTTCACCGATCAGCGCGACTGAATCGAAGATGCGCTGGTTAGCCTGATGGCGTTTCATGACGAGCCACATCATCAGACACACGAAGGTGCCAAACAGCACGATCACGGCCGAGACCGGAATATCCAGCCAGACCAGCACCGCATACAGGCACAGCATCAGGAGCACCGAGAGATTTTCGTTGAAGTTCTGCACCGCGATGGAGTGGCCTGCCGACAGCAGCACGTGGCCGCGATGCTGCAGGAGCGCGTTCATCGGCACGACAAAGAACCCGGATAGCCCGCCGACGATCATCAGGAACAGATACGCGAGCACCAGATAGCCCGGCACGTGAATCCGGCCGTAGTAAACGCCCCAGTGCACCGGGAACAGATCGCGGCTATAGAACGCCATCAGCATCACTGAGGCTCCCATGGCGATGCCGATAGGCAGCACGTTCAGCGATTTTTTCAGGGGAATGCGCGCGGCCGCGATGATCGCGCCAACGGCGACGCCGATGGCCACGACGGCTTGCAGAATGGCGGCTTCGGAAAGTGACATGCCAAGCGAGACTTCGGCCCATTTCAGCACGATGAACTGCAGCGTCGCGCCTGCGCCCCAAAAGAGCGTGGTGACCGCCAGCGAGATTTGCCCGAGCTTGTCGCGCCAGAGCACCATGAAGCAGTCAGCGAAATCGGTGATGAGCTTGATCGGGCCGCGTTCCTGTTTCGGATAGCGGGCACCGGTATCGGGAATCCGCAGGTTGAAGAGCGCGGCAATCACGTAAATCACCATGATGACGAGCATCGCGGCTTCGGCGGGTGAATTGACTGAGGGGATGTGGTACTGCAGGATCGGCGCGGCGATATGCGGGCTGATTAACGCGCCGCCTAACACCGTGCCGAGAATGATCGAACTGACCGTGGTGCCTTCAATCCAGCCATTGGCAGCGACCAGCCGGTCGGGCGGTAGAAGCTCGGTCAGGATTCCGTATTTGGCGGGCGAATACGCCGCTGCGCCAAAGCCGACGATGCCGTAGGCGAGCAGCGGATGCGCGCCGAACAGCATGGTCAGGCAGCCGGCGATCTTGATCGTGTTGGTGATGAACATCACGTTGCCTTTGGGGCGGGAGTCCGCAAAGGCACCTACGAAAGCGGCGAGCACCACATATGACAGCACAAAGAACAGCTTCAGCAGCGGCGTCATCCAGTTCGGCGCGTGGAGGTCTTTGAGCAAGGCAATAGCGGCGATCAGAAGTGCATTGTCGGCCAGCGACGAAAAAAACTGCGCGGCCATGATGGTGTAAAAGCCTTTTTTCATCTGATGCGATGCTGTCCTTACTACGGCTCGTGAGCACTGGCCGGGTGCCAGGTCAGGGCACGTATTCCGTTCGAAATGGGTTGTGCGCCCGGCTTTATATCATGAAAATAGGCGGGCTCGGACCGGCTCCGTGCCCGGACGGGGCGACCTGAATCGCGCCCCAGATGCCAGAGCACCTGGTAAGTTCCTGATTCGCAAGTGTCTTTAGTCTCCATTCAAAACTCTCATGCCACGCCCGCTCTCAGCCACGATCAACACCGCCGCACTGGCGAATAATCTAGCCGTTGCCCGCCGTTTCGCCCCCAGCGCAAAAATCTGGGCTGTCGTTAAAGCCAATGCCTATGGTCATGGTCTGGCCCGCGTTTTCCCCGGTTTGCGCGCGACCGATGGCTTTGGCCTGCTCGATCTCGATGAAGCCGTGAAATTGCGCGAGCTTGGATGGGCCGGGCCCATCTTGCTGCTCGAGGGGTTTTTCCGCCCAACCGATCTCGATCTGGTCGACCGTTACAGCCTGACCACCGCGCTGCATTCCGATGAACAGTTGCGCATGCTCGAACTGGCGCGCTTGTCGAAGCCTGTGAATATCCAGTTGAAGATGAATAGCGGCATGAACCGCCTGGGTTATACGCCCGAGCGTTTTCAGGCCGCGTGGGAGCGCGCGCGCGCGGCGCAGGGAGTGGGCCAGATTACGCTGATGACCCATTTCTCTGACGCAGACGGCGAGCGTGGCATCCAGGCGCAAATGGCGGTGTTCGAGCGCGGCGCGCAAGGCATTTCCGGGGCGCGCAGCCTCGCTAATTCGGCTGCGACGTTGTGGCATCCCGCCTCGCATTTCGACTGGGTGCGCCCAGGCATCATCCTGTATGGCGCTTCGCCTTCCGGCGTGCATGCGGCCATACAGGACACGGGTTTGCAGCCGGTAATGACGTTTTCCTCTGAACTGATCGCGGTGCAAACCCTGGCCGAGGGCCAGACCGTCGGCTATGGCTCGATCTTCGCCGCGCGCGGGCCGATGCGTATTGGCGTGGTGGCCTGTGGCTATGCCGATGGTTATCCGCGGCTGGCACCCGAAGGCACACCGGTGGTGGTCGATGGCGTGCTGACGCGGATCGTGGGCCGGGTTTCGATGGACATGCTGACGGTTGATCTCACGCCTTGCCCGGCGGCAAACGTGGGTACTCGCGTCGAGTTATGGGGGCCAGCGTTACCAATCGACACGGTAGCCAGCGCATGCGGGACCGTGGGTTACGAATTGATGTGTGCGCTCGCCCCGCGTGTGCCGATGCGTGCGCAGTAACTGGGCAGGCTTCGGCACCAGCATGGCGGTTCATTCAGTTTCGGCTTGATTGATCTGGCCGCCCGGGGGGCGGCTGCAGCACATAGGCTGCAGCACATAAACCAATAGATGTACAGGACGGATGCGTGGCCAAACTGAAGACTTTGTATACCTGTAGTGAATGCGGTGCTCAGGCACCCAAGTGGCAGGGCCAGTGCGCGGCTTGTGAAGCGTGGAACACGCTGGTGGAAGGGGTGGCGGAGTCGCCGGTGGCGCACCGTTTTCAGTCGCTGGCGAAAACGGCTGCGGTGCAGCGTCTGGCGGATATTGAAGCCTCTGATGTGCCGCGTTTTTCCACCGGCGTCAGCGAGTTCGACCGGGTGCTGGGCGGCGGGCTGGTTGCGGGCGGGGTGGTGCTGATCGGCGGTGATCCTGGCATTGGCAAGTCAACGTTGCTACTCCAGGCGCTGGGCGAAATCGCGCATGAGCGCCGCACGCTGTATATCAGCGGCGAAGAGTCCGCCGCGCAGATCGCGTTGCGCGCGCAGCGCCTGTCGCTGCTCGATCCGGGCTCGAAGGCCAGCGAACTGAAGCTGCTGGCCGAGATTCAACTGGAAAAAATCCAGGCCACGATTGCGGCTGAGCGGCCCGATGTTGCCGTGATCGACTCTATTCAGACGATCTATTCCGAAGCCCTGACCTCCGCACCAGGCTCGGTCGCGCAGGTGCGCGAATGCGCCGCGCAATTAACCCGCATCGCCAAACAGACGGGTACCGCGATCATCATGGTTGGCCACGTGACGAAGGAGGGCAATCTCGCGGGCCCGCGCGTGCTGGAACACATTGTCGATACCGTGCTGTATTTCGAAGGTGATACGCATTCGTCGTTTCGTCTGGTGCGGGCGTTCAAGAACCGCTTTGGCGCGGTCAATGAGCTTGGCGTCTTTGCGATGACCGAGCGCGGCTTGCGGGGGGTGGCGAATCCATCGGCGCTGTTTTTGTCGCAGCATGAAACGACCGTGCCAGGTTCATGCGTGCTGGTGACGCAGGAGGGTTCCCGGCCGCTGCTGGTTGAAATTCAGGCGCTGGTGGATACCGCGAATGTGCCGAACCCGCGACGTCTTGCGGTCGGGCTGGAGCAAAACCGTCTGGCGTTGCTTCTGGCGGTGTTGCACCGTCATGCAGGCATTGCCTGTTTCGATCAGGACGTGTTTTTGAATGCCGTGGGCGGAGTCAAGATCACCGAGCCAGCCGCTGACCTCGCGGTTTTGCTGGCGATTCACTCGTCCATGCGCAATAAGCCGCTGCCAAAAGGGCTGGTGGTGTTTGGCGAGGTTGGGCTGGCGGGCGAGATCCGGCCTTCGCCGCGTGGCCAGGACCGTTTGAAGGAAGCCGCCAAGCTGGGGTTTTCGCTGGCGCTGATCCCTAAGGCCAATGCGCCGAAACAGCCGATCGAGGGCTTGCAGGTGATAGCCGTTGAGCGGATCGAACAGGCTATCGACCGGATTCGCACGCTGGAGTAACCGTGTGCGGGAGGTGTGCCGGGGGTGGTGCTGATGGTGCCGGTGCGGTGGGTGTTGTGGCTGGGAGGGTTGGAGTGTGATCGCGCTCCAGACGCGGCCTGGTCTGGAGCAGCAAATTGAGGGAGTGAGGAGCGCGAGGGCCGCGAGGGCTGTTAGCGAGGGGTCGGCTGACCCCGCAGTTTGGTCTGGCGGCTTAACCAGAGCAATCAACCAGACCTACCCAAGCTGCTCGATGGCTTCATGCGTTTCGAGCCATTCAGCTTCGAGCGTTTCCAGCCGCGCGGCAATATCCGCTTGCCGCCGGATCGCCTCAGTCAAGCGGGTTTTCTGTTCTGGCTCGTAGCTGGCGGGGTCGGCCACCACGTTATCGAGCCCCGTCTTTTCGCCATTCAGCGCGTCCATTTCTTTTTCGAGCTTGTTGATCCGGCTTTGTAGCGGCTTTTTCAGGTGCGCTACTTTTTGCCGCGTTTGCGCCTCCTGGCGTCTTTGCTCTTTGCGGTTGAGCCCTGCATCCCCACTGTTTTCATCCTGTTCCAGCGCGTTGCTGTTGCCTGCCTTAAGGGCGGCGCGCTGGGCCGCTGCGTGTTGCAGTAGCCAGTCACGGTAATCGTCGAGATCGCCATCGAAGGGTTGCAGCCGGTGCCGGGTGACGAGCATGAATTGATCGGTGGTGGCCCGCAGCAAATGACGGTCGTGCGACACCAGAATCAATGTGCCTTCGAATTGTGCGAGTGCCATGGTGAGCGCATGCCGGGTTTCCAGATCCAGGTGATTGGTTGGCTCATCGAGCAGCAGCAAGTTGGGTTTTTGCCAGATGATGAGCGCCAGCGCGAGCCGGGCTTTCTCACCGCCTGAAAACGGCGCGATGGGAGCCATGGCCATTTCGCCGGAAAAGTTAAAGCCACCGAGAAAATCGCGCAGCTCCTGTTCGCGGGTATCGGGGGCGAGCCGTGCCAGATGCTGTAGCGGCGAGTCGTCCGGCCGCAGGGTTTCGAGCTGGTGCTGGGCAAAGTAGCCAATGCGCAGGCCACGGCCCTCGCGCACGTCGCCGCCAAGTGGCGAGAGCGTGCCTGCGAGGGTTTTGATGAGCGTCGATTTGCCCTGGCCGTTGGCACCCAGCAGGCCAATCCGCTGGCCGTTCTGGATTGACAGCGTGACCTGTTCGACGATCGGGGTCTCGCCCTCGGCGCTGCGATAACCGCAGCGCACCGCTTCCATCACCATCATCGGGTTGGGCGCGGCGTCTGGCGTGCGGAACTCAAAGGTGAATGGGGAGGCGGAGTGAGCGGGGGCGATCAGCTCCATTTTTTCGAGCGCTTTCATCCGGCTTTGCGCCTGACGTGCTTTGGATGCCTTGGCCTTGAAGCGGTCGATAAAACTTTGCAGATGTTCGACGGTTTTTTTGCTGCTTTTGATAAGCGCTTTGTTGCAACGTCAGATGCTGGGCCCGCAAAATTTCGAATTGCGAATAATTGCCGCCGTAGCGTTTGATCTGCTGCTGTTCCAGATGCAGCGTCACGTTGCAGATCGAGTCGAGAAACTCTCGGTCGTGCGAGATCACGATCAAGGTGCCTGAATAACGATGGAGCCAGTCTTCAAGCCAAACGATGGCATCGAGATCCAGGTGGTTGGTGGGCTCGTCGAGCAGCAGCAAATCAGAGCGGCACATCAACGCTTGCGCCAGATTGAGCCGCATGCGCCAGCCGCCTGAAAACTGGCTGACGGGTTCGCGGGTTTGCTCGAGTGTGAAGCCCAGCCCCAGTAGCAAGGTTTCAGCGCGGGCGGGCGCAGTGTAGCCGTCGGCATCGGCAAAGGCCGCGTGGGCTTCGGCTTCTGCCGCGCCGTCATGCGCGGCAGAAGCTGCTGCGATGCGGGCTTCAATGGCGCGCAGGGCGGTGTCGCCATCAAGGGTGTAGGCCAGCGCAGTTTGATCGGCTGCGGGGGTCTCCTGGGCGACATGGGCGATTTGCCACGATGGCGGCAGCGAAAAGTCGCCTGCGTCAGCGTGTAATTCGCCTAGCAGCACGCCAAAGAGGGTTGACTTGCCCGCGCCGTTCGCGCCGATAAGACCGGCTTTTTCGCCAGGATTGAGCGTGAAGGTGGTGTGCTCGAAAAGAGGCTTGGTGCCGCGGGCGAGGCTGAACTGGCTGAAACGGATCACAGGAAGGCCGGATGGAAAAAAGCGCTATTTTAGACCGCGCGGCACAGCGCAGATACTAGCCATCTGGCCGAGTGCCGCGCACGGGGTTTTGACATAGACTGGCGGCTTTTCGGGAGCCCAAGGCCATGTCATCAATTTATTCTTTCACCGCCCGCACGCTGGGCGGCGAGGCCGTTAGCCTCGAACAGTACCGGGGCAAAGTGCTGCTGATCGTCAACACCGCTAGCGAGTGTGGCTTTACGCCGCAATACGCGGGGTTGCAAAAACTGCATGACACCTATGCGTCACGCGGCCTTGAAGTGCTGGGTTTCCCGTGCAACCAGTTCGGCAAGCAAGAACCTGGTGACGCTGCGCAAATCGGCAGCTTTTGCGCAACAAATTACGGCGTGTCGTTTCAGCTGTTCGACAAGATCGAGGTGAATGGCGCGGGGGCTCATCCGCTGTTCCGTTATCTGACTGAAGAAGCGCCGGGGCTGCTGGGGATCGAAGCCATCAAGTGGAATTTCACCAAGTTTTTGCTCAACCGGGATGGCTCAGTCATCAAGCGTTATGCACCGGTGACCAAGCCCGAAGCACTCACGGCCGACATCGAGAAGTTGCTGTAACGGCAGCGCTTACAGGATCGGCGCAAAAAGGCGTGCAAGGTGCATCCCCATGCGCCGCCATGCGGGGGCTTTGAGGTACTCATCCGCGTCGATCTCACGTGCCAGGCTGAAGTCATGCAGCAGCATGGTTTCGACTTCAGCGGCGAAGTCCCGGTCGACGGTCAGCAGCATGATTTCGAAGTTCAGCCGCAGCGAGCGGTTGTCCAGATTGGCGCTGCCAATGGCCGCAGCGAGGCTGTCGATCAGCACCACCTTCTGGTGCAAAAACCCCGGCTGATAACGAAAAATCCTGACTCCTGCGCGCACGCAATCGAATGCGTAGAGCGTCGAGGCTTCGAACACCACAACGTGGTCTCGCCGGCTCGGAATCAGGATGCGCACATCGACGCCGCGCAGCACCGCTAGCCGCAGCGCGGTAAACACGGCTTCATCCGGCACCAGGTAGGGCGAGGTGAGCCAGATGCGTTCACGGGCGGCATGAATCGCTTCAACAAGAAAGAGCGAGGCGGTTTCCTGGCGGTCGGCGGGGCCACTCGCCATCACGAGGCAATGCATGTGATCGCTGGCGTTGGCGGCGGCGGGTGTTGCTACCGTTGCTGCTGTTGCTGCCGCTATATCGGGGGCCTTAGCCGTAGCAAACCCGAGCTGCTGCTGCGTCGCCCAGTACCAGTCTTCCTTGAAGATCATCTGGATTCCCGCGACGGCCGGTCCGCGTACTTCGATATGGGTGTCGCGCCACGGCGAGAGCGGTGGTTTCGCGCCGAGATATTCGACGCCCACGTTCAGGCCGCCGACAAACGCGCGCTCACCGTCCACCACCACGATCTTGCGATGATTGCGAAAGTTGAGTTGGAAGCGGTTGACAAAGCGTCTGGTTGAAAACGAATGGGTTTCGACGCCACCAGCGCGCAAGGCCGCGATATAGCGATGGGGCAGATCAAAGCTGCCAATGCTGTCGTACAGCAGATAGACCTTGACCCCATGGGCGGCGCGCTCAAGCAATGCGTGCTTGAGCCTGTCGCCGAGGGCATCTGCGCGCACGATAAAAAACTGCACGATGACGTAGTTTTGCGCTTGGGCGATGGCAGCAAAAATCGCCTCAAAGGTGGCTTCGCCGTTGACCAGGGTGCGTACCGAGTTGCCGCTCAGAAACGGCATGCCAGCCAGCCGGGTGAGTGAGCGGACCAGCGGATGGCCAAGGTCGGCGGCAGGCTGGCCGTAGGTGGAGATCCGCGTGGCCCATTCGTCCTGGTGCCGCTGTGAGCGTAGCGATTCGCGGCCGATGGTGCGCGAATCGTCGTAGCCAGTAAAACGGCTACGCCCCAGAAATAGATAAGGCACTAGCGTCAGATAAGGCACGGTGACGAGTGCCACCGCCCAGGCCACCGCGCCTTGAGAGGTACGCGTATGCAAGATCGCATGGCAGGCCGCAATTGCGCCGAGCAGGTGTGCCAGCGCCACCAGCGGAGCGAGGTGAATCAAGTCGAATTGCATACGGGTGGCAGGACTCCTGAGGCAGGTGCTCGGGGCAGAGCGCGCGCGGGCCGGGGGGGATGCAGGGGCATCGGCGCCAGAACAACCGGAACCATGCAGCATCGGCCCGGTGCGGGCCGATGCTGCACGACATTGCGCGCGACGTTAGCGAGGCAAATCGCTCGCCTGTAGCAGGAACACGTTATCGTCGCCAGCGCTGGTCGACAGCCAGACCAGATCAAGGCCACCAAACGCCGCTTCGACATGGGCCCGCTCGTTGCCGATTTCGACTACCAGCACGCCATCGTCAGTCAGCCACTGGCGTGCTTCGCTGATGATGCGGCGCACGATATCCATGCCGTCGGTTCCGCCCGCCAGCGCCATTTCCGGCTCATGGCGGTATTCCTCGGGCAGGGCCTGCATGGACGCGCTGTTCACATACGGCGGATTCGACAGAATGACGTCGTAACGCTGAGGTGTGAGCGGTGCGTACAGGTCGCCTTCAAACAGTGCGACGCGCTCGTTGAGCGCATAGGCGTCGAGGTTGCGCGCAGCGACTTCGAGCGCGGCGGGCGAGAGGTCAACTGCGTCGATATCGGCATTGGGAAACGCGTGCGCTGCCAGCACCGCAAGGCATCCTGAACCAGTGCATAGCTCCAGCACAGTGCTCACCTGATCGGGATCGCTGACATATGGTTGCAGGCCATCGCGTAGCAGTTCGCCGATGAATGAACGCGGCACGATCACGCGCTCGTCAACATAAAAGCGCATGCCGTGCATCCACGCTTCCTGCGTGAGGTAAGCCGCTGGCACGCGGTCGCGCGCGCGCCGTTCAATCACGTTGAGCACGGCCTCGATTTCGCTTGCGCTCAGGCGCGCGTCGAGAAACGGTTCCAGCAAATCGAGTGGCAGGTGCAGTGTGTGCAAGATCAGGTAGGCGGCTTCGTCATAAGCGTTGGCGCAGCCATGGCCAAAAGCTAGCTCAGCCTGGTTGAAACGGCTGACAGCAAAGCGCAGCAGGTCGCGGACGGTGGAAAACGGGGGAATGGTCACGAGGTAGGGTCCTGGTCAGGCGATGAGTTGTTCGAGCACGCGGCGATAGATATTTTTCAGCGGCTCGATGCTGGCGATGTCGACGTGTTCGTCAATCTTGTGGATGCTGCCGTTCAGCGGGCCGAATTCGATTACCTGGGGGCAGAGACGGGCGATGAAGCGGCCATCCGAGGTGCCGCCAGTGGTCGAGAGTTCGGTGCGAATCCCGGTTTCAGCGTGAATGGCCTGCTCTAGTGCATTCGACAGCTCGCCGCGCGGCGTTAGAAACGGCAGGCCGCTGATGGTCCATTGCAGGTCGTATTCCAGCTCATGGCGCACGAGAATCGCGTGGACCCGTTGCTGCAGGCTTTCAACGGTGCTGGCGGTCGAAAAACGAAAATTGAACAGTACGTCGGCATGGCCCGCGATCACATTGCCCGCGCCCGTGCCTGCATGAATGTTCGACACTTGCCAGGTGGTGGGCGGGAAATATTCGTTGCCTTCATCCCAGCGTTCAGCGACGAGTTCGGCCAATGCAGGGGCGAGCAGATGCACCGGGTTGCGCGCCAGATGCGGATACGCAATATGGCCTTGCAACCCTTTGACGGTGAGCTTGCCGGACATCGAACCCCGCCGACCGTTTTTCACCATGTCGCCAAGCTTCGCGCTGGAAGTGGGTTCGCCGACGACGCAGTAATCCATCCGTTCGCCGCGCGCTTGCAGGGCTTCGATCACCTTGACCGTGCCATCGGTGGCTGGGCCTTCTTCATCGCTGGTGATGAGAAACGCGAGGGTGCCGCGATGCGCTGGATGGGCCGCGACAAACTCTTCGCTAGCCACCACGAAGCCCGCGAGCGACGCCTTCATGTCCGCTGCGCCACGGCCGTATAGCTGACCGTTGCGGTGGGTGGGCTCGAAGGGCGGTGAGGTCCATTGTTCGAGTGGGCCGGTGGGGACCACATCGGTGTGTCCGGCAAACGCGAGCAGCTTGCCGCGTGTGCCCTCGGTGCCGCGTTTCAGCGCCCACAGGTTGGTGACGCCGTGCGCTTCGATGGTTTCGCAGGTGAAGCCAAGCGCATTCAGGCGCTCGGCGAGCAAGGCCTGGCAATGCTGGTCGTCGGGCGTCACGGACGCGCGGGCAATCAGTTGTTCAGTAAGGGCAAGAGTGCTTGACATGGCGTGAGGCGCAAACCCGGTTCTAGATGAAAAAATGCCGGCACCAAGGCCGGTTGAAGAAATACTGGCGCAGAGCCAGTTGAAGAAAATGCCGGCGCAGGGCCGGCTGGAACGAATACCGGCGCAAGACCGGCCGAAACGAATACCGAAGCCAAGACCAGCCGAAACGAATACCGAAGTCAAGACCGGGCCGAAACGAATACCGAAGTCAAGACCGGGCCGAAACGAATACCGAAGCCAAGACCGGGCCGAAACGAATACCGAAGCCAAGACCGGGCTGAAACGAATACCGAAGCCAAGACCGGGCTGAAACGAATACCGAAGCCAAGACCGGCTGAAACGAATACCGAAGCCAAGACCGGCCGAAACGAATACCGAAGTCAAGACCGGGCCGAAACGAATACCGGCACCAAGGCCGGTATAGGGAGGGCCAGCCAGAACCTCACAAGAGCGCGGTAGTGCGCGCTTCGCGGGCGGTTCTGGCGGGCGGCTAGCTAAAGAGCGTGGCGTAAAGCTCGGGTGAGAATCCGAGCGTTTTCACCCGCCCGTTCACTACCACCACGGGCCGCTTGATGACCGACGGCTTGTGAATCATCAGCGCGATCGCGCCAGCCTGGGTGCTGGCGGCAGCTTTCATGTCGTCGGACAGCCCACGCCATGTCGTGCCGCGCTGGTTTAGCAACGCCTCAAGCGTGACGTCCTTAAGCCAGTCTTGTAGCAGCGGCGTGGTGACGCCAGCTTTTTTGAAATCATGAAATTCGAATTCGATGCCGTGTTCTTCGAGCCATACGCGGGCTTTTTTCACGGTGTCGCAATTCGGAATGCCATAGACGACGGTCTTTGGCGCAGCCATCAATCACCCCGCAACAGTTCGTTGAGGCTGACCTTGGCGCGGGTTTTCGCGTCGACTTTCTTGACGATGACCGCGCAGTACAGGCTGTGTGAACCATCTTTGGCCGGCAGGTTGCCTGCCACCACGACGGAGCCTGCTGGAATCCGGCCATACGTGACCGAGCCGGTTTCGCGGTCGTAAATTTTGGTGCTCTGGCCCAGATAGACGCCCATCGAGATCACGGAGTTTTCTTCGACGATCACGCCTTCCACGACTTCCGAGCGCGCGCCGATGAAGCAGTTGTCTTCGATGATGACCGGGTTGGCCTGCAACGGCTCAAGCACGCCGCCAATGCCAACGCCACCTGAGAGATGCACGTTTTTGCCGATCTGCGCGCAGGAACCGACGGTGGCCCAGGTATCGACCATCGTGCCTTCATCGACATACGCGCCGATGTTGGTATAGGACGGCATCAGCACGACATTTCTGGCGATGAACGAGCCGCGGCGCGCAACGGCTGGCGGCACGACACGAAAGCCGCCAGCGGCGAAATCAGCGGCGGTGTAGTGCGCGAACTTCGAAGGCACCTTGTCGTAGAACTGGGTGAAGCCACCCGCGGGCATCGCTGCGTTGTCTTCGAGACGAAACGACAGCAGCACGGCTTTCTTGAGCCATTGATGCACGATCCACTCGCCGTCTTTCTTTTCGGCGACGCGCAGGCTGCCCTGGTCGAGTTGTTCGAGCACGTGCGCGACGGCATCCCGTACTTCGGCTGGAGCGGCTTTCGGTGACAGCTCAGCGCGGTTGTCCCAGGCGGTATCAATGATCTGCTGAAGTGATTGCGACATAGTGATTGGTGAGTAGCTTGAAGAGAGAAGGGGGCGGAGTGATGCAAGCGGGATGGCCGCTCAGTGTGCTAGTGCATGGCAGAACTCAACGATGCGCTGCGCGCCCTTGAGGCATTCGCCGGGGCTGGCGACCAGCGCGAGGCGGATGAAGTTGCTGCCAGGGTTGGTGCCATGCGCCGTGCGTGCCAGATAGGAGCCGGGCAAAACCGTCACATTATAGTCAGCGAACAAACGCTGGGCGAATGCCGTATCCGTCAAACCTGTGCGGGAAACATCGGCCCACAGGTAAAACGCCGCATCGGGCAAGCGCACGTCCAGCACGCTGGCCAGCAGTGGTGTGACAGCGGCGAATTTGCGCACGTATTGCGCGCGGTTGTCGCGCACGTGTGCTTCGTCGCGCCAGGCAGCCGTGCTGGCAGCCTGGTAGACCGGCGATAACGCCGCGCCGTGATAGGTGCGATAGAGCAAAAAGCGTTTGAGCAACGCAGCATCACCCGCGACGAAGCCCGAGCGCATGCCTGGCACGTTCGAGCGCTTGGACAAGCTGGAGAGAATTACGAGGCGCTCAAAGCTGCGGCCAAGCTGCTGTGCCGCCTGTAACGCGCCGAGCGGCGGCGCGGCTTCGTCGAAATAAATCTCTGAATAGCACTCGTCCGAAGCGATCACAAAGCCATGCTGGTCCGACAGCGTGAACAATTCGCGCCAGTCGTCGAGGGTTAGCACGGCACCCGTCGGATTGCCTGGTGAGCAGACGTAAAGCAACTGGGTCCGGGCCCAGATATCGCTGGGCACGGCGGCGTAGTCACAGGCGAAATTACGCGCCGGGTTGCTGTTCACGAAATAGGGTTGCGCGCCAGCTAGCAGCGCCGCGCCTTCGTAGATTTGATAGAACGGGTTCGGGCAGAGTACGATCGGCGGGTTTTGCGTGCCGCAGGTTGGGTCCACAACGGCTTGCGCCAGCGAAAACAACGCTTCGCGCGAGCCCGAGACCGGCAGCACTTCGGTGGCTGGATCAAGCAAGGGCAGGTTATAGCGCTGCTTCAGCCAGTCGGCGATGGCTTCGCGCAGCGGCGCGGAGCCCGCCGTGGCGGGATAGGCCGAGAGCCCGTCGAGCGAGGCGACGACGGCTTCGCGGATTAGCGCTGGGGTGGGGTGTTTCGGCTCGCCGATGCCAAAGCTGACCGGCGCGAGAGCGGCTGGGGGCGTGAAGTCCTTGAGCAACGCACGGAGCTTTTCAAACGGATAGGGCTGGAGAGAGTCGAGTCGTGGATTCACTTGGAATGAGATCGTGGCGGGTCGAGAGGGAGTGGACCGGGCCGGGTCGCTGGCAAGACGGCAACAGACGACGCGAGCAGGCACGAGCAGGCAAGGCAGGCGGGGGAGCGGCGCTTCAGCGCGGATGGCGTAGACCCCGCACGCCGCATCGCTACCAGCGCGCGGATTATAGCTTGGCGGCTTGAGCCGCTTGGGGCATTCAGGGCATCTGGTGCCGTTTTTCGTCCCGGCTACCGGGATACATCGCTCATTCAGTTTCGGTTGATTTAGCGGCGCGCCATGCAAAGCCGCCGCCTTCAGGCATTCACAGCAGACGGGCAGGAACGGGAAAGATGCAGGCAATGAAGCAGATGATGGCAACTCACAGCACGCTGCGCGGCAAGCGCATCGTGCTACCGCAGCAAGCCGCACAGCGCACCAGCGCGGCCACCGGAGCTGGACGATGACGCGCCGCTGGCATGTGAGCTGGCCGACGCTGGCCATCATGATGGGGGCCTCGGTGTGGGGCATGATCTGGTACCCGCTGCGGCTGCTGGCCGGACTGGGGCTGAGCGCTACAGCGGCGAGCGCGCTGACCAGTGCCGCGGGCTGTCTGCTGGTGCTGTTGATGCGTTACCGCTCGCTCTCGACGGTGCGCTGGCACTGGCTGCTGCTGGCGTTAGCGCTGGCCGCTGGGGTGACCAACCTGGGGTTTGTCTGGGGCGCGATCCATGGTCAGGTGATGCGGGTGTTGCTGCTGTTCTATCTGACCCCCGCGTGGACTGCGCTGTTTGCACACTTTGTTTTGCGCGAACGCCTGGGCTGGGCCGGGGCCGCGCTCTCCGGGCTGTCGCTGGCGGGTGCGGTGCTGATGCTGTGGTCGCCGCAAGCGGGTGTGCCGTTGCCAGCCAGCCTCGCGGAATGGGCAGGCTTGGCGGGTGGCATGGGCTTTGCGATGAGTAATGTGCTGATCCTGAAAATCAGCCGGGTCTTGCCAGAGATGAAAGGCGAGATGCGGACCGCGACGATATTTGGTGGCGCGGCTATTTTTAGCGCCTGCGCCGCGTTGTTCGAAGGCATGCCCAACCCGCCCACTGGCGCTCATTTAGGCAGCGCGACGCTGCTGGTGCTCGGGCTGGGCCTGGTGCTGGCGGGCAACAACATGTTTGTGCAGTACGGTCTGGCGCGGGTGCCCGCCAACCGGGCGTCGATCATCATGCTGTTCGAGATCGTGGTGACTGCGCTGACGGCATGGCTGTTTGCTGGTGAAACGCCAGGTCCGCGTGAATGGGCCGGTGGAGTTTGCATCGTGCTGGCGTCGATTTTGTCGAGCTGGGTACACCGCACCCGCATACCGCCGCCACAAGTCGGGCCAGAGCGCGAGGACGCGGCACGCTCGATGGTATGATTGCCGCTGCCTTGGGTTTGGCGGCACCGCGTGCAGCACCTGAAATCCAGGCCTGGCGTGACAGCCGTGCCGCTCCGATCTGCTAATAGCGCATGACTGCGCGGCTGCATACGGCAGATACGAGGCACGCTTCCTTCCACTTTCTTCAATTCAACCAGCGATATCGCCGTGCGTCTGACCTCGATCAAACTCGCTGGCTTCAAGTCATTCGTCGATCCCACGCATTTCCAGGTTCCGGGCCAGCTTGTTGGCGTGGTGGGTCCCAATGGCTGTGGCAAATCCAACATTATTGATGCCGTGCGCTGGGTTCTAGGTGAATCACGCGCCTCCGAGCTGCGTGGCGAATCCATGCAGGACGTGATTTTCAATGGCTCAACGGCGCGCAAGCCTGGCAGCCGCGCTAGCGTCGAGCTCGTGTTTGACAATCCGGACGGCCGCGCCGCCGGGCAATGGAGCCAATACGCCGAAATCGCCGTGAAGCGGGTGCTGACCCGCGATGGCACCTCCAGCTACTACATCAACAACCTGCCAGCGCGCCGCCGCGATATTCAGGACATCTTCCTCGGCACAGGTCTTGGGCCACGGGCTTACGCGATCATCGGCCAAGGCATGATCGCGCGGATCATCGAAGCCAAGCCTGAAGAGCTGCGGGTGTTTCTGGAAGAAGCCGCAGGCGTGTCCCGGTACAAGGAGCGCCGCCGCGAAACCGAAAGCCGCCTGAATGACACGCGCGAAAACCTGACACGCGTCGAAGATATCGTGCGTGAGCTGGGCACCAATCTGCAAAAGCTCGAAGCCCAGGCGATCGTGGCGACGAAGTTCAAGGAGCTGCAAGCCGAAGGCGAAGAAAAGCAGCGGTTGTTGTGGCTCTTGCGCAAAACCGAGGCGGCTAACGAGCAGCAGCGCCAGCAGCGTGCGATTGAACAGGCGCAAACCGATCTTGAAGCCCACACCGCGAAGCTGCGTGAAGTCGAACTTGATCTGGAGACGCTACGGGTAGCGCACTACGCGGCGAGCGACGCGCTGCAAGGCACCCAGGGCGCGCTGTACGAAGCGAATGCCGAAGTCAGCCGGCTGGAAGCAGAGATCAAGTTCACGATTGAATCGCGCAACCGGGTGCAAGCGCAGATCGCCGCGCTCGATGCCCAGCGCGAACAGTGGCAGGCGCAGGCCGGCAAAGCCCACGACGATCTGCAGGATGCCGAAGAGCAACTGGCTTGCGCCGAAGAAAAAGCCGCGCAGGCCGAAGACGCCGCCGCCGCCAGACACGACGCACTGCCCGCGCTGGAAACCCGCTGGCGCGACGCACAGGCCCAACTGAATCAAGAGCGCACGGGCATTACGCAAACAGAGCAGGCACTCAAGCTCGAAGCGGCCCATCAGCGCAATGCCGGTCAGCAGCTGCAACAGCTGCAACAGCGTCATGAACGCCTGAAAACGGAAGCGGGCGGGCTCGATGCGCCCGATGCCACCCTGCTTGAGGCGTTGCGTGAGCAACTCGCCGAACACGAAGCCATCCTCGCTGATACCCAAACCCGTCTCGCTGATGCACAAGAGACGCTGCCGCGTCTGGACGGCGAGCGCCGCAGTGCGCAAGAGCGAGTGCAGGCCGAAAGCACGCAGATTCACCAGTTCGAAGCGCGCCTTGCCGCACTGCGGCAGTTGCAGGAAAGCGTGCAAACCGAAGGCAAGATTCAGCCCTGGCTTGAGCGGCACGAACTGGCCACGCTGCCACGGCTGTGGAAAAAGCTGCAGGTCGAAGCGGGCTGGGAGGCCGCGCTCGAAGCCGTATTACGCGAGCGTCTGGCCGCGCTTGAAGTGTCGAATCTCGACTGGGTGAAAGCCTTCGCTTCCGATGCTCCGCCCGCCAAACTGGCGTTTTACGCGCCACCGGGTGCCAGCTTGCCTGCCACGGCAGCCGCACCAAGCCTGCGGCCGTTGCTGTCGCTGGTGCGCATCGACGATGCAGGCTTGCGCGCGGTGCTCAGCGACTGGCTCGGGCAAATTTTCGTGGCTGACGATCTGGCCCAGGCCCTCACGATGCGCGCCCAGTTGCCCGACGGCGCAGCATTCGTCGTCAAGGCCGGGCATGTGGTGACCCGGGTTGGCGTGCAGTTATACGCAGCCGATTCCGAACAGGCCGGAATGCTGGCGCGGCAGCAGGAAATCGACAACCTCACGCGCCAGGTGCGGGCGCAGGCGCTGCTGGCAGACGAAGCCCGGGGCGCGTCGATTCGTGCCGAAGCCGCTTATACCCAGGCCACCCAGGCGCTCACCGAAGTGCGGCAGCAGACAGAGCGCGCGACGCAACGAGTGCACGCGCTGCAAATGGACGTGCTGAAGCTGGGCCAGGCGCACGAACGTTACACGCAGCGCAGCACGCAGATCAGCGAAGAACTGGACGAAATCGCAGCCCAACAGGAAGAGCAACGCGCCTTGCGCAGCGAATCCGAAGCGAATTTCGAGCGCCACGACACTGAACTGGCCGAACGCCAGACACGTTTTGAAGACAACCAGCAGGCGTTTGAAGTGCTGGACGAAGGTTTGACGGCAGCCCGTAGCGAAGCCCGCGACCTTGAGCGAGCCGCGACCGATGCGCGCTTTGCCGCGCGCAACATGGCGAGCCGGATTGACGAGCTCAAACGCAGCATTCAGGTCGCGCATGAACAAAGCGAACGCGTGGCGCTGGCGCTCGAAGACGCCCGCGCTGAGCTCGAAACCATCAACGAGCAGACCGCGCACACCGGCTTGCAGGAAGCGCTTGAAATCCGTGCGCAAAAGGATGAAATCCTGCGCGCAGCGAAGCTCGAGCTTGACGACCTCAGCACTAAGTTGCGTCAGGCCGACGAAAGCCGGTTAACCGCTGAGCGCGCGCTGCAACCGCTGCGCGAGCGCATCACCGAGTTGCAACTGAAAGAGCAGGCCGCGCGTCTGAACGGCGAGCAGTTTGTCGAGCAACTGGCAGCCGCAGGCGTCGATGAAGCCGAGCTCCAGCACAAGCTCACACCAGAGCTGAAACCCTCCTGGCTGCAAGGCGAAGTGACCCGGCTGAATAACGCGATTGCCGCGCTAGGCCCGGTCAACATGGCTGCGCTGGACGAGCTGAAAAGCGCGAGCGAACGCAAAACCTTTCTCGATGCCCAGTCGGCCGATCTGAACCTGGCAATCCAGACACTCGAAGACGCGATTCACAAGATCGACCAGGAAACTCGCACGCTGCTGCAAGGCACCTTCGACGAAGTGAACCGGCATTTCGGCGAGCTCTTTCCGCGCCTTTTTGGTGGCGGTCAGGCGCGGCTGATGATGACGGGCGACGAGATTCTCGATGCTGGCGTGCAGGTGATGGCCCAGCCGCCAGGGAAAAAGAATTCAACCATTCATCTGCTGTCGGGCGGTGAGAAAGCGCTGACCGCGACAGCGCTGGTGTTTGCGATGTTCCAGTTGAATCCCGCGCCGTTCTGTCTGCTCGACGAGGTGGACGCGCCGCTTGATGATGCAAATACCGAACGTTTTGCCAATCTGGTTCGGGCGATGTCGGACAAGACTCAGTTCCTGTTCATCTCGCACAACAAGATCGCAATGGAAATGGCACAGCAACTGATTGGCGTGACGATGCAAGAGCAGGGCGTATCGCGCATCGTCGCCGTTGACATGGAAGCAGCAAGCAGCTTCGTCCAGGGTGCCATGTGAAATGAGGGGGGCGTGCATCGCTATTGCCGCGATGCGCGCTGCAATGAGAAGAATTAGTTGATGGAGTGGGCATGGACGAGTTGACACTCGGTTTGATCGGCGCAGGTGCCGTAGTGGTAGGTGGCGTGGTGTTGTACAACGCATGGCAGGGCGCGAAGGTGCGGCGCCGGATGCCTCAGCCAGCACCGGAAGAAATAGCTGAAACGTTCGCGCGTGCGGACGACGAACCAGGGCCTTTTATCGAGTCCAGCCGGATGCCCGTCCGGCGTGATACGGCACTTGAAGAAGAACGCATTGACGTGGCGCGCGTCGAGCCGGTGTTTGGTGAAGACACCCCGCAGGAAACGGCGGCTGAGCTTCCCGCTGAACCGGACACGGTGGCCAGTGCCAGTGAGGCATCCACCACGGCCAGCGTTAGCGCTGACGAGGAAACCCCCGACGCCGCACTCGCCGCAACCCCGGTGGCCACCCCTACGGTGGTGGACCGGCGGATTGACTGCATCGTGCCACTCGCGCTCGCTACTCCCGTGGCGGGTGACAAGGCGCTGGTACTGGCACAGCGTTTGCGCCGCGCGGGCAACAAGCCCGTGTATATCGAGGGCAAAGCGGAGGGCGCAAGTGAGTGGGAGCCTTTGCAGCACGGCGTGCGCTATGAAGTATTGCGCGCCGCTGTGCAACTGGCGAACCGCAATGGCCCGTTGAACGAGCTCGAATTTTCTGAATTTGTCACCGGCGTGCAGCAGTTCGCTGATGCGCTGGACGCCGCGCCAGAGTTTCCCGACATGATGGAAACCGTGGCGATGGCGCGTGAACTGGACGGTTTTGCCGCGCAGTGCGATGCGCAACTGTCGATCAACGTGCTGTCCGACGGCGCGCCATGGTCGGCCAATTACGTCCAGGCCGTGGCCTCGCAAGATGGCCTGCTGCTCTCACGTGACGGCACGCGCTTTGTCAAGCTCGACGCCAGACAACGCCCGGTGTTCATGCTGCAGTTCGGCGACACCAATTTCCTGCGGGACGACCTGACTTACAAAGGTGGCCAGATGATTGCGCTGGTGCTGGATGTGCCCGTCGCCGACGAAGACATCCTGCCGTTCCGCCTGATTTGCGATTACGCGAAATCGCTCGCTGAACGGATTGGCGGCCGGGTGGTGGACGACCAGCGGCGGCCGTTGCCAGAGAGCGCGCTGCTGGCCATCGAAAAACAGCTGATGACGTTGTACGCCAAGCTCGAACAGGCCGGAATTCCAGCGGGCTCACCCGCTACCCGGCGGCTCTTTAGCCAGTAAGGCTTGAATTTGAACGACGAGAACCGGCGAGCGATGGCCCCTTGGGGTGCCATCGCTCGCCGGTTTTTTGCTGCTTCAACCCTGACTATGTGGTTCTGGCCATTGCCTCATTTGGTCAATTTGGCTATTTGGCCGATGCCGCGGTGAGCGCTTCCTGAGATAATCCGACGTCTGCATTTCACCGGCTCACGCTCATCGCATGGTCTCTCACCCCCCCCCCGCATCACCTTCCGGCTCCAGCGTGGCCGCCACTCGCGTGGCTGCATTGCGGGCCGAACTTGAGCGCGCCAATCACGCGTATTACGTGCTCGATCAGCCCGATCTGCCTGACGCGGAGTACGACCGGCTTTTTGCCGAACTCCAGCAGCTTGAGCAAGCCCATCCTGAACTGATTACCTCTGACTCGCCAACCCAGCGGGTTGGCGGTGAGGTCGCCAGCGGCTTTATGCCGGTGGTGCATGCGTTGCCGATGCTGTCACTGAATAACGGCTTTGCCGACCAGGATATCGCCGCGTTCGACAAACGCACGTCCGACACGCTGGGCAAAGCACCGGTCGAATACGCGTGCGAGTTGAAGTTCGACGGTCTGGCAGTCTCGCTGCGCTATGTCAATGGCCACTTTGTCCAGGCTTCCACGCGCGGTGACGGTGCAACCGGCGAAGACGTGACGGGTAATGTCCGCACGATCCGTTCAATTCCACTGGTGCTCAAAGGCGCGGCAGTGCCAACGGTGCTCGACGTGCGCGGCGAAGTGCTGATGTTCAAGCGCGATTTCGAGCGTCTGAACGCGCGGCAACGCGAGGCCGGGCAGCGCGAGTTTGCCAATCCGCGCAATGCAGCAGCGGGCAGCCTGCGTCAGCTTGATTCGCGCATTTCAGCGCAACGGCCGCTGTCATTTTTTGCGTATGGCATTGGTGTGCTGGAGGGCGCGGAGATGCCGCCCGCCCACAGCGCATTACTTGACTGGTACGACAGGCTGGGCTTGCCGGTTAATCCGCAGCGGGCCGTGGTGACAGGGGTGGATGGGCTGCTGGGGTTTTTCCGCCAGATTGGCGCGCAGCGTGAGGCGCTGCCCTACGACATCGACGGCGTGGTCTACAAGGTGAACCGGCGCGCCGAACAAGAGGCGCTAGGTTTTGTCTCGCGCGCGCCGCGCTTTGCGCTGGCGCACAAGTTCCCAGCGCAAGAAGCGCTGACCCGGCTGCTGGCCATCGACGTCCAGGTGGGCCGCACTGGTGCGATCACCCCCGTGGCCAGGCTTGAGCCGGTGTTCGTGGGCGGCGCGACCGTGACCAATGCGACGTTGCACAACGAAGGTGAAATCCGGCGCAAAGACATCCACATTGGCGACACCGTGATCGTACGGCGCGCCGGCGATGTGATTCCCGAGGTGGTGAGTGCACTCATCGAGCGCCGCCCGCCAGATGCCCGTGAGTTCGTGATGCCGGTGCAATGCCCCGAGTGCGGCTCAGCGATTGAGCGCTTGCCTGACGAAGTGATCGCGCGCTGCACGGGTGGCCTCTTTTGCCCGGCGCAGCGCAAGCAGGCGCTGTGGCATTTTGCCCAGCGCCGCGCGCTGAATATCGACGGCCTGGGCGAAAAAATCATTGATCAACTGGTCGAACAAAACCTGGTGCGTACGCCGGCCGATCTGTTCAACCTGGGGTTTGCGACGCTTGCAGCGCTGGAGCGTTTTGCGGATAAATCCGCACAGAACCTGCTTGATTCACTGGAAAAAGCCAGGCACACCTCGCTCGCCCGTTTTATCTACGCGCTGGGTATCCGTCACGTGGGCGAATCCACCGCGAAAGATCTTGCCCGCTATTTCGGCTCACTAGATCCGCTGATGGACGCGCCCGTGGACGAGCTGCTGCAAGTCAATGACGTTGGGCCCATCGTCGCGGAGTCCTTGCGCCAGTTTTTTGCCGAAGCGCATAACCGCGTTGTCATCGAGCAATTGCGGGCACCCGGCCGGGTGACCTGGTTGGAAGGGCCGCCTGCACCCAAAGCGCCGCAAGGCGTGCTGGCAGGCAAGACGGTAGTGCTCACCGGCACCTTGCCCAATCTCTCGCGTGAAGTGGCCAAAGAGATGCTGGAGAAAGCCGGGGCGAAAGTAGCGGGGTCGGTGTCGAAAAAAACGGACTACGTGATTGCCGGAGCGGAAGCAGGCAGCAAGCTCGAGAAAGCGGAGGCACTAGGCGTTCCGGTACTCGATGAAGAGGGTATGCACAAGCTTTTGGAGGGACATGCAGATGATTCGTGAAATTCTGAAGATGGGTGATCCGCGGCTGCTACGCATTGCCCAGCCGGTGGACCATTTCGATACGCCTGAGCTGCACCAGCTCATCGCCGATATGTTCGACACCATGCGCGATGCCGATGGCGCAGGCCTGGCCGCACCGCAAATCGGCGTTGACCTGCAGGTGGTGATCTTTGGCTTTGGCAGTAACGAGCGCTATCCGGATGCCGCGCCGGTGCCCGAAACGGTGCTGATTAATCCGCTGGTCACGCCGTTGTCGCAGGACATGGAAGAGGGCTGGGAAGGGTGCCTGTCCGTGCCGGGGCTAAGGGGCGCGGTGAACCGGTTTTCGATGATTCGCTACGAAGGCTACGACCAGTACGGCACGCCGCTCGAACGTGTCGCACAAGGGTTTCATGCGCGCGTGGTTCAGCACGAATGCGACCACCTGATTGGCAAGCTGTATCCGATGCGGATTACCGATTTTTCGAAGTTTGGTTTTAATGAGGTGCTATTTCCAGAGCTGGATCTGGACGAGGACTGAAGCCAGGCATGCGTATGCCGTATGCCGGCATGTCGCATGCACCGTGAACCTCCGCTGCAATGACAAACACCCCAAAGCCTGGATCAGATTAGCGTCCAGTTTTTTTGGGGTGTTTGTCATTGCAGCGGGGAGGTACAGCGAAGTCACGCGACGGCTACACCGCAGCGTGACTCTTCCTTAGAACGCCTCATCTGCGGCCAGATAGCGCCACTGGCCGGGTGGCAGCGCGCCAAGCGACACCTGGCCGATACGCACGCGTTTCAGGCCAACCACGTGCAGGCCAACCAGCTCGCACATACGGCGGATCTGCCGTTTCTTCCCTTCACGCAGGACAAAGCGCAGTTGCTCGCCGTTTTGCCAGGTGACACTGGCTGGCTTGAGTGGCACTTCGTCAAGCTCAAGGCCATGACATAACAACGCGAGCGATGCAGCCGGAAAGTGCTGCTCCACATCGGTGGCGATATCGCCATACGTGACACGCACCAGATATTCCTTGTCCACCAGCGAATGCCCGCCGACTAAACGTTTGGCGACCCGTCCATCCTGGGTCAAAACTAGCAAGCCGGTGGAGTCGATATCCAGACGGCCAGCGGGTGCCAGCGTGCGCAAATGCGTGATGGAAAAAGCGATACCCGATGGATCACCTTCCCAGCGGTTTTCTGGCGTGACTAGCGTCACGGCTGGCTGATAACCATCTTCTGCCTGGCCGGAGACATAGCCGACGGTTTTATGCACCAGGATCGTGACCTGCTTTTGCTGCATCGCCTGGGCCGCTGGATCAATTTCGATACGCTGATCGGGACGCACCCGGATGCCCAGCGTGTCGATCCGCTCGCCATCCACCAGCACCCAGCCGTTTTCGATCCATTCGTCGGCTTCCCTGCGCGAGCAAAGACCGAGTTCCGACATCAGCTTCGACAGGCGCAGCATGCCTGGCGTGTCGCTGAATTCACGCAGAGCGTGAGGCGCGGTTTCGTGCCGGGGCTCACTGCTGCGCTCGGGGCGGTTTGAATGTGCTGGCCGTTCTGAGCGTGCGTTTGCTGATGCACGGTGAGGTGGCCGCGCGCTGGAATCGCTGCGGGATGGGCGGACTTCGCCGCCAAAACGCGGTGCGCTGGCGCTGCGGTCGTTTCTGTCGCCTGGCCGTGGTGCGCGTGTGCCAGTGCCCCGATCGGTGCGCTCGCCGCGTTCAAAGCGCGCAGGGCGTTCGGTGGCATCGCTTGAACGGCGTGGCGCTGAGTTAAATGAGCTCCCCCGTTCACCCCGATCGGTGCGCTCGCCGCGTTCAAAGCGCGCAGGGCGTTCGGTGGCATCGCCTGAACGGCGTGGCGCTGAGTTAAATGAGCTCCCCCGTTCACCCCGATCGGTGCGCTCGCCGCGCTCAAAGCGTGCAGGGCGTTCGGTGGCATCGCCTGAACGGCGTGGCGCTGAGTTAAATGAGCTCCCGCGTTCACCGCGTTCCGCATAAGTGCTTTTCACCGGCCGGGCAAACGTGCGCTCACCCCGTTCAGATGACGGGCGAGCCCGGCGCTCTTCACCCGGCGTGGCCGCCGGATTCCGTTCGTTACCAAAGCGCGAGCGGGTTTCGTCATACCGTGCAGGCCGTGCCGGGCGTTCGCCACGCGCGAATGTGCCCGTGCCAGATGGCGTCCGGGGGCCGCTGCGCACGCGGCGTTCGTCGCTGCCAGACGCTGTCTCGCCGTAAGGGCGGCGCGCGCCTGCTTCGCGTGGTGCGCGTCCGCGCTCGCCGTAACCACGTTCCGTCTCATTGCGGCGCGGACCGTCTGGCCCGCCGTCACGGCGTGGCCGCTGATCGGCAAAGCTGCGTGGCGCACGCGCGCCAGCGCTGGCATTAGAACGCTCACGCGTAGGCGCGCCTTCGGCGCGAGCCGGACGTGTCTGAGTGCGTGGCGCGCCACGATCGGGCGCAGAACTGCGCCGCTCACCGGCGCTATAGCCACCACCACCCGGGGCGCGGCTGGTAGGCCGCTGACCTGCACCGCCAGCGGATGAGGCACCGGTGCGTGGTGCACCGGATGGCGTGCGACGCGGCGCACCGCTCGCAGGTGCTGCGCCGCCAGAAGGAGGCGTAGCCGGACGCGCTGGCTTACGCCCAGCAGTGCTGCCAGTACGAACTGGCGCACGCTGGGAGGATGCCGGTCGCGGATGCTTGGCGGTTAATTTTGCTCGCATGGAATCTCACACTGCGATCGCGCGCAGCAGTTCGGTTTCGACCTGGATTTGCCGGCGGTTGTCCGAGAGGCTGTTTCCATCCAGCAGAAACACGTCCTCGACACGTTCGCCAAGCGTATTGATCCGCGCCGCATGGACGCCGACCCGGTGCTCAGCCAGCACGCGCGCGATCGAATAAAGAAGGCCTGGCCGGTCGTTTGCCGAGACGGACAGGATGTAGTACTGGCCACGCTCATCGGCCCGAAGGTCGACGCGTGGAATGACCGGGAACGTCCGTGACTGGCGTGACAGACGTCCCCTTGAGGGTTCAGGCAGCAACGGGCTATCAGCGAGCAGGCGTGCGCCTAGCTCCTGTTCGACCAGGTTGGCGATGTCGCGGTAATGAACCCCATGCCCGGTATGAGCGACGAGGAAGTTATCGAGGGCATAACCGTGCTGGGTAGTGTTAATCCGGGCATCGAGCACCGACAGCGCGCTGCGGTCGAAATACGCGCAAATGCTGGCAAAGAGATCAGCTCGGTCCTGGACATACACCAACACCTGCAAGGCTTCGCCAATAGGCGCAGGACGCGCTCGCACGAGTGGCACCGGGCTAGTCACATGGCGATACAGCATGCGGGTTTGCCATGCGATATCGGCTGCGTCGTGGCGCAGGAAATACGCGACATCGAGCTGATTCCACAAGGCCTGATGCGCATGCTCCGGGACGGTTTCCAGCCGCAGCAGCGCCAGCGCTTCTTGCTGGCGGGTTTTCAGCGCTGAATGCGCATCAAGCGGAGCGCCGCCCAGCACTGCCAGCGTGGCGCGATAGAGGTCTTCGAGCAGCTTGCCTTTCCATGCGTTCCAGACTTTCGGGCTGGTGCCGCGAATATCGGCCACGGTCAGCAGATACAGCGCGCTGAGCCGCCGCTCATTGCCGACCAGTTGGGCAAAGCGTTTGATGACTTCCGGGTCGCTCGTGTCCTGCTTTTGCGCGACCTGGCTCATGGTCAGGTGATGCTGGACCAGCCACACCACCAGCGCGCCGTCATCGCCCGTGATCTCGTGCGCCACGCAAAAGCGCCGCGCGTCGACCATGCCAAGCGTCGAATGATCGCCGCCCCGGCCCTTGGCGATATCGTGAAACAGCGCGGCGACATACAGCACCCACGGGCGCTCGAAGTTGGCGCTGAGCTGGCTGCAAAACGGATATTCGTGCGCGTGATCCGCAACCGAGAAGCGGCGCAGGTTACGCACCACCATCAGAATGTGCTGATCGACGGTATAGACGTGATACAGGTCGTGCTGCATTTGCCCGACGATGCGGCGAAAGTTCAGCAGATAGCGTCCCAGCACGCTGGTCTGGTTCATCAGGCGCAGTGCGTGCGTGATGCCATAAGGCTGCTGCAGGATCGACAGAAACAAGCGGCGGTTTTCTGCTGCGCGACGCCATTGCAGGTCCATCACGTCACGGGCGTTGTACAGCGCGCGCAGCGTCCGGGCCGACAGGCCCTTGATGCCAGGCGTCTGCTCGTACAGTAAAAAAGCCTCAAGAATCGCGTTGGGTTCACGCTGAAACACATCGTCGCGGGTGATTTCGAGCATGCCCTGCTTTTCGACGAAACGCTCGCACAACACCCGCGTGACGCCGCTCGTGCTGGGAAAGAGCTGGGCCTCGATGTTCTGGATCAGGATCGTGGAAAGCTGGGTGACCGCTTTGGCCGCCCAGTAATAACGCCGCATCAGTTGCTCGCTGGCGCGCCGCGCGGTGCTGGTGCGGTAGCCGAAACTGCTGGCTACAGGGTCTTGCAAGTCGAAAATCAGGATGTCCTGGCGGCGTTTGGCGATCACATGCAGCCGCGCCCGGAGTGTCTTGAGAAAGGCTTCGTTGCGATGCAGCTCGCGCGCTTCGCGGCGGGTGATGAGCCCGAGCGTGTCTAGTTCCCTCCAGCTACTGCCAAAGCCTGCTGCACGCGTGACCCAGAGAATCAGTTGCAGATCGCGCAACCCGCCCGGACTTTCCTTGAGATTGGGTTCAAGCGCATAGGGCGTGTCCTGAAATTTGGCATGACGCTGACGCATCTCCAGCACCTTGGCCTGGAAAAAAGCGCGTGGATCAAGTGCTTCCCGGTAGCGCCGGGTGAAGTCCTCCGTGAGCGGCATGCTTCCCGCGAGATGCCGGGCCTCAAGCAATGAGGTGCGCACGGTAATGTCCTGGGCGGCTTCATCGAGACATTGGGACACGGTGCGCACACTGCTGCCTAACTCCAGTCCGAGATCCCACGCGAAGCCGATGAATTGCTCGACGCGCTCTTCAAGCGTGGCTTGGGGCTCAGGCGCAAGTTTCTGGCCGGATGGTGCGGATGCCGGGCTGTCTGGCAGCAGCACCAGAATATCGATATCGGAATAGGGTGCCAGTTCATCGCGGCCATACCCGCCGACGGCTAGAAGTGCCGCCCCGGCGGGGACCTGGCAGGCTTCCCATGCCTGGAGCAAGGTGTGGTCGGTCAAACGGGCGAGCGAGCGCATCGTGCTATCAACGCGAGGGGTGTTTTCGATACGCTCGAGAATCTGCGTCTTGGCCGCCCGGTAGTCTGCCTTGAGCGACATAGCGGCATGGGTCGCGGCGCTAGTCGTGGCACAAGAACCGGGGGGCGAGGCGTGGCTCATGAAGAACGGGGCGGCATGTGGCGCAGACGAAAGACGTGGAAGGGAGGCACAGGCCAGTGCTGCTTAGGCCGCGGCTGCGACGAGAGCTGGACGGGCGGGCGAACCGGCTGACACGGTGAGCACGTCATAGCCGGTTTCGGTGACCAGCACGGTGTGCTCCCATTGCGCGGACAAGCTGCGGTCTTTGGTTTTGACGGTCCATTGATCCGGCATCGTGCGAATTTCGCGCCGTCCGGCGTTAATCATGGGCTCGATGGTGAAAATCATGCCTGCCTGCAGCTCGAGCCCGGTGCCGGGGCGGCCGTAATGGAGGATTTGCGGATCTTCGTGAAACACCGTACCGATGCCGTGGCCGCAGTATTCGCGCACGACGCTATAACCCTGGCCCTCGGCATGGCGCTGAATGGCATGGCCGATATCGCCCAGGTGCGCCCCTGGGCGCACCTGGGCGATGCCGAGCCACATGCATTCGTAGGTGGTTTGCGCCAGCTTGCGCGCGAGAATCGAGCCTTCGCCGACGATAAACATCCGGCTGGTATCGCCGAAATAACCGTCTTTGATAACGGTGACATCGATATTGAGGGCATCGCCGTTTTTCAGCACTTTGTCGCCGGGAATACCGTGACAGATCACGTCATTGACTGAAATGCAGGTGGCTTTGGGGTAGGGCGGATAGCCAGGCGGCTGGTAATTAAGGGGTGCCGGGATCGTGCCTTGCTGTTGCAGCATGTATTCGTGGCACAGGCGGTCAAGCTCGCCGGTGCTGATGCCGGCTGCGATGAACGGGGTGATGTAGTCGAGCACTTCGCTCGCAAGGCGGCAAGCTACCCGCATTTGCGCAATATCGTGTTCGTTCTTGAGCGTAATCGACATAAGTGGGGGCCGGATCTGGGAGGCAAATATTCCGGGATTATCGCACCATCTGGTGAGCTCCGTAGACCTTCGTAAACGTTAACCCGGCGTGTTTTGTTTAAATCCGGGTCTTTTTTGTTATAGCTTTGCCGCAAGCCAGGTGCTTAGGGGAGCTGTTTGGCGGCTTGAGTCGTGTGCGGCGTGCGTGCTATACTCTTTGGCTAGGTCGCCTCTATTGCCGTTATTTGCCAAATTTATGGCTGATTTAGCTTTTTTGGCGGCGCTAGCTAGTAAGAAAGAAGCAGTTCAGCAGTAAAAACCACTTGCTGCACACTCGCAAGCCGGTGCATCCAGGGTGTTTGCAGTATTGGCCTTCCATCAGGCGGAGGTTATACGGCAGATACGGCAATCGGCTTAAGACCCAACCCTCGCGGAGTTTTTCATGGCAATTACCATGCGTCAAATGCTGGAAGCAGGTGTCCACTTTGGTCACCAGACACGCTTCTGGAACCCGAAGATGGCTCCTTTCATCTTCGGTCATCGCAACAAAATCCACATTATCAACCTCGAAAAAACGCTGCCGATGTACAACGACGCGCTGAAGTACGTGCGTCAACTGGCAGCTAATCGCGGCACCATCCTGTTCGTTGGCACCAAGCGCCAGTCGCGCGACACCATCGCTGAAGAAGCGCTGCGCGCAGGCATGCCTTATGTCAATGCACGCTGGCTCGGCGGCATGATGACCAACTTCAAGACGCTGAAAGTGTCGATCAAGCGCCTGAAAGAAATGGAAGCCGCTGTTGAGGCCGGCGATCTCGAGCGCATGAGCAAGAAAGAAGCGCTGCTGTTTGAACGCGAAATCGCCAAGCTGCAAAAGTCGATTGGCGGCGTGAAAGACATGGGCGGCATTCCTGACGCAATTTTCGTGGTCGACGTTGGTTACCACAAAATTGCCGTGACGGAAGCGAAGAAGCTCGGCGTGCCAGTGATCGCAGTGGTTGACACGAACCACTCGCCAGAAGGCATCGATTACGTGATTCCAGGTAACGACGACGCCAGCAAGGCTGTTGCCCTGTACACGCAAGGCGTGGCTGACGCGATCCTCGAAGGCCGTTCGAACGCAGTGAATGAAGTGGTTCAGGCGGCACGTGGTGGTGACGGCGACGAGTTCGTCGAGGTCAGCGCGGAAGCGTAAAGCTACCCCGCGTCCGGCAAAAAAGGGGGCTTTCTACAGGCCCCCTTTTTTTAAGCCGTGATAGTGACGCTGCCGTAGGTCAAGTAAAAAATATCTGCGTGACGGCGAAACGAATTCTTGCCGCCTGTATCGAAGTGCGGGCGGTGTGTAAAAGACAGACTCAGACAGACTCAAGGAGCAAACGATGGCGGCAATTACCGCAAGCATGGTTGCAGAACTGCGCGCAAAAACTGATGCGCCGATGATGGAATGCAAGAAAGCACTGACAGAAGCAGACGGGGATATGGCGCGCGCTGAAGAGCTGCTGCGCGTCAAGCTGGGCAACAAGGCAAGCAAGGCCGCATCGCGCGTGACTGCTGAAGGCGTGATCTCGTCGTTCATGGGCGGTAATGTGGGTGCCATTGTCGAGTTGAACTGCGAAACCGACTTCGTGTCGAAAAACGACGATTTCATTGCCTTCGCTAAAACAGTGGCTGAGCTGGTGACAAAGCACAATCCGGCTGATGTCGCTGCGCTGTCCGCGCTGCCGCTGGACGGCTCGACCGTTGACGCGATTCGCCTCGCGCTGGTTGGCAAGATTGGTGAAAATCTGTCGATTCGCCGTTTTGCCCGTTTTGAAACCACAGGCAAGCTGGCGGCCTATCTGCATGGCGCACGTATTGGCGTGCTGGTCGAGTACACCGGTGCCGACGAGCAGATTGGTAAAGATGTTGCGATGCACATCGCGGCGATGAAGCCAGTTGCATTGTCGTCGAAAGATGTTCCTGCTGAGCTGATCGCCACCGAGCGCAGCATCGCTGAGCAAAAAGCGGCCGAATCGGGCAAGCCTGCCGAGATCGTGTCGAAGATGGTGGAAGGCAGCGTGCAAAAGTATCTGAAAGAAGTGTCGCTGCTTGATCAGACTTTCGTGAAAAACGACAAGCAGACAATCGAGCAAATGTTGAAAGCTGCGGGTGCCAGCGTGCAGAAATTTGCCTTGTTCGTGGTCGGAGAGGGCATTGAGAAGCGCCAGGACGACTTTGCGGCCGAAGTGGCAGCCCAGGTCGCTGCAGCCAAACAGCAGTAAGTTTTAGCAGGTTTGTTGCCGGGCTACAGCAGGCGTTCTGTTCTGCTGTAGCCCGCAGCCATCATCAGGCTGCGCTGTTCCGGTCAAGTTTTTGCTGTATTTCCCAGTTTGTTGCGCAGTCACTTCCGGCCAGGTTTCAGGGTGTGCTGCGTGTATGTCTGGCCGAATTATTCCTGTAGCTTCATCTACCGTCCTTTCTGCGCGATCTGGATATCTCCTATGCCCACTGCCTATAAACGCGTTTTGCTTAAACTGTCCGGTGAAGCTTTAATGGGCGACGACGCCTTTGGCATTAATCGGGCAACCATCGAGCGCATGGTGGCCGATGTCGCTGAAGTCGTGCAGCTTGGCATCCAGCTTGCGGTAGTGATTGGCGGTGGCAATATTTTTCGCGGTGTCGCGGGCGGAGCGGCCGGCATGGACCGCGCCACTGCCGATTACATGGGCATGCTGGCGACGATGATGAACGCGCTGGCCTTGCAGGACGCGATGCGCCATGCCGGCATTGAAGCGCGGGTGCAGTCCGCGTTGCGGATGGATCAGGTGGTCGAGCCTTATATCCGGCCACGTGCGATTCGCCAGCTTGAAGAGGGCAAAGTAGTGATTTTTGCCGCAGGCACCGGCAATCCATTTTTCACGACAGATACTGCCGCCGCGCTGCGCGGCTCGGAGATTGGCGCTGAGGTTGTGCTGAAAGCGACCAAGGTCGATGGCGTTTATTCCGCTGATCCGAAAAAAGATCCCGGCGCTACGCGCTACACCACGATTAGTTTTGATGAAGCCATCAGCCGGAATCTTCAGGTGATGGATGCAACGGCTTTCGCGCTATGCCGCGACCAGAAATTGCCGATTCGTGTGTTTTCAATTGTTAAACCGGGTGCGTTGATGCGCATCGTGCAAGGCGTGGACGAAGGGACGCTGGTCCACGTGTAAGCTCTCGTCCTTGACGTGGGTTTTAACGCGGGCCTTGGCTGCTGCTTTCGGCGTTGGCCGGTTCGCACTGTTTTGAAGAGTTCGGAGGTTTAAAAATGTCTGTGGCTGAAGTTACCAAGAGTGTTGAGCAGAAAATGCAGCGCTCGATTGATGCATTCAAAAACGATCTGTCGAAAATCCGTACAGGTCGTGCGCATACCGGCTTGCTGGATCATATTCAGGTCGATTATTACGGCTCGCCAGTGCCTATTTCCCAGGTAGCCAACATGACGCTGATCGACGCTCGTACGATCGGCGTTCAGCCATGGGAAAAGAACATGGTCACAGTGGTTGAAAAAGCGATTCGTGATTCTGACCTGGGCCTGAACCCCGCGACACAAGGCGACATGATTCGCGTACCAATGCCAGCGTTGACCGAAGAGCGTCGCCGTGAACTGGCCAAGGTAGTGAAAAGCGAAGGCGAAACGGCGAAAGTCGCCGTGCGTAACTTGCGCCGCGATGCCAATGAGCAATTAAAAAAACTCGTCAAAGACAAAGAGATTTCCGAAGACGACGAGCGTCGTGGTGGCGATGATGTGCAAAAACTGACCGACAAGTCTGTGACCGAAATCGACAAACTGGTCCAGACCAAAGAAGCCGAGATCATGACGGTGTAATGCACGCCGTCTGAGTATCTTGATGGACTTCGGCCCGATGCTGGCCGAGTTCGATTTTTTCTTTTTGCAGCGACTGTCTCAACGGCCATGACCTATACCAGTTCAACCGTGCGCGTGCCGGATGTTGCGGCAGTGCCGCGGCATATAGCGATCATCATGGATGGCAATGGCCGTTGGGCGACGCAGCGCCGCTTGCCGCGGGTCGCGGGGCATACGCGCGGGGTCGAGGCGGTGCGGACCGTCGTTGAAGCCTGCGCCCGCTGCGGTGTCGAGTATCTGACGCTCTTTGCCTTTAGCTCTGAAAACTGGCGTCGCCCGAACGACGAAGTCTCGTTTCTGATGCGTCTTTTTGTGACGGCGCTTGAGCGCGAAGTGGGCAAGCTGCACGCAAACGGAATTCGTCTGCGTGTGGTGGGCGATCTGGCGATGTTCGACAAGCGGATTCAGGACCTGATTAAACGCGCGGAGACCAAGACCGCGCGCAATACCCGTCTGACGCTGACTATCGCCGCGAATTACGGCGGCCGCTGGGACATCATGCAGGCGAGCCGCAAGCTGGCTGAGGAAGCCGTGCAGGCCGGCCATGCCGCTGAAATCAGCGAAGCCTCATTTACCCAGCATCTGGCGCTGGCTTATGCCCCCGAGCCGGATCTTTTCATCCGCACCGGGGGCGAGCAGCGCATCAGTAATTTCCTGCTGTGGCAAATGGCTTACACCGAACTTTATTTCACTGATATTTTCTGGCCGGATTTTGATGGCGCGGCATTAGGGCAGGCGATTGCTTCCTATGCCGAACGTGAACGCCGTTTTGGCCGCACCAGTGCCCAACTGGAACCTCAAGTGCAAAACGCCGACTCGCTGCCATGCTAAAAACCCGTGTCATCACGGCGCTTGTTTTGCTGGCCGTCTTTCTTCCCGTCACTTTCTACGCATCGGTTAACGCTTTTGCCGTGCTGATTGCACTGGTGGTGGTTTTTGCTGCGTGGGAATGGGCGCGTCTGCTGAAAACCGGTGCGCGCGCGTCGGTTGTGTACGCGTTGTGCGCCGCACTGGCGCTTGCCGTCAGTCTGCCGGTCTCCTCGCTGATGCCCGCATCGCAGCCGCTGTTTCGCGCGGCTGCGATTTTCTGGGTAGTCGCCGTCCCTTTTATCTTGTTGCGCAAGCCGACGCTGGCGCAGGGCTCGTGGCGGGTGTTTTTGCTGCTTGCGGGCCTGACTGTGCTGGTGGCCTGCTGGCACGCGCTGGTCATTGCGCGCGAAGCAGGCGTGCCGTTTGTTTTATCGCTGTTGCTGCTGGTGTGGCTGGCTGATATTGGTGCTTATTTTTCCGGTAAGGCGTTCGGGCGGCACAAGCTTGCGCCAGCAATCAGCCCGGGTAAAACCTGGGAAGGCGCGCTTGGCGGCTGGCTAGCCGTGCTTTGCATGGCGCTTGCTGCGAGCTTGACGCATGTATTTGAACCCACAATCTTCTCCACGCTGGCGCAGCTCGGTTGGGCGCGCATGCTGGCGGTCGTCACCTTGCTGGTGGTGTTTAGCGTGGTGGGCGATTTGTTTGAATCCGTTCTGAAGCGTCAGGCTGGTGTCAAAGATTCCAGTGGCTTGCTGCCTGGGCATGGCGGCGTGCTGGATCGTATTGATGCGCTGCTGCCCGTGCTGCCATTAGCGATGCTGCTGTTACCTGGCTAAAAAACATGCAAAAACGTCTGACACTGCTGGGTTCAACCGGCTCGATTGGCGAGAGCACGCTAGACGTTGTTGCGCGCCATCCTGAAAAATTTTCGGTTTATGCGCTGACCGCCCATCGCAACGGCGACAAACTGGTTCAGCAATGTTTGCGCTTCCGTCCCGAGGTTGCCGTGGTCGGAGATGCGGCAACGGCCTTGCAGGTTGCCGCGCAATTGCGCGAGGCCGGATGTACGACGGAAGTAGCGTATGGTCCGCAAGCGCTTGTCGAGGTTTCGCAAAGCGTTCACTGCGATACGGTGGTCGCGGCGATTGTCGGTGCGGCAGGCTTGGCACCGGGTCTCGCTGCTGCGCGCGCGGGCAAACGCATTTTGCTGGCAAACAAGGAAGCGCTGGTGATGTCCGGCGCAATCTTCATGGATGCGGTGCGCGATCATCAGGCCACCTTGCTCCCGGTGGATTCCGAACACAATGCGATTTTCCAGTGCCTGCCACGCGAGATGGAACTGCACGGGGGCGTGTCGAAGATTGTTCTGACGGCTTCAGGTGGCCCGTTTCGCAGCCGTGAGCCTGCTTCGCTCGCTGCAGTCACCCCTGACGAAGCCTGCAAGCATCCGAACTGGGTGATGGGCCGGAAAATCTCGGTCGATTCCGCAACGATGATGAACAAAGGTCTGGAAGTCATCGAGGCGCACTGGTTATTTGGCCTGCCCGGTGAGCGCATCGACGTGTTGATTCACCCACAGAGCGTGATTCACTCGCTGGTGTCGTATGTCGACGGCTCAGTGCTGGCCCAGCTTGGCAATCCCGATATGCGCACGCCGATTGCGCATGCGCTGGCGTATCCAGAGCGTATCGACTCTGGTGTCGCGCAACTGGATCTGGCACAGATTGCCGCGCTGTCTTTTGAGAAGCCCGATTACGCCCGTTTCCCGTGTCTCGCTTTGGCGATGCAGGCGCTTGCCGAAGGCGGGCTGGCAAGTGCGACGCTGAATGCGGCCAACGAGGTCGCAGTTGACGCTTTTTTGTCACGCAAAATTGGTTTTATGGCGATTGCCCAAGTGGTGGGTGCCGTGCTCAACGGCTTGCACAACCGGAACGCATTGGCGCTGGATGATGTGCTGGAGGCCGATGCTGCAGCACGCCGGGCCGCAACTGAATTTATCGCTCGTATCTCTACTGCTGATGCTTTGCATCTAGCCGGGACGCGGTGAGGTAGCGATGAATTTTCTGATTGAGTTGCTGGCCTTCGTGGTGGCCATTGGTGTGCTGGTGGTGGTGCATGAGTACGGCCATTACAGCGTGGCCCGTTTGTGCGGTGTCAAGGTGCTGCGTTTTTCGATTGGATTTGGCAAGCCGCTACTGCAATGGGTCAGTCCGAAAACAGGCACCGAATGGACTATCGCCGCATTGCCGCTGGGCGGCTACGTGAAGATGCTCGATGAGCGCGAGACGAGCACAGCGATTCCGGCAGATGAGCTAGCGCATGCGTTTAACCGGCAGTCTGTCTGGCGCCGGATGGCGATTGTTGCGGCAGGGCCGGCGGCCAATTTTCTGCTTGCTATCGTGCTTTTTGCCGCAGTGTTTGCCACGGGGGTGATGGAGCCCCGGGCCACCATTGCCACACCTGCGGCCAATACGCTGGCCGCCAAGGCCGGCTTTGACGGCGACGAAACCATCGTCGCGGTGCGTGGTCCGCACGACAGCGAAGCACAGCCTGTCCGCTCATGGTCCGATTTGCGCTGGAAGCTGCTTGGTGCCGCGTTTGACCGTCAGCGTCTGGTGCTAAGCGCGCGTGATGCGCAAGGCACATTTGATTTCCCGCTTGACTTGACCCAGGTGCAGGAAAAGCACGTTGACGACAATTTCATGTCGTATCTCGGTTTTGAACCAGGAGGCGGCACGCTTTCCGTGGCGGCCGTTCAGCCCGATAGCGCGGCCCAGAAAGCAGGCCTGCTAGCGGGCGACCGTCTGAAATCTGCCGATGGCAAGCGCACGGATAATGCGACGGCATTTATTGCTTATATCCAGTCGCACGCGGGCCAGCCTGTCGCGTTGCAGGTTGAGCGTGGCACGGACCAGGCGGCGGTGCAGGTCTCACTGGTGATTATTCCGGCGGCACAGCGCGATGCCGGGAGTGCCCAGGTAATCGGGCGGATTGGCGCTGAACTGGCGACCCAGGTGCCATCGGTGAAGGTTCACTACGGGCCATTCGAGAGCCTGCAACTGGGCGCGCAGCGTACCTGGGATCTATCGGTGTATTCGGTACGGATGTTTGGCCGGATGATTATCGGCGAGGCTTCGCTGAAAAACCTGTCTGGCCCCGTGACGATTGCCGATTACGCTGGCAAGAGCGCACGTCTTGGCTTATCGGCATTCCTGTCGTTTCTTGCGCTTGTCAGCATTAGTCTCGGTGTCCTCAACCTGTTGCCAATTCCGGTATTGGATGGCGGGCATCTGTTATATTATTTGGTTGAAGCTGTAACTGGCACTGCCATATCGGATCGCTGCCAGCTCGTTTTGCAAAGGGCCGGGCTTGTCTGCATTGTCGCGTTATCGGCAGTTGCACTGTTCAACGATCTGGCTCGTTTAATCCATTTCTAATGCGTCTGGCGCTACCACCGATGGTGTTCCGCCTGATTTGATGCAGCTATATACACTGGGGAAGCACGTTGTTTAGACCTCATCGCCTTGTTCCTAAAACAGTTATCGCTGCGGCAATCGCCGTTCATGGGTTGGCAGCGCACGCGACAGCGCCTTTTGTCGTGCAAGACATCCGGATCGAAGGTTTGCAGCGTGTCGAACCCGGAACCGTATTCGCTTATCTCCCGCTCAGGCAGGGTGAAACTTTCACCGACGACAAAGCATCTGAAGCCATTCGTGCGCTTTATGCCACGGGGTTCTTCAACGACGTGAAGATCGCAGCGGTTGGTAACGTCGTTGTCGTGCAGGTGCTGGAGCGTCCGGCCATTGGCACGATCGATTTTTCTGGCATTAAGGAATTCGACAAAGATAACCTGACCAAATCGTTGCGCGCGGTTGGGTTGTCGCAAGGCCGTTACTACGACAAGGCGCTCGTAGACAAGGCTGAGCAGGAGCTCAAGCGCCAGTATCTGACACGGGGCTTCTACGCAGCTGAGGTCACCACCACCATCACGCCAATCGACCGTAACCGGGTTTCGGTGTTATTCGCGGTGGTTGAAGGTCCAAGCGCGAAGATTCGCCAGATCAACTTTATCGGCAACAACGCAATTAGCACCGGGACGCTGCGCGATGAAATGCAGCTTTCTACGCCGAACTGGTTCTCCTGGTACACGAAAAATGATTTGTATGCGAAAGAAAAGCTCGCGGGCGATCTCGAGAATATTCGTTCGTACTATCTGAATCGTGGCTATCTCGAGTTCAGCATTGAATCTACCCAGGTGTCGATTACACCGGACAAGAAAGACATGTATCTGACGGTGACGCTGCATGAAGGCGAACCGTACAAGATTTCAGGCATCCAGTTGTCGGGCAATCTGCTCGATCGTGAAGCAGAGTTGAGCAAGCTGATCAAGATCAAACCAGGTGACCGTTTCTCCGCTGAAAAACTCCAGACGACGACCAAGGCGATTGTCGACAAGCTCGGCGAATACGGTTATGCATTTGCAACAGTCAATGCATTGCCGCAGATCAACCAGGAAAATCACACCGTCGATCTGACATTGCAGGTTGATCCAAGCCGCCGCGTCTACGTGCGCCGCATCAACGTGGTCGGCAATACGCGCACGCGTGACGAAGTTGTGCGCCGGGAAATGCGTCAGCTTGAAAGCTCATGGTTCGATTCAAACCGTCTTGCATTATCCAAAGACCGGATTAACCGTCTTGGTTACTTCACCGACGTGAATGTGACGACCTCGCCGGTCGAAGGCACGCCGGATCAGGTCGATGTCGATGTGAAAGTGGCCGAAAAACCCACCGGTGCCATTACGCTGGGCGCGGGCTTTTCGTCAACCGATAAAGTGGTGCTGTCCGCAGGGGTGTCGCAAGACAACGTGTTCGGCTCGGGCACCAGCCTCGCCGTCAATATCAACACGGCCAAGACATACCGCACGCTGACCGTGACCCAGGTCGATCCGTATTTCACGGTCGACGGGATCAAACGTATTACAGACGTTTATTACCGCACTTATCAGCCGCTTTATTACTCGACTAATTCGAGCTTCAAGATTGTGACGCTTGGTGGCGACCTGAAATTCGGCATTCCATTTTCAGAAGTCGATACGGTGTATTTCGGTGCCGGGCTGGAGCAAAATCAGCTTGATACAGATGCCAATACACCGCAGGCGTATCAGAACTACGTGAACAGCTACGGCCGTGTTTCCAACAACGTGCCGTTGACGGTCGGCTGGTCGCGCGATGCACGGGATAGCGCACTAGTGCCAAGCCGTGGCTATTTCACCCAGGCCAATGCCGAATACGGCACGCCGATTGGTGGCACCCAGTACTACAAGGCTGATGTCCAGGCGCAGTATTACTACTCGTTTGCACGTGGCTTCGTGTTGGGCTTTAACCTGCAGGGCGGCTATGGCCAGGGTATTGGCAACAAGCCATATCCAATCTTCAAGAATTATTACGCGGGCGGTATTGGTTCGGTCCGGGGCTACGAGCCAAGCTCGCTTGGACCACGCGATCTGGTTACCGGCGATCCGATTGGCGGATCAAAAATGCTCGTCGGCAATATCGAACTTACGTTCCCGCTGCCGGGCACGGGTTATGACCGGACCCTGCGGGTCTTCACCTTCCTCGATGCGGGTAACGTCTGGGGTGATGCAGCGCAAGGCGGCAATACAACGATCGGTGCGAATGGCTTGCGGTATGGCTACGGCGTCGGGCTTGCATGGATTTCACCAATTGGGCCACTTAAGCTGAGCTTGGGCTTCCCGCTGACGAAGCATACTGGCGACCAGTACCAGAAATTCCAGTTCCAGATTGGAACGGCGTTTTAACTGCCTGGCCGATCGCCTGGAACCCTTACAGTATCGAGAGGATCATCTTGTTAACCAGTTTGTTTTCGAATCGTATGACGTGCGCGCTGGCCATTGCTCTGACTTTGGTCACTGGCGTGGCGCAGGCGCAAGAAGCCAAAATCGCAGCGGTCAATTCAGACCGGATCTTGCGTGAGTCGACGGCGGCAAAAGCGGCCCAGACCAAGCTTGAAGCGGAGTTTGCCAAGCGCGACAAGAACTTGCAGGATATGGCGCAAAAGCTGAAGTCAATGTCGGACGCGCTCGACAAGAACGGTGCTTCGCTCGCTGCGGCTGACCGGGCGCAGAAACAGCGTGACCTGTCGCAGATGGATACTGATTTTCAGCGCAAGCAGCGTGAATTCCGCGAAGACCTGAACCAGCGCCGGAATGAAGAACTGGCTGCGGTGCTGGACCGGGCAAACAAAGTGATCAAGCAGATTGCCGAGCAGCAGCATTACGACTTGATCGTGCAAGAAGCGGTCTACGTGAGCCCGCGCATTGATATTACTGATCAGGTGCTGAAGGCGCTTGCTGCCGCATCCAACCCTAACTGAGCAGCAGGAGCCACAGACGCATGGCATTGACGCTTGAAGAGATTGTCACGCGCTTCGGCGGTGAAATAGCAGGGGATGGCTCCCGCCCCATTCGTGGCCTGGCGCCACTGGATCAGGCAGGGCCCGATCAAATCGCATTCATTGCGAATCCAAAATATTTACCCCAGGTTGATACCACCCGCGCGGGTGCTGTGCTGATCAGTGCGGCTGATCTGGCTGGGGTCTCTTCCCGGGCGTCGCGCAGTTTTATTGTTACGCCTAATCCTTACGCTTACTTTGCACGGCTCGCCCAGGCCTTTCTGGATCTGGCCGCGCCGCCCATGGTGCCGGGCGTTCATGCCAGCGCGACGGTTGATCCGACAGCTCAGATCGCAGCCAGCGCGCTGCTCGGACCTAATGTGACGGTAGAAGCCGGCGCAGTGATCGGTGAGCAGGTCCGGCTTGATGCCAATGTTTTTATTGGCCGGGGCAGCCGGGTTGGGGCGGGTTCTCACCTGTATCCGAACGTGAGCGTGTATCACGGTTGCACGCTGGGCGAGCGCGCGATTATTCATTCGGGGGCGGTGATTGGTTCAGACGGCTTTGGTTTTGCTCCCGACTTTACGGGCAACGGGGAAGATCGTACTGGCAACTGGGTCAAGATTCCGCAAGTTGGTGGCGTGGTGATCGGTCCAGATGTCGAAATCGGTGCCAATACGACGATTGATCGCGGTGCGATGGCCGATACGGTGATCGAAGCCTGCGTGAAGATTGATAACCTTGTCCAGATTGGCCATAACTGCCGGATTGGCGCTTATACCGTGATAGCGGGGTGCGCGGGTATCGCTGGCAGCACGACGCTTGGAAAGCACTGCATGATTGGCGGCGCAGTTGGCATTGCCGGTCACGTCAAGCTGGCTGACTACGTGATAGTCACCGCGAAATCAGGAGTTTCAAAGTCGTTGCTGAAGCCTGGCATTTACACCAGTGCTTTTCCGGCGGTCAATCATACGGACTGGAATAAAAGCGCGGCCTTAATGCGCAACCTGGACAAGCTGCGCGACCGTATCAAGGCGCTTGAAGCTGCGGCGCACGACGCTTCAACGGGTTCGAAGTTGTAACGCAGCGTTTAATCAGTTCATCATCAACACCCTGTGCGCCGCTGGTTTTCGGGCGGCGCATCATCGGTTCCACGTTTTTCCATTCACCTGAGCTAGCATCCGCAGCTATCACCGCGTCTTTCTGGCGTGAGCAGAAACACATGAGCACTGAAAAAATCAATCTCGACATTCATAAGATTCTGACGCTGTTGCCTCATCGCTATCCGATCTTGCTGGTAGATCGCGTGCTGGAGCTTGAGCCTCACAAAAGTATCAAGGCGCTGAAGAATGTGTCCGTGAATGAGCCTTACTTCACAGGGCATTTTCCTTCGCGTCCAGTCATGCCAGGCGTGCTGATTCTCGAAGCGCTGGCGCAAACCGCAGCGCTTCTGACGTTTTCAGAAGAGCCGCATGACCGGAATGACACGCTGTATCTGTTCGTTGGCATTGACAATGCGCGCTTCAAGCGGATTGTCGAGCCGGGCGATCAGCTGATCCTGAATGCGACGTTCGAGCGGCATAAGCGAGGAATCTGGAAATTCAGGGCGCACGCTGAAGTTGATGGCGTGGTCGCTGCTGAAGCCGATCTGATGTGCGCAGTGCGTCAACTGGATAGCGAGTAAGGTTGCGAATAACGCGTAGTTGAGTGCAAGCAAGTTAAACCGAAGCGGAAGTGAGGGCCCATGAGCAGGATTCATCCAACGGCAATTATCGAGCCAGGTGCGCAGCTCGATGACACGGTAGAGGTTGGGCCGTATGCAATCGTTGGCGCGCATGTGAAGGTGGGCGCGCGCACCACAATTGGTTCGCATAGCGTGATTGAGGGCTGCACAACGATTGGCGAAGACAACCGGGTTGGTCATTACGCTTCGGTGGGTGGCCGGCCGCAGGACATGAAGTACCGGGATGAGCCCACGCGTCTGGTGATTGGCCATCGCAATACCATCCGTGAATTCACGACGATTCATACAGGCACGGCGCAGGACATGGGTGTCACCACGCTTGGTGACGACAACTGGATCATGGCGTATGTGCATGTTGGCCACGACTGCCAGATCGGCAGCAACGTGATCCTGTCAAGCAATGCGCAGATGGCGGGCCATGTGACGATTGGTGATTATGCGATTGTTGGCGGTATGTCTGGCGTGCACCAGTTTGTGCGGATTGGTGCGCATTCGATGCTGGGCGGTGCTTCTGCACTGGTTCAGGACATGCCGCCGTTCGTGATTGCGGCGGGAAACAAAGCAGAGCCGCATGGCATCAATGTCGAGGGGTTGCGGCGCAGGGGCTTTTCGCCCGATGCGATCTCCGCGCTGCGTGCCGCTTATCGGTTGCTCTATAAAAGCAGCCTGTCGCTTGAAGAGGCCAAAGTACAGATCCGCGAACTCGCTTTAGCTGGTGGCGATGGCGATGTTCCTGTCACCACGCTGCTGACATTTATTGAAGCCTCGCAGCGCGGCATCATCCGCTAGCCCATGACACTCTCATCATCCAGTTCGTTACGACTTGCACTGGTCGCCGGGGAGCCCTCCGGTGACTTGCTCGCGGCTGCATTGCTCGATGGCCTGTCGGCCCGTCTGCCCGCAGCCACTCGCTATGACGGTATTGGTGGTCCTCGCATGGTGGCGAGCGGTTTTGATGCGCACTGGCCAATGGAGAAGCTGTCGGTGCGCGGCTATGTCGAAGCGCTGCGGCATATTCCTGGCATCTTGCGTATTCGCAACGAGCTTAAACGCCAGTTGCTGGCCGATCCTCCGGATGCGTTTATTGGTGTCGATGCACCAGATTTCAATTTCGGTCTTGAACACGCATTGCGCGATGCGGGCATCCCGACCATTCATTTTGTGTGTCCGTCGATCTGGGCATGGCGAGGCGGCCGGATCAAGAAGATTGTCAAAGCGGTGGATCACATGCTGTGCGTGTTTCCATTCGAGATCGCGCTGCTTGAGCGGGCGGGGGTTGCCTCGACCTATGTGGGTCACCCGTTGGCGGATGAAATTCCATTCGAACCCGATATGCTGGGTGCCCGCCGCGAATTGGGGTTGCCTGAAAGCGGCCCGGTGATCGCGGTGTTGCCGGGCAGCCGCCGCTCGGAAATCAATCTGATCGGCCCCACGTTTTTTGCGGCGATGGTGTTAATGCAGCAACGCGAGCCGGGCGTGCGCTTCGTCATGCCTGCCGCGACAGCCGCATTGCGCGAATTGCTGCAGCCGCTGGTTGATGCTCACCCGCAACTGGCATTGACCCTGACCGATGGGCAGGCGCAGGTTGCGATGACAGCGGCCGATGCCATTCTGGTCAAGAGTGGCACTGTCACGCTCGAAGCGGCCTTGCTGAAAAAACCGATGGTGATCTCGTATAAGGTGCCTTGGTTGACTGGGCAAATCATGCAGCGCCAGGGTTATTTGCCGTATGTCGGTTTGCCGAATATTCTGGCTGGCCGGTTTGTCGTGCCTGAAATCCTGCAGCATTTCGCTACGCCTGAAGCGCTGGCGGATGCAACGCTCAAGCAACTGCACGATGAAGCCAATCGCCGCACGCTGCACGAAATCTTCACTCAAATGCATCACACGCTTAAGCAGAACACCGCCGAGCGTGCCGCTGACGCGGTGGTGAAGGTGCTTGACGCGCGCAAGCACCATTCATGATGGCGTCTCGTTCTTCGCGCAAATCTGCCGCAACGGGGTTGGCGGGCTCGCTGAGTTTGAGCTTCGGCGCGCCCGGTGCAATTATCTGCGGCGTCGATGAAGCCGGCCGCGGCCCGCTCGCGGGCCCGGTGGTTACGGCGGCCGTGATTCTCGATCCGGCCCGCCCGATTGCCGGTCTCGATGATTCGAAAGCGCTCAGCGCGAAAAAGCGCGAAATGCTCTACGAACACATCATCGAGCGTTCACTCGCTTATTGCGTGGCTTTAGCGTCGGTTGAAGAAATCGACACGCTGAATATCCTGCACGCCACCATGCTGGCGATGAAACGTGCCGTTGAAGGCTTATCACTGACGCCGACGCTGGCACTAATCGACGGCAATCGCTGCCCGCTTTTGAGTGTGCGAGCTGAAGCGGTGGTGGGGGGCGATGCGCTGGTGCCGTGTATTTCTGCCGCGTCGATTCTCGCCAAGGTGACACGCGACCGGTTGCTACTCGAGTTGCACCAGCAGTTCCCGCTCTACGGCTTTGATGCTCATGCGGGTTACGGCACCGCGCGGCATATGGCGGCTTTGCGCGAGCATGGGCCGTGTGAGCACCATCGGCGCTCATTTGCTCCGGTACGCGAAGCTTACGCACAACGCGATTTGCGCGCGGCACACCGGCTCGCCTCGCTTCCCGGCCACGTATCTGACGAAGCCTGAATACGCTGCGGTGCACGCAGGATGCTCAATACCAGAGCGTCCGTTTTTTTTCTCGCCTGATTACTCCGGTTCCGGTTCCTGTGAAAGCCATCACCTCGCGGGATAACCCGCTCTATAAACGATTGAAACTGCTGGCTGGTTCAGCGCACGAGCAGCGCCGCAACGCACATGCGCTGCTAGAAGGGCTCCATCTGGCCAAGGCCTGGCTCGACACGGCGGGACAACCGGAAACCTGCATCATCACCGAAGACGCATTGCGCCACGACGAAGCGCGGGCCATCGTCGCGCGCATTGACGCGCACCGGATCGTGACCTTGCCAGAGGCGTTATTTACCTCGCTTTCGAATGTGGTGCATGGCATCGGGATGGTGCTGGAGATCAGCAAGCCAGTTGCACCATGGCCGCAGCAGGTGAGTCAAACCTGTGTGGTTCTGGATGGGGTGCAGGACGCGGGCAACGTGGGTTCAATTTTGCGGAGCGCAGCAGCGGCTGGCATTGGGCAGGTCTTTTGTGCACCGGGGACCGCAGGTGCCTGGTCATCCAAAGTATTGCGCTCAGCGATGGGTGCGCATTTTCTGCTGACTATTCATGAGGATTTCGCCTCAGCCGCGTTGATTGAACGTTTGGCGCTGCCGGTGGTGATTACCGATTCGCATGGCGCACAGGCACTGTACGACTGTGATTTGTCGGTGCCATGCGCGTGGATCTTCGGTAATGAAGGTGCTGGCGTATCGGGTGTCTGGCGGGAGGCGGTCACGCATCGCGTGACCATTCCGCAGCCGGGTGGCATGGAGTCGCTCAATGTGGCTGCCGCCGCCGCCGTGTGTTTTTTTGAGCAATGCCGCCAGCAGCGCACTAGCTGAGCCATCTGCTCAGGGGCAGAGCTGGCTCAGTTGCAGTTGATCCTTGATCCTTGGGGCTTGAGCCTAGCTTGCAGGGCGCTCCAGCTTGATCTCCTGCAGGATCGTCGTAGCGATTTCTTCAATCGACTTATGCGTCGATGACAGCCAGTTGACCCCCTCGCGCCGCATCATCGCTTCCGCTTCGTTAATCTCATAACGGCAGTTTTCCAGCGCGGCATATTTGCTGCCCGGACGCCTTTCATTGCGAATCTCCGAGAGCCGTTGCGGATCAATCGACAGTCCGAACATTTTTTGCCGATGCGCAATCAGTGGCGTGGGCAGCTTGCCGCGTTCGAAGTCTTCAGGAATCAGGGGATAGTTGGCGGCTTTTACGCCGTACTGCATGGCGAGGTACAGGCTGGTTGGCGTTTTTCCGCTGCGCGACACGCCGACCAGAATCACATCGGCATCGGCCAGATTACGGTTCGACTGGCCGTCGTCATGCGCCAGCGAAAAATTGATCGCTTCAATGCGGCTTTTGTATTCGTCCGTGTCCGCATTCTGATGCCCGCGGCCTATCGCATGGCTCGATTTGAGTTCCAGCTCTTGTTCGAGCGGCTCGACGAAGGTTTGGAACATATCCAGCACCAGCGCATTTGAGCCTTTGACGATCTGGTTCGACGCACTGTTGACCAGTGTGGTGAACACGATAGGGCGGCGGCCTTCGAGCTGGCCCGCCTCATTGACCTTTTCGAGCGCCGCGTAGGCTTTTTCTGTCGAATCGACAAACGGCATGCGCACGAGGCGGAATTTCTGGTCGAACTGGGAAAGAATCGAATGCGCGAAGGTTTCGGCAGTGATTCCGGTTCCGTCGGAGACGATGAATACGGTGGGCGGCATCAGCGGGAAGAGAAAGGGGTTTGAGGCGTAATTCTTGTCTGACTGCCACATTTGCAGATGGCAGCACGGTAGAATAGCGGCAACCTGTTGGATAAGCAATTGTGCTGGTTTTTTATTGCCAATATTGCCCGTTAAGCGCAGTTTATTGCGGATTTTCCAATAATTATTGGTGAATTAGCCGATTTTTAATTCTCCGGATTATTCGTCAGGAGGCAAATCGCGGGGCGTATCCAGGACGATTGTTTCTCCAACAGGTTGTGCAAGACACGGTCGCGTGTTCGGCGTATTCCGTGTTCAAGCCCACTTGCACAGCCGCGTATTTTTTCTCACTTAGGGGCTTGTATGACTCAATCAATCAACCTTGCAAAGGATCAGGCGTATGTAGTGCCGTTTGAACAGCTGCGCATGACTGACGTCGAGATTGTCGGCGGCAAGAATGCTTCGCTGGGCGAAATGATTAGCCAACTGGCTGAAGCCGGGGTTCGGGTGCCGACCGGTTTCGCTACCACCGCGCTGGCGTTCCGCGATTTTCTCGCACACAACACGCTGGCTGAGCGCATTGCAAAGCGGCTCGAAACACTCGATATCGACGACGTCAAGGCGCTGGCTGAAGCAGGCAAGCAGATTCGGGAGTGGATCATCGACGCGCCGCTGCAACCGCGTCTTGAAGCCGAGATCCGCGCGGGCTTCGAAGTGCTGCAGAAGAGTTCGCCCGAAGAGTTATCGTTTGCGGTGCGCTCGTCTGCGACAGCCGAAGATCTGCCCGATGCATCGTTTGCTGGGCAGCAGGAAAGTTACCTGAATGTGGTGGGCATTGATGACGTGCTAGACCGGATGAAGCACGTGTTTGCTTCGCTCTATAACGATCGCGCAATTTCATACCGGGTTCACAAGGGTTTCACCCACGCGGAGGTCGCACTGTCGGCTGGCGTGCAGCGCATGGTGCGCTCGGACGTGGGCGCGGCGGGGGTGATGTTCACGCTGGATACCGAGTCAGGTTTTCGTGACGCGGTGTTTATTACTTCGAGCTATGGCCTTGGCGAAACCGTCGTGCAGGGTGCGGTCAATCCTGACGAGTTCTACGTCTTCAAGACCACACTGGCACAAGGCAAATACCCGATTATTCGCCGCTCAATCGGCTCCAAGCTGATTCGCATGGAGTTCACTAATCCGGGCGAGCCGGGCCGGGTGAAAACCGTCGATGTGCCGCACGAGCAGCGCAACCGTTTTTCAATCACGGACGAAGACGTGATTGAACTGGCGAAGTACGCGGTCATCATCGAGCGCCATTACCAGCGGCCGATGGATATCGAATGGGGCAAGGATGGCCGTGATGGCAAAATTTTCATCTTGCAGGCGCGTCCCGAAACCGTAAAAAGCCAGGCGACCGGCAAGGCCGAACAGCGTTTCAAGCTCAAAGGGCAGTCGCAGGTCATTGCCACCGGTCGTGCAATTGGGCAAAAAATCGGTGCGGGCCCGGTGCGTGTGATTCACGATCCGTCTGAGATGGACCGGGTCCAGCCTGGCGACGTGCTGGTAGCCGACATGACCGATCCGAACTGGGAGCCGGTGATGAAGCGCGCAGCCGCCATCGTGACCAATCGTGGCGGCCGCACATGCCACGCAGCAATCATCGCGCGCGAACTTGGGGTGCCTGCCGTGGTGGGATGTGGCGACGCGACTGATTTGCTGAAAGACGGCGCGTTAGTCACGGTTTCATGTGCCGAGGGCGACGAAGGCAAGATTTACGACGGCCTGCTCGAAACCGAAGTGACCGACGTACAGCGCGGTGAGTTGCCGCCGATCCCGGTCAAGATCATGATGAACGTGGGCAATCCGCAACTGGCGTTCGATTTTTCGCAATTGCCGAATGGCGGAGTCGGGCTGGCACGGCTCGAATTCATCATCAACAACAATATCGGGGTGCATCCGCGCGCGATTCTTGAGTATCCGAACATTGCTCAAGATCTGAAGAAAGCGGTCGAAAGCGTTGCCCGGGGCCATGCTTCGCCGCGCGCGTTTTATGTCGACAAGCTGACCGAAGGCATTGCCACGATTGCAGCCGCGTTTTATCCGAAGCCAGTGATCGTGCGCCTGTCGGATTTCAAGTCGAACGAGTACAAAAAGCTGATTGGCGGCTCACGCTATGAGCCGGACGAAGAAAATCCGATGCTCGGTTTCCGTGGCGCGTCCCGCTATATTTCCGAAGATTTCGCCCAGGCGTTTGAGATGGAATGCATTGCGCTTAAGCGCGTGCGTGAAGAGATGGGGCTGGATAACGTTGAAATCATGGTGCCGTTCGTGCGGACCTTGAAGCAGGCCGAGCGTGTGGTTGGCTTGCTGGCCAAATATGGTCTGAAACGTGGCGAAAACGGACTGCGTCTCATCATGATGTGCGAGGTGCCATCGAATGCGATTTTGGCCGAAGAGTTTCTGCAGTATTTCGACGGCTTCTCGATTGGTTCGAACGATCTGACCCAGCTCACCTTGGGTCTGGACCGCGACTCTGGTATGGAGTTGCTCGCGGTCGATTTCGATGAGCGTGACCCAGCGGTCAAATTCCTGCTGCAACGTGCAATCTCCACCTGCTTGCGTTTAAACAAGTACGTGGGAATTTGCGGGCAGGGCCCGTCGGATCATCCGGATTTCGCGCAATGGTTAACGCAGGAAGGGATCGCATCGATTTCGCTGAATCCCGATACCATCATCGATACATGGCAGGCGCTGGCCAATTCAGGGGCGAAATAATCTGTGCCTGAATGGCGCTTGATGCGTTCGCACATGCTTGGCTGATAAAGAAAGTACGTCAGGTTCGTGCTATAACACCCCGGTATATCCGGGGTGTTTTTTTATGGAGGCTGCTGTGACGCCTGGTGGATTGTTCTGGTGGATCGGTGCGGGCATGCTTATCGTGCTGGAGTTGCTTAGCGGTACGTTGTACCTGTTGATGATAGCGCTGGGCTTTATCGCAGCTGCATTCGCGCAATGGGCGGGAGTATCGACAGCCTGGCAGTTTGCGCTGGCGGGCTTGTTTACGCTGGTGGCTGTGCCGTTGCTGCGGTACTCAAAATACGGTCGTAAATCGGCTAGAGAGGCCGGGGGCAATCCAGATCTGAATCTCGATATCGGGCAAATTCTAAGTATCCCTGAATGGCATGGGCGGCGCGCGCGGGCGAATTATCGTGGCGCGGCATGGGATGTTGAGCTCGCGGCAGGCGAGCCTGAGGATGCACACCTGTATGCGATTGCCGCATTGCGCGGTAGCTGCCTGATTGTGGTGGCACACCGTTTGGCAAATGACGAGCATCAACCTGTTTAAACCAGAAAGGAGAGCGAAGAATGGATTGGAATAGCGTAATTACTGCGGTGCTTGGCGTCGTTATTGTGGTGGGCGTGGCGCAAAGCGTCAAAATTGTGCCGCAGCAACATGCGTGGGTGCTTGAGCGATTTGGGCGTTATAGACGAACACTTGCGCCTGGTCTGAGTTTCGTGGTTCCGTTTATGGACCGGGTGGCCTACAAGCACATGCTGAAGGAAATTCCGCTTGAGGTGCCAAGCCAGGTGTGTATCACCCGGGACAACACGCAGTTGCAAGTGGACGGCGTGCTGTACTTTCAGGTGACCGATCCAATGAAGGCCTCGTATGGTTCAAGCAATTTCGTCTTCGCTATTACGCAGCTGTCGCAAACCACCTTGCGTTCGGTGATTGGCAAGCTTGAGCTCGACAAGACTTTTGAGGAGCGCGATTTCATTAACCACAGCATTGTGTCCTCGCTTGATGAGGCTGCATTGAACTGGGGGGTGAAGGTCTTGCGTTACGAGATCAAGGATTTGACGCCGCCAAAAGAAATTCTGCATGCAATGCAGGCACAGATTACGGCCGAGCGTGAAAAACGTGCGTTGATCGCAGCCTCGGAAGGGCGCAAGCAAGAGCAAATCAATATTGCTTCGGGTGGCCGTGAAGCGGCGATTCAGAAGTCGGAAGGCGAGCGCCAGGCAGCGATTAATCAGGCACAGGGCCAGGCTTCTGCGATTTTGGCCGTGGCAGATGCGAACTCGCAGGCCATCCAGAAAATTGCCGCCGCGATTCAGTCAACCGGGGGCATGGATGCGGTGAACCTGAAGGTGGCTGAACAATATGTGAATGCGTTTGGCAATTTGGCGAAGCAGGGCACGACGCTGATCGTGCCGGGCAATCTGGCTGATATGAGCACGATGATTGCCTCAGCCTTGACGATTGTGAACAAGAACAAGGCAGCAGAGGTGCGCTGACAACGCGCCTGGATGAGTTGGCGCAGCTGGCATTGTCATCGTGACCTGCCTTCTTGCCCTTGGATGAAAAAATGGCCCGCAGTTCAGATTGAATGAACTGCGGGCCGTTTTATTACTGAATGTATTGCTGAGGTTGTTACGGAATTTGTTACCGGCGCTCACGCTAGCTTGCGCATCAGGCGGGCTTTTTCACGATCCCAGTCCCGATTTTTCTCGGTTTCACGTTTGTCGTGCATTTTTTTGCCCTTGGCTAGACCAATTTCACATTTGACGCGGCCGCCTTTGTAATGAAAATTGAGCGGCACGATGGTGTAGCCACTACGCTCGACTTTGCCAATCAGTTTGTTGATTTCAGCGGCATGCAGCAGCAGTTTGCGTGTTCGGACCGGGTCGGGGTGAATGTGGGTCGATGCTTCTGCCAGTGGGCTGATGTGCGCGCCGATCAGGAACAGCTCACCGTCTCGGATCACCACGTAGCCTTCCTTGATCTGGCCGCGCCCGGCGCGTAGCGCCTTGACCTCCCACCCTTCGAGCACGAGCCCCGCTTCGTAGCGATCTTCGATGAAGTAATCGAAGAAGGCTTTTCTGTTATTGATGATGCTCATGAATGGAAAGTGCCTAACTCGTTTAAAATCGCGATTTTAGCAAAGCGGGGCCAATAAAGCCCGTGATGCTTGTCCACTCTTGCCGCGTGCCTGTCCAATTTATGGCGGATGTCCAGAAAACCGTACTGATTCGCCATTCGGCGGAACAAATGTTCGACCTCGTTACCGATGTCGCTGATTACCCCAATTTCCTGCCCTGGTGCGGTGGCGTCGACATTCGCCGCCAGGACGAAACCGGCATGGAAGCCAGGATTGATATCAATTTCAAGGGCATTCGGCAGCATTTCGCTACGCGCAACACGCAACGGCGTCCCACCCAGATAGATATGGAATTTGCGGATGGGCCGTTTCGCAAATTCACAGGCTACTGGCGGTTTACACCGCTGCGCGAGGACGCTTGCAAAATCGAATTTGCGTTGCATTACGAATTTGCCAACATCATTCTCGAAAAGCTTATCGGACCTGTTTTTAGTCATATTGCCAATACGTTTGTCGAGTCGTTCGTCAAGCGCGCTGACCAGCGTTACGGCACATCATGAGTGAGATGCTTTCCGTCGAAGTCTGCTATGCGTTGCCCGACCAGCAAACGCGGATCATGGTTACGCTGCCGCGCGGTGCGACGTTGCAACAGGCGTTGGTGCGCAGCGCCATCCTTCAGCGTCATCCAGAGATTGACCTCGAGCGGCAAAAAGTAGGGGTGTTTGGCAAGCTGAAGCCACTCGACACGCTGCTGGCCGATCACGACCGGGTGGAAATTTACCGGCCGCTGACTGCCGATCCAAAAACAGCACGGGCCCGGCGCGTCAATAAAAGCCGGAAGGCAGGCTCGACGGAAGGTCATCGGTGGCGGCCGCGAGATCCGAGCCAGGAAGGAGGCGGGGGCTAGCCACACCGGGTGTCTGGTCGTCGTGGTTCATGTCATCCCGCCATGCCACGCTGCACGCGATACCCCCGGCGCGTTTTAATGTGCCGGCGTGGGCAGGCTGTCCTGAGTGCCAGGGCGCTCAGCATCACGGCCCGCATGCTGACGCACCGACCAGCTCACGCCGCCCATCAACAGCACGATCGCCGCGATTTCAAGTGGCCGCGGCATCCGGTGGTCATACATAAAGCCATACAGCAGCGCGAATAAGGTTTCGAAGACGATGAGCTGACCGGAAAGTGTCAGCGGCAGGCGTTTTGACGCGGCGTTCCAAAGCCCATTGCCAAGCCATGACGCGCCAACGGCGAGCACCAGATTCATGAGCCAGAATGCTTGCCAGCGTTCGCTCGATAGCGTTGTCTGGACTATCCCTGCGGGCAGCAGCGCAATGCCGAGCCACAGCAGCACGCCCAGCGCGCCAGTTACCACGCCCCACAACACCGACCATTCGTTGCCATTGAAATGCACGTGACGCTGCAGATAGCGGCTGTTGGCAACCGCGAACCACGACCAGCAGCCCAGGGCCCCAGTCGCGCACGCGATGCCGCCAAGCCAGGTAGCGACGCTAATGGTGCGATGGCTACCGACCGGCAGCACATCAATATTGATGCAGACGATGCCAGCCACCACCATGGACAGCGGCAATGCGAGGCGGCGCAATGGCACTGCATGTGCGTCACGGCGGCCTAGCAGGGTGACCGTGACCGGCAGCACACCGATAATCAGCGAGGTTGGCGCGACGCCAATCAGCTGCACTGCCCCCGTCAACAAGATGTAATAGAGCAGATTGCCGGTTAGCGCGAGCACCACGAGCGCCCGCAGATCCTGGCGAGTCAGGCGTGCTAGCAATGAGCGGGCAAACGGTAGCGCGACTGCCAGCGAGACCGCGCCATACATGACGTAACGCCCCGCGCTCAGCAGGAGCGGTGAAATATCAGATAACACATGAGGCACCAGAAACACCATGCCCCATAACGCACCGGCCAGCATGCCGTAGACCACACCACGTTGCATTCCAGACTCCACAGCAAGAAAACTCAATGACGCACGATAGCGGGCTGGAGGTCGCGTGTCTTGTTTGATTCTGCATACAAAGAGGGCGTGCGTGGAGCCGGAGAGGAGCGGGTAAGCACAGGGTTTAACCGATGACTGGCGAGCTTTTGCGGTGCATCTGAGGAAAATCTCAAAAAAGTGCTAAGCCGCTGTTTGCGCACTGAAAAAGGCAAAGGTATCGCGTATAATCCGCTTTTGCGTCTATAGGATTTGCCATGCGTCTGATCCAGAAAGCACTCACGTTCGATGATGTGCTCCTCGTCCCCGACTTTTCCGACGTTCTGCCGCGGGACACCAGCCTGAAAACCAGACTGACCCGCAACATCTCCCTGAATATCCCGCTCGTGTCCGCTGCCATGGACACCGTCACCGAAGCCCGTCTTGCCATCGCCATTGCGCAGATCGGCGGCATTGGCATCGTTCACAAAAATATGACCCCCGCCGCCCAGGCCAGCGAAGTCGCCAAGGTCAAGCGTTTTGAGTCGGGTGTCGTGCGAGATCCGATTACCGTTCCCCCGCACCTGACGGTGCGTGATGTGCGGGCGCTGTCGCAGCACCACGGAATTTCGGGCTTCCCGGTGGTTGAAGGCGCGCAGCTGGTGGGTATCGTCACCAATCGTGACTTGCGCTTTGAAACCCGTCTGGACGAACCCGTGCGAACCATCATGACGCCGCGCGAGCGGCTGGTGACGGTGCGTGAAGGAACTTCACTGGCTGAAGCGAAGGCGCTGATGCATGGCCACCGTCTTGAACGCGTGCTGGTCATTAACGACGCATTTGAGCTGCGCGGTCTGATGACCGTCAAAGACATCACCAAACAAACCGAACACCCGGACGCCTGCAAGGATGAGCATGGCAAGTTGCGTGTCGGGGCGGCAGTAGGTGTCGGCGCGGATAACGAAGAACGCGTGACATTGCTGGTGCAGGCGGGTGTCGATGTGATCGTGGTGGATACCGCGCATGGGCACAGCAAGGGCGTGCTGGACCGTGTCCGGTGGGTAAAAACTCGTTTCCCGCAAGTCGACGTGATCGGTGGCAACATTGCGACGGCCGATGCAGCGCGCGCGCTGGTCGAGCATGGCGCGGATGGTGTCAAGGTCGGCATCGGCCCAGGTTCGATTTGCACCACACGGATTGTCGCCGGGGTCGGCGTGCCGCAAATCAGCGCGATTGCCAATGTTTCGGATGCCCTCAAGGGCACGGGCGTGCCGGTTGTGGCTGATGGCGGTGTGCGTTTTTCGGGGGATGTCAGCAAGGCGCTCGCGGCGGGTGCTAATTCAGTCATGATGGGCAGCTTGCTGGCCGGTACTGAAGAAGGTCCGGGCGATGTGTTTCTGTATCAGGGGCGGCAGTTCAAGTCGTACCGCGGCATGGGTTCGGTCGGGGCGATGAAGGACGGTGCGGCAGACCGCTACTTCCAGGACAACTCAGCCAATATCGACAAGCTCGTCCCTGAAGGTATCGAAGGCCGGGTGGCCTACAAGGGCTCGGTCAACGCGATTTTGTATCAACTGATTGGTGGAGTGCGGGCCAGCATGGGTTATTGCGGTTGCCGCACGATCGACGAGCTGCATGAAAAGGCATCGTTTGTCGAAATTACTTCTGCCGGGATGCGTGAATCTCACGTGCACGATGTGCAGATCACCAAAGAAGCGCCTAACTACCACGTGGACTAAACGCCGATGAAGCCACTCCTGCGCGCCGTTCTGATGCTCAACGCTTTTATGCTGCTGGCGTTTGGTCTTCTGCTGTTGCTGACACCGTGGCAGGCGTTATACGACGCACTGCAACTGGTTCAGGTGGAGCCTGCGCTGGCAGGGCAAGGTTTCGGTATTGCGCTGGTGGGTCTTGCATGGCTAGCGTTGCATGCTTCGTTTGATGGCGCATTCACGGTGCCGGTGGCGCGCGTGGCAGGGCATGTGACCTGGCTGACGGGCTTGCTGATGCTGGTCTGGCTGATTGGTCTGCATACGCCCGATTTGACTGGTTTTGGGCAGCTCGTAGCAGGGCTGACGGGCGCAGTGCTACTGATTATCGGCCTGGGCGAAATCCGGCTGGCAGGGGGGGTGCGACGACGGGAGAAAGCCCGTATCGCTGAAGCTGCCGCCACAGCGCGTGCAGAAAAGCCGGGAGGTAAAGCGGCCCGTACTAGTGGCGTGGTTACCGAGCCGTTATTCGCGCCGGCCGAGGCCACCAGCTCAGATGGTTTTGCCGGTGCTAGGCCCGCGGTATCGCCCGCCGCGCAGGCAGAGCATCCGTCGGCATCAGCATCAGACAACGACGCGCGTGACGCGGCTGCGGATACCCCTGCGGGGCCGCGCCCACCGTTTCACGGTTGATGCGCTGCCAGCGCCACGTGTGCTGTGTTTTTTTCGTCGCCACGGCCGCTACCATCGCTATCGCTGCGCTTGCTGTGTTCCAGCGTGTTTTGAAACGTGTTTTGAGCCGTACTGTTTTCAGATCAACGCCGCGCGTTTTGCGCGGCGTTTCCTTTTCGTTCACTCTTGATGCCGTCCGACGCCATGCATGACAAGATCCTGATCCTCGACTTTGGTTCGCAAGTCACACAATTGATTGCCCGTCGCATTCGTGAAGCGCACGTGTATTCAGAAATTCATCCTTACGATGTTGATGAGGCGTTTATTCGCGCCTTTGCTCCTAAAGGCGTGATCTTGTCTGGAGGGCCCAATTCGGTCACGGACAACGATACGCCGCGTGTGCCTCAGGCGGTGTTTGAGCTTGGCGTGCCAGTGCTGGGCATTTGCTACGGCATGCAGGCAATGGCCGAGCAACTCGGTGGCAAGGTTGAGACGGGCCATCTGCGCGAGTTTGGCTACGCTGAAGTTCGCGCCCGCAGTCATACCCGTTTTCTTGATGGCATTGAAGACTTCCGGACGGCAGAAGGCCACGGCATGCTGAAGGTCTGGATGAGCCATGGTGACAAAGTGCTCGACATGCCACCGGGTTTTCAGTTGATGGCTTCAACCGGGTCGTGCCCGATTGCCGCGATGGCGGACGAGACCCGTCATTTTTACGGCGTGCAGTGGCACCCGGAAGTCACGCATACGGCGCAAGGCCGAGCGATGCTCGAACGGTTTGTGCTGACGATTTGCGCGGCGCAACCCGACTGGGAGATGGGGCATTACATTGACGAAGCCGTCGCCGCGATTCGCCAGCAGGTGGGTGATGAACAGGTGATTCTCGGATTGTCTGGCGGGGTGGATTCATCGGTGGCGGCTGCGTTGTTACACCGGGCGATTGGCAAGCAATTGACCTGTGTTTTTGTCGATCACGGATTGCTGCGTTTGAACGAAGCGGAGCAGGTGATGGCGACGTTTGCCGATCACCTTGGGGTGAAAGTGATTCACGTCAACGCCAGCGAAGTATTTTTGTCGAAACTCGCCGGCGTGACCGACCCGGAAGCCAAGCGCAAGATTATCGGCGCGGAGTTTGTGGAAGTGTTCCAGCGTGAAGCAAGCAAACTGCCCGATGCCAAATGGCTGGCGCAAGGCACGATTTATCCGGACGTGATTGAGTCGGCTGGTAAAGGCAAAAAAGCGGCGCAAACGATTAAAAGCCATCACAATGTGGGCGGCTTGCCCGAGACGTTGAATCTGAAGCTGCTTGAACCGCTGCGTGAATTGTTCAAGGACGAAGTGCGCGAGCTGGGTGTCAAGCTCGGATTGCCGCCAGCGATGGTGTACCGCCATCCGTTCCCGGGCCCTGGCTTGGGCGTGCGAATTCTGGGCGAAGTGCGGCGCGATTTCGCGGACTTGCTGCGGCGTGCGGACGCGATTTTCATCGAAACCCTGCGCACGTTTATTGACGCTGAGACAGGTAAATCGTGGTACGACCTGACGAGCCAGGCGTTCGCGGTGTTTTTGCCGGTCAAGAGCGTGGGTGTGATGGGTGATGGCCGGACTTATGAATACGTTGTGGCGTTACGCGCAGTGCAAACGCAGGATTTTATGACTGCACACTGGGCTCATTTGCCGCATGACTTGCTGGGGCATGTTTCGAACCGGATTATTAATGAGGTTCGCGGCATTAACCGAGTGGTCTACGATATTTCGGGGAAGCCGCCGGCGACGATCGAGTGGGAGTGAGTTGAGATCTGCTAACACCAGGCATTGAGGCGTATCAAAACACCCGGAAGCCCGCGTCACTGCGGGCTTTTTTGCTTTCTCGCCGGGTATTTTCTGGCACCGTGGTGCATAAGCAAACAGCGTTTTTTTCATAGCATAACCAATGGTGTTATTTCGAGCAGTGCCATGACTGATTCTCAATACCATGCTGAAGGTTTTCTCTGCCCCATGGTATTGAAACGGATTAGCTATTTGATTATTAAAAATAATCATGAAAAGTAGAGGTTTGAATCATGATATTTTTGACCAAAATAAACGGATGTCATGCTGGCCGATACCAAGCTGCGAAACCTCAAGCCTCAGGGCAAGCTCGGGTCGAAACAGCGCATCGTCGTAGACGCACGAGGCATTGTCCTGGTCATCACGGTCACCGGTGCCAACCGGCACAACTCGATGGCATCCGAGTCCACGTTCGACGCAATTCCGGCGGTGGCGGGCCTGAACGGCCAACCCTGCAAACGTCCAGGCAAGTTGCATGCGGACAAGGGTTATGACTTTGCCCCGTTGCCCGCATTAGTTGAACAAGCGTGGCATCAAGGCCCGTATCGCGCGGCGCGGCGTAGAACGTAAAAAGAAGCTCGGACAGCATCGCCGAGTGGTCAAGCGCACGCATGCGTTTCGAGCGTCATCTCGACATCCATGTTGCGTCACTTTCCCCAGCTGTTGCTGTTATCTGTTCGCGCTTCGTGGATGACTTGTGTTAGCGCCTTTAAGGCGCGGCAGGCAACTTTGGGTGAAGCCTGCCACGCGAGGCTAATTACTGGCTATGGCGGACGCTGGAGAAAGCGCTTGGGCTTGATGACGAGGTTGTGCTAGACGGATTAGCCAGCAGCACAGCGAACAACTTTTGTAGCTCCTCTCTATCGGTGAAGGTAGTGAGGCCAAGAATCGGTTCAGTCTTGGCAAGTGCCGAGATACTAACTGTCGCCGCATAAATCGCCTTAACGACTGTCGAAGGTAGGGGCGTGTTCGATTCTTTTAAAGATTTGTAAATTTCCCTAATCTTGTTTTTTAGATATCCGGTTTTTATATGCATTTTTTTGGGATCTGATTTCGCTTGATAAATATATATTTTTGCATTAATAAGAGCGATGGTCTCGTGCATTAATTGGTCGATGCTTATTTTGTTGTTTTCGGCTGCGTTAGTGAAATGATCAGCTAAGATTTTGATTAAATTTCTGGTTTCTTGATTAAACTGGGGATAAGTAAATTCAGCGAGCTTTACATGGAAAATCCCTTTCCCTCCATGACTAAGATTTTTTTTATTGATACTTGGTGGCATTATTTTCTGTTCGCGACGAAAGTCCGCGCTTTCTTCAATTAAGTATGAAATAATTTCTTTGTATTTTGTAAGCGAATTAATATAAGTAAATCCAAAAGTTTCGGCTTGCTCGCTAATAAACTCCAGGGAAATTGAATCCGCAAGATTTAACTGGACAGACTCCATATGCAAAATATGATTCAATTCCCATACAGAATGTAGCAATGCAATCTCTTGAGGTTTGAATTTTTCAAAATACTGGTTGGTGAGATTGGGATTGTATAAACGATTAGCAAAAAAAGTAGACCCCGCCTCAAATTCACCATTACTGTTTTTCTCAACCTCTTGCTTGTACCCCGGATTCGTGCAATGCAGAATAAACTGCCATTCCTTTCCTAGCTGCTGCCGAAGTTCATCCAGGCTGGTCTCATTATTTGATGAGTTAGTTATTTCAACCAGTTTTGTATTTTCAAAAATTTTTTCAGGCGTGTATTGGTCTGGCGAAAGAGGTTTTCCGTCGTGATCTATTATATTGATTCCGTAATATTTTTTTATATTTGTGAAAAAATCAATGGATGGTATTTTTTTATTCTGTTTTTTTGGATTATCCGATGAGGCCGAAGGTATTTTCTCTTCAGCAGCAGGTCGTACTACTGCGTCAACGATATTGAAATTTTTATTGCCATGAAAGCTATCTGGATTAAAGCATATATATGAATATTTAATCGACCGCGGATTTTCGACCGGTACTTGCTTAATCATCGGGTCGTGAGTTGTTGTTTCCGGTCGCGCGTTGGTGTCGGTGATTAATGAGGTTAGTTTATTTAATAGCATATTTAGAGGTTAAAGTTAATTTAGCCAATAAAAATTATGCAGCATATAAAAGCATGCTGCGCCATTTTCGAAAGCAGGCGAAATACACCTGACTCGAATTTTTAAAATAAAACATAAACTAAGTAACGCCTTAAGTAGGAAGGTTCCATGCTGAACCTCCCCTCGCTCCTTAGAGTTGCTAGCACAAGTACAAGTCATCCACGAAGCGCGTGATGCCGGAAACCTCCAATTCAAGGCGCTTGATTAATCGGGGGGAGCTCAGGTGCGGACCCGCATGCCGGGTGGTGTGGCAGGGGTAAGGCCTCTTGGCCGCCCCCTATGCCGATTTTCATCCCAGGTATTTTCTGGCGCTGTGGTGCATCAACAAGCAGCGTTTTTCACGAAAACTGGTCGCTTTCGAGAAATCCCCCGTCAAGGAGAAAGCGCGTGATAAACCCAGAGTGAAGGATGCAGAGAGGTTCGGCACTTGAGCGGCAAATTGGCTGCGTGGTCGTCAAATGGCAGATTCGCCATGCTGATGTGCCAGACTCAAGAACGATGCCGCCAGACGGAGGAAAGACATTAAGATTTCTCTGTGGGGCAGGAATCTTTGATACTTGTGCGTTATTTAAGCCCTGGTAGTATATGTGAGAAATATGGCACGTTATTCTGGACGTTTAATTTTTTAATATTTAAAAGAGAACTAAATTGTGATAAAAGTAACAGGGAATAATGTGGTGTCTGGTGTATCCACTCCCACTCATCAAAGGTTTTCAGTTAATCAAGTCGATAATCATAATAAACGGCGGCAGGTCCAGCAAATTCCCAGTAACAAAGCACGAGCGATCTTATACTCTGGATCTGTTTTTTTTATTGGTAATGGTCAGTTTTATTGCGTTTCAGCCCAGCCGTGTAAGCTGCGGCACCGATGAAAGCTGAAAAAAAGAGTACAGGATCAAAATAAATTGCTGGCTAAATACATCATCCGTGGCCTCGCCGGTATTTTTCTTGCTGCAGTTAAATGGCCGAATAATAAATTAAGTCAGGCAGTCAATAGTGCAGTTTCTGCAATCGATGTTTTCGGTGAGGCGGAAAAATGGGTGGAGAATCAATTCGGCCTTGCAGGAGAAAATATACTCCGGGAATTTGCGAATCAGCCCCCGCGATAATTCTCCCGTTTTAACGAGGTTCAGAAGTAGAGCTTATGCTGCGTTGGGCAACATCGGTTTTGGCGTGACCCCGCCAATTGCCGTGTTTGACCGTTCGTGATTGCATGACCACAACCACTTCGCCGCATACGCCTGAGCCTCGGCTACCGTCTCGAACAGGTAATGGGCGAGCCAGCCGTATCGAACTGTTTTGTTGTGGCTTGCCTGGCTGGATAAATTGCAGGACGATGCCGCGTCGGAGCGCCCATTCGCTCAGTGCCTCGCTGACGTATTCGGGAACGTTGTTACAGTGGATTTTCATCGGCTTGCCACGCCATTCGCTCACCTGATCCAGTGAGCGGATCACACGTAGTGCCGTCATAGAGAAGTCCACCTCGATACATCGGCCTTCGCGTTTGAAGTCATCAATCACGCTGAACAGTCTGATGCTACGTTCATTAGCGAGCTGATCGTGCATGAAATACATCGACCAGCACTTGTTCCGTCTCTGCGGCACCGCCAGCGGTTCCGGCTGCTCTGTGGCCAGTGATAGACTTTGGCCGGCTTTAAATGACCTAAATTCATCCTCCATTTGCTTGAAGCGTGCATCGCGTCCATGGCTCTGCATCTGGGCGCGGCCAAAGACGCTGTTTTCCGCTAGCGCAAGGGTGTGCCCATGCACCGTGTAGGACGGCTGTGAAAATTCTAGTTGTTCGAGGTGGGTGAATGAATCCGCGCTGATGGCGCAGACGAAGAACAACAAAAGCAAGATTGATTGTTGATTGAGAACTGACTTATGGCCAGGATCAGGATGCTACCCCATAAATCCGGTCTGTCATTTGCAAGAGCATATTGGTTTTGCCTGGATCAGTACTGGACTTGATCTGCTGCGTTAAGTGTTATTTTCAGTCAACTAATCGCTTTAAAATCTCAGGCGGTTATAGGTGTTTTGATTAACCGGGAATGAATGGGGATTTACGCGTTGTGCTCGGGAAAATAATGAATTTTTCTTCGCTACCGTACGTGATCGTGGATTTTTCTTTACTGGGAATGGCAGATTTACTTTGTGTTTATATGAAAAATTACCTGTCACGTTACGCGTTCGCCTGATGTCTGCCTCATGAGCCCCGCTGCATCGCCCCCTCCTTCAGCTCCTTGCCCTGACCCGGGCGAGCCCGGGCCTGCGCTACCGGCGACGCTCGAGGCGGGTGAGCATCATCCTCGTCTGAACGAGGCCTTGTTGCTGATGCAGGCCAATCTCGAAGAGCCCTTAACCACCGATGACCTCGCTGCGCTGGTTGGCGTGTCACGGCGGCAGCTTGAGCGCTGGTTTCGCCAGTATCTGGCGACCATGCCGTCACGCCACTATCTGAACTTGCGTCTGGCCCAGGCGCGTGAGCAACTGCGCAGCACCGGGCAATCCGTGTTGCAGATTAGTCTGGCGTGCGGCTTTGTCTCAGCGGCGCATTTTTCGAACCGGTACCGCGAACGCTTTGGCGTGACCCCGCGCGAGGAGCGCCGCAATTGGAGCGCGCGTTAGGCGTGGTGGGGGGCGGCTGGCATTTCCTCTTCTTTGCCATGCTGATGGATGGCTCATGCAATGCCATTGATCCAACGCGTCTGACACGCTCTAGCTACGAGCTACGAGCTACGAGCTACGAGCTACGAGCTACGAGCGCGTTCCGCCGCAATCCAGGGTGATGCCCTGATCTCAACGGAGGAGATATCAACCGGTTCGTCGTCATCTCTGGCTGCTCCGGCGGCGGTAAGTCCACCTTGCTCGCGGAGCTTGGCCGGCGGGGCTACGCGGTCGTGCCAGAACCTGGCAGGCGGATCGTACAAACAGCGCTTCATAGCAACGGGACGGCGCTGCCCTGGGTCGACCCAGTGGCGTTTTTGCGCCGTGCCATTGACGTGGCGCTCGCTGATCGGGCTTCATTGGGCTCGCCGTGCAACTGGACCTTCTTCGACAGGGGGGTGATCGACGCCGCGGCTGGTCTGCAGCATTTGACTGGAGAGCCGGTATTGACGCAGCTTGGGCCACGTCATCGCTACCATCAGCGTGTTTTCCTGACGCCACCCTGGCCGCAAATTTACGTTCAGGATGCAGAGCGGCAACATAGTCTTGAGCACGCCATGGACGAATATTCCCGGCTGCTCGAAGTCTGGCCCGCGCTGGGTTATGAGGTTTCTATCGTTCCCAGGCTTGGTGTCATGGAGCGAGCCGATTTCGTCCTCAAGATGCTGGGCAACTGAGTCACCGTATCACTGCATACGCTCTGCCAGCTTGGGTCCGGCGCTTTTGCGCTGTGATGGCCATCTTCTTTCCGCTCAATTCAGCGTTGCCGGTTCGCGGGGGATGGGTCGTGCAATAGCAGCCGCGATCGGCCAGGCAGTCCGGCCGTCAACACGGCTTACGCCCGTGACGTATTGAGTTCGTCCTCTCTGCATCAGAGCTTCTGCGCATCAGAACTAGCTACTTCCGGGCCAGCAGGACACAAAACCACCGCCCCCGTACTTCTGCCGTCACCGCGTCACCGCGTCACCCACCAGGATCATCAGGGTTTTCACTCCGATCCCCATCTCCACCGCACTAATTCCTACCCATGTCGCGTATGCGCAAGACGAGTGGCGGGCGATTTCCTACACTTGCGTTCACGTTCGCTCCGGTAATCTCACCGCCTCCCAGGCCTAGCCTGCCACCTGACTCTCAACAGGAATTCACGATGAACCCCTCCAGCACAGCCGTGACACGGCAAACCTTTGACGAAGTGATGGTGCCGGTTTTCGCTCCGGCGGCTTTTATTCCGGTGCGCGGCGAGGGCTCGCGGGTGTGGGATACCGAAGGGCGTGAATACATCGACTTCGCCGGTGGGATTGCGGTTACCGGGCTGGGGCATGCTCATCCGGCGTTGCTGCAGGTGCTGCAGGAGCAGGGCGGCCAGCTCTGGCATATCGGCAATGGCTATACCAACTTGCCGGTGTTGCGGCTGGCGCGTCAGCTTGAAGCGCTGAGTTTTGCTGAGCGCGCGTTTTTCGCCAACTCAGGTGCCGAGGCCAATGAGGCTGCGTTGAAGCTGGCGCGCCGTGTGGGTTTTGAGCGGCATGGCGTGCACAAAACCGGCATCGTTTCTTTCGCTCAGTCATTCCATGGCCGGACTTTCCTGACGGTGAGTGTTGGCGGCCAGCCGAAGTATTCCGAAGGTTTCGGCCCGGTGCCGGCTGATCTGCTGCATGTGCCTTACAACGATATCGCTGCCGCGCGCGCGGCGATTGGGCCGAATACTTGTGCGGTGATCGTTGAGCCGGTGCAGGGTGAGGGTGGGGTGATTCCGGCAGAACCTGCGTTTTTGCAGGCGCTGCGGGATGCTTGTGATGCGCACGAGGCGTTGCTGATTTTCGATGAAGTGCAGACCGGAGTGGGGCGCACCGGGCATTTCTATGCGTACCAGGAAAGCGGCGTCACGCCCGATATCCTGACCACGGCCAAGGCGCTGGGCAATGGCTTCCCGATTGGCGCGATGCTGACCACGGCGGCGCTGGCGCAGCATTTCAAGGTGGGCGTGCATGGCACGACTTACGGTGGTAATCCGCTGGCAGCGGCCATTGCGTCGAAGGTGGTGGAGCTGGTGAGCGAGCCCGCGTTGCTCGAAGGCGTGCGTCAGCGCAGTGAGGTGGTGCGGGCGCATCTGGCGCGGCTGGACGCGCGTTTCGGTGTGTTTCGGCAGATCCGGGGCAAGGGTTTGCTGATCGGCGCGGAGCTCAACGAACGCTTCAAGGGACGGGCGAAAGAGGTGCTGACCGCCGCCGCGCAAGAGGGTTTGATGCTGCTGATGGCCGGGCCCGATGTGCTGCGTTTTGCGCCTTCGCTGATTATTCCGTTAGCTGATCTCGATGAGGGTTTTGCTCGACTGGAACGGACGCTGGCGCGTGTGGTGGCTAGCGTGGCGGCCGAGGCTGGTGCGGCGCAGCCGAAGGGCTGAGGCGGATTGCTGGGGTTGGGGTTTGCCGCTGGGGTAATTTGCTGGGGTAAATCGCTGAGGTAAAGCGCTGTGACGAACCACAAAGGCAAACCACAAAGGCAAACCACGAAGGCAAACCACGAAGGCAAACCACGAAGGCAAACCACGAAGGCAAACCACGAAGGCAAACCACGAAGGCAAACCACGAAGACTTGACCCGTACATGACGACGATGAACGGAATTCTCCAATCGCCCAAACCCATCTACCAGGTCACTGGCACCGGGCTCCCAGGCGCGCACCGCGCACCACGGGTGCCACCAGGTTAGCTAACCTGATTACCCGACTCACCCCGCTGGTGCTTCACCCCGTGTTCATTTCTGGCTAGCGCACTTCAAACGCTGGTCATTTCACTCCAGGAGCGCAGATGCACTATGTCCGTCCTGCCCGTCTTGCCGATCTCGATGCGCTGTTGCAGATGGCGCAGACCGCTCGGCCAGTGCTGCACTCGCTGCCGCATGAGCGCGCGGCGCTCGAAGCGCGCATTGCGTTGTCCGAAGATTCGTTTCGCGCCGAAGTCGATTTCCCCGGGGAAGAGTTTTATCTGTTTGTCCTCGCTGATACGGCCACGGACACCTTGCTTGGCACCGCCAGCATCATCGCGGCGGCGGGCTATGCCGAACCGTTCTATGCGTTTCGTAACGATGCGCTGATTCACGCGTCACGCGAGCTGCATGTGAGCCGCAAGATCCACGCGCTGACGATGTCGCATGAACTGACCGGGATGAGCCGTCTCGCAGGCTTTTATCTCGCGCCTTCGCTGCGTGGCGATGCGGCGGCGCATTTGCTGTCGCGGGCACGCATGATGTATCTCGCGGCGCAGCGTCAGCGTTTTACGCCTGAGGTCTTCACGCTGCTGTTAGGTGTGACCGACGACGCTGGGGTGTCGCCGTTCTGGGAAGCGGTGGGGCGCAAATTTTTTGGGCGCGATTTCGCCGCGATTGAGCGGGCCTCAAGCGGGCGTAGCCACCGCTTTATCGCTGAAGTGATGCCGAGTTATCCGATCTATGTGCCGTTGCTGCCCGAAGCGGCGCAGCGAGTGCTGGGCGAGCCCGATGCGGGCGCGTTGCTAGCCTATGAAATTCATCAGGAAGAAGGTTTCGAAACCGACCGTTACGTCGATATCTTCGATGCGGGCCCGGTTCTGACCGTGCCGGTTGAGCGCAGCCGCTGCGCGGCGCGCAACGAAAATCGCCGGGTGCAATGGGCGTCTGGATCGACTGACGCCGCGTTAGCGGGCTCGACATATCTGGTGGCGAGCCATGCGCTGGATGGGTTTCGCTGTGTGCTGGCGGATCTGCCTGCTGCTGAGGCGGCAGCTTCCTGTGCCACGGCTCATGCTGCTCATCAGGTTGCGCTGGCCGCGCCGCTTGCGCCGCTCACGCCGGAGGTCGCTGCGGCGCTCAATGTAGAGCCGGGCGATGTGGTGCGTTGTGTGCCGTTGCATCAGCCTCGCGCGCAGAGCGCCGCAGCCGCTGGTTTTGCCGGAGACGCATCATGATCGTCGTGCGCGTGGTGCAAACCGAAGACGTCGATGCGCTGGTGCGGCTGGCGGGTGAAACCGGGCCTGGCCTGACGACTTTTAAACCTGACCGGGAGGCGCTGGCGGCCCGCATTGCGCGCACCCGGCGCACGCTTGAGGGCCGGGCCGAGCCGCATGAAGCGGGTTATTTCTTCGTGATGCAGGACAGCGTCAGCGGCGATATCGCGGGCGTGTGCGGCATCGAGGCCGAAGTCGGGCTGGCCCAGCCGTTTTATAACTACCGCGTGAGCCAGGTGGTGCACGCGAGCCAGGAGCTGGGTATCTGGACCCGGATGCGGGCGCTGAATATTTCGCACGATCTGACGGGTTACGCCGAGGTGTGCTCGCTGTTTCTGAGCCCGCGTTATCGCGCCAGCGGTGTGGGCGGATTGTTGTCACGCTCGCGCTTCATGTTTATCGCGCAGTTCCGTGAGCGCTTTCCGCAGCGCTTGTGCGCTGAGCTGCGTGGGCATTTCGATGAGCAGGGCACCTCGCCGTTCTGGCGCGCGGTGGGCTCGCATTTCTACCAGATCGACTTCAACGCCGCCGACTATCTCAGCTCGCACGGCCGCCGGGCGTTTCTGGCTGAACTGATGCCGCGCTTTCCGGTGTACGTCGATTTGTTGCCCGCCGAGGCGCAGCGCTGCGTTGGGCTGACGCACCAAGACACGGTGCCCGCGCGCCGGATGCTGGAAGCCGAAGGGCTGCGTTACGAAAACCATGTCGATATCTTCGATGCCGGTCCGGTCCTCGAATGCCATATCGCTGATTTGCGCACGGTGCGCGACAGCGTGCTGGCGGTGGTCGAGATCGCCGAACCTGAGGCGGCTCACGAGGCCAATGCGGCCGCGCTTGAACCCGCCGCACCCGCCGCGCAAGCCCAACCCCAGCCGCAGGCGCTGGTGTCGAATACCTCGCTGGGTGATTTCCGTGTCGGGGTGGCGGCGGGCGCGGTGCATGCCGGGCGCTTCCGGCTGAGCGCTAGCGAAGCCGCCGCGCTCAATCTCAACGCGGGTGATGCGCTGCGCGTGTTGCCCCTTAAACCGCGCTAGAACTTCAACAGGAACCAGCATGAGCGAGCTTTTTATTGATGGGCAATGGCGTAGCGGCACCGCAGCGGTGTTTGCCTCGCATGATCCAGGCACGGGTGCCGTGGTGTGGCAGGGCGCGGGCGCGAGCGCCGCTGATGTCGATGAGGCCGTGCGCAGCGCCCGGCGCGCGAGCGCAGGCTGGCAGGCGCAGCCGTTCGAGGCACGCGCGGCGCTGGTGCAGCGCTTCGCGGCGTTGCTGACGGAGCACAGCGAAACGCTGGCGCATGCGATTGGCCGCGAGACCGGCAAGCCGCTCTGGGAAGCGCGGCTGGAAGTGGCGTCGATGGCGGCCAAAATTGGCATCTCGCTGCAGGCGTATCACGAGCGCACGGGCGAAAAGCGCGTGACGCTGGCCGATGGTACGGCGGTGCTGCGGCATCGGCCGCATGGTGTGGTGGCGGTGTTTGGGCCGTATAACTTTCCTGGGCATTTGCCCAATGGCCATATCGTGCCGGCGCTGATCGCGGGCAATACGGTGGTGTTCAAGCCATCCGAGCTGGCACCGGGCGTGGCGCGGGCCACGGTCGAGCTCTGGCAGGCCGCTGGTTTGCCCGCAGGTGTGCTGAATCTGGTGCAAGGCGAGAAAGACACGGGCATCGCGCTGGCGCAGCACGCGCAGATCGACGGGCTGTTTTTTACCGGGAGCTCGGACACCGGCACGCTGCTGCACCGGCAATTCGGCGGGCGGCCCGAGATCGTGCTGGCGCTGGAGATGGGGGGCAATAACCCGCTGGTGGTCGCGCCGGTGGCTGATCTGGATGCAGCGGTGCATCACACGATCCAGTCGGCGTTTTTATCGGCGGGGCAGCGTTGCACTTGCGCGCGCCGTCTGCTGGTGCCGGATGACGCGTTTGGCGTGCGCTTTCTGGCGCGGCTGACGGAGGTCAGCGCAGCGCTTGGCGTGGGCGCTTACGACGCCACGCCGCAGCCGTTCATGGGCGCGGTGATTTCGGCGCGGGCGGCGGGGCAGTTGCTGGCGGCGCAGCAGCGTTTGCTGGCGCGTGGTGCCAAGGCGCTGCTGCCGATGACCCAGCGCGCACCCGATCTGGGTTTTGTCACGCCAGCGCTGATCGACGTTAGCAACGTGCAGGCCGTGCCCGACGAAGAATATTTCGGCCCGCTGCTGCAAGTGGCGCGCTATGGCGATTTCGCCGAGGCCATCGAGCGCGCCAACGACACCGCCTTCGGCTTGTCTGCTGGTTTACTGGCGGACGACGCAGCGCTCTGGCAGCAGTTTCAGCAGCGCATCCGCGCGGGCATCGTCAACTGGAACCGGCCGACTAACGGCGCGTCCTCGGGCGCGCCGTTTGGCGGCGTAGGGCGCTCTGGCAACCAGCGTCCTAGCGCTTATTACGCGGCGGATTACTGCGCCTATCCCATGGCCTCGGTCGAAAGTGCGCAGTTGCAAATGCCTGCCACGGTTGCACCCGGCCTGCACTTTTAAGGATCAACGATGTCAGCCATTGAAGCGAATTTCGACGGACTCGTCGGTCCAACACACAACTACGCGGGGCTGTCGTATGGCAACGTCGCGTCGCAAAGCAACGAAAAATCCAGCGCCAATCCCAAGGCTGCGGCGCGGCAAGGCTTGCGCAAGATGAAGCAGCTGGCGGATCTGGGGCTGGCGCAAGGTGTGCTGCCGCCGCAGGAGCGGCCTTCCATACGCTTGCTGCGCGACCTCGGATTTTCGGGCGATGACGCCAGCGTGATCGCCCGTGCGGCGAAAGACGCGCCTGAACTGCTGGCGGCGGCGAGCTCGGCCTCCGCGATGTGGACTGCGAATGCCGCGACCGTCAGCCCGTCGGCCGATACGCCTGATGCCCGCGTGCATTTCACCCCGGCCAACCTGTGCAGCAAGCTGCATCGCGCGATCGAACACGAGGCGACCCGCCGCACGCTGCGCACGATCTTTGCCGCGCCGGAGCATTTCGTGGTGCACGAGGCCTTGCCTGGCACCCCTGCGCTAGGCGACGAAGGCGCAGCGAACCACACGCGCTTTTGCCGCGACTACGGCGCGCCGGGCGTCGAGTTTTTTGTCTATGGCCGCAGCGAATACCGGCCGGGGCCGCAGCCGCAGCGTTATCCGGCGCGTCAGACTTTCGAAGCCAGCCGGGCGGTGGCCCAGCATCACGGCTTGCAGGACGCAGCCACCGTGTATGCCCAGCAAAATCCCGAGGTGATCGACGCGGGGGTGTTTCATAACGACGTGATCGCCGTGGGTAATGGCCAGACGCTTTTTTGCCATGAGCAAGCGTTTGTTGCGCAGGCGCAGGTGTACGACACGCTGCGCGAACGGATGGCGCGGCTTGGCGCACAGTTACAGGTGCTTGAGGTGCCCGAGGCCCAGGTCAGCGTGGCGGATGCGGTGTCGTCGTATCTATTCAACAGCCAGTTGTTGCGGCTGCCGGATGGGCGGCAAGTGCTGGTGGTGCCGCAGGAGTGCCGTGAACGGCCACGGGTGGCCGCATGGCTTGACGGGCTGAGTGCGCGTCCTGGTCCGGTTGATGAGGTGCTGGTGTTTGATCTGCGCGAGAGCATGAAAAACGGCGGCGGGCCTGCCTGCCTACGCTTGCGGGTGGTGCTGAACGAAGCCGAACGCGCCGCCGTGCTGCCAGGGATGTGGCTCGACGACGCGCTGTTCACGCGGCTGGATAGCTGGATCGAGCGCCATTACCGCGATACGCTCGCGCCCGCTGACCTGGCCGATCCGCACTTGCTGCTGGAATCGCGCACGGCGCTGGATGAACTCACGCAAATTCTCGGGCTCGGCTCGCTTTATGACTTCCAGCGCTAAGACACCTCCTTCGGGGATGGCTGCGGGCATTCATGGTGCTGGTGGTGCTCAGGGTGCTCATCTTCCAGACCATCTTCCAGGCCCTGCGCTGCTAGACGATTTTCTCAGCTATACGCTGGCGCTGGCCCAGCCCGCGCTGACGGGCGCGGCGGCTCACGGCAGTGTCGCGCATGGCCTGCGCTGGACGTGGCTTGAGCAAGGCGTGCTGCGCCTGGAACCTGCGCATTGCACTGCTACGACGCCCAGCGTGCTGCTCTCGGCGGGCATCCACGGCGACGAAACCGCACCGCTGGAATTGCTGTCGCGCCTGGTGAGCGACCTTGCTGCTGGACGCGCCAGGCTGGCGTGCCGGGTGCTGGTGGTGCTGGGCAACATCGAGGCGATGCGCAGCGCCCAGCGTTATCAGGATGACGATCTAAACCGCTTGTTTAGCGGTGCTTACGCCGCCGTGCCGGCGAGCCGCGAAGCGCCCCGCGCCCAGGCGCTGGAACATGTGGCGCAGCAATTCTTTGCCCAGGCCGCGGCGGCTCATCCGCGTGGCGCTCGCTGGCATTTCGATTTGCACACTGCGATTCGCGCCTCGGTGTTCGAGCAGTTCGCGCTGCTGCCGCATACCGGCCAGCCGGTCTCCCCCGCGTTGTTTGCCTGGCTCGGTGCCGCGCAGATTGCAGCGGTGCTGGTGCATACGGTGAAGAGCCACACGTATTCGCATTTCAGCGCGCAGACCTGTGGTGCCGAGGCCTGCACGCTCGAACTCGGCAAGGTCCGCCCGTTTGGCCAGAACGACCTGACACGCTTCGCTGCGGCCGATACCGCGCTGCGCGCGCTGCTGGCAGAGGGGGCCGTTACCGCCAGCGCCGCCGCGCCCGAGGCCGCGTCGTGGCCGCGCGTGTTCACCGTGATCGACCAGATCACCCGGCACAGCGACGCTTTCGAATTGCTGCTGGCCGCCGATGTGGCCAATTTCACGCCCTTTGCCCGAGGCACGTTGCTGGCTCGTGATGGGGCTTACCGCTATGTCGTCCAACATGAGGAAGAGCGCATCGTGTTTCCCAACCCCAACGTCAAAGCAGGGTTGCGCGCGGGCTTGCTGGTGCTGGAAACAGCGCGTGAAGCACTCGTCACTCTGCCTGGTGACACCGCGAGCGGCTGAAGTTGATGCGCGCTGCATCAGGCGACGGCCGTAACGGCTATCTCATAAGCCAATCTGCGGCCGATCCGCACCCTGTACAATCGCCCCCGCGCGAACGCGTGAAGCGCTGCAACATGGCCCGGGCCGGGGAAGGTCGCCCGGATTGCAGCGCGAGCGCGACGCTGTTTTTCTGTTTGATTCCCACCTTATTCCCACCGAGGACGTCCTGATGAAAATGAATTGGCGAAAGAATGCCGCCGCTGCGTTTCTGGCGGCAGCAACGGTCCTGAGCGGCACTGCGTCGGCGGCCGATATCAAGGAAATTCGTTTTGGTGTTGAAGCGTCATACGCACCATTTGAATTCAAGTCCGCCACGGGCGAGCTGCAAGGCTTTGACATCGACATTGGCAATGCGGTGTGCGCGAAGCTCAAAGCTAAATGCGTCTGGGTCGAAAACGACTTCGACGGCCTGATCCCTGCGTTGCAGGCACGCAAGTTCAACGTGATTAATTCGGACATGTCGATTACCGAGCAGCGGCGCGCGGCGATTGATTTCACCGATCCGATCTATGTGATTCCGAGCCAGATGATTGCGAAGAAAGGCAGCCGTCTGCAGCCTACCGGGCTCTCACTCAAAGGCCATCGCGTTGGCGTGCTGCAAGGCACGATCCAGGAAACCTATGCGAAAGCGCGCTGGTCGCCTGCTGGCGTCACCGTCGTGCCGTATCAGACCCAGGACATGGTGTATGCCGACCTCAAGTCGGGCCGTCTGGATGCGGCATTCCAGGACGCCGAAGCCGCTTCGAAAGGTTTCCTGAAGCAGGAGCAGGGCGCGGGTTTCGCGTTCGCTGGACCAGCGGTTAGCGACGAGAAGCTGCTGGGTGTGGGCGTTGGTTTTGGGGTGCGCAAAGGCGATACCGAGCTGAAAAATGCGCTGAACAAGGCGCTTAAAGAGCTGAAAGCTGATGGCACGATTGACCGCTTTGCCGCGAAATATTTCGATGTCAAGGTGGTGTTGAAGTAAGCCTTTAAAGCCGTACCGGAACTTGATGTAAGTGACGCCACTGGCCGCAGAAATGCGGCCAGTGGCGTTTTTACGGGTGGGTGGCAGAAATCTCAGCAGACCAGCCAGGTGGTGGCGTCAATTATGCTTGTCGTGATTTGGTTGAAGGTATTTCAAAAATAAAATCGCTAAAAAGTTTCAGTGTGGAGGCTAGAATTTCATGTATTCAGCCTGGTTTTAATATTACGAAGAAGGCGTTGCAAGGATTTTGTGGTCTCGAAGATTATGCTATAGGCTATGATCCAGAATGTAATTTAAGAGTGAATTTTAGGGCTAGTCCTAACATAGAATCATTGAAATCGTTGAGTCTGTATGGTAAGGGTTTTCCGGAAAATAAATTGTTCTGGCGTGACGAGATATGGCGTATTCGCAATGATAAAGCCGGAGATATGTTGGGTGGAGCGGGCTATAAAGATTTGAAAGCGCTACAATTTCTTGAAAAATTCAGCCTTGTTTTACCCGAAAGAAAACCGGGGGTTCACAATCTTCGAGGAGATATTGTTCTCGGCATTACCGAGCATTTGCATTTTCTGAAAAATGCGCGGTCGCTCCGTCTGGAAAATATTATATTGATTCCCGGGGATTATGATAATTGGTCAAAGATAAGCCTGCCGAAGATGGAGGAAGTGTATCTCTCCTCAACTACGCAGTATGCTTTAAATGAAGTTAATGAAGAAATGTCTGAATTTAATCCTTTTCCAAATTTGCGCCATATGACTGGTGATGCTAATACGGTAAAATGGCTCGCCGATTCGGCGGCGGGAATCGAACTTTATAACAAGGGCTGCGAATTTATCATTATTGGCCAAGGCCCTTACCGGCCCAAAGCAGTGATTTAAAAAATCTTATTCGCCTCGATTTATAAAGCGCCCATGTCTCGTGTTTTCAGGATTTTCTGGGTAAAAGCGGGAGGCAAGCAGGGTGGATGAGCGGCACGCGGGTGTGGCATTTTCGCTCGCGGTTTTTCCATAAAGGACGATGCGGCCCGATTCCGGTGGAACCTGGCGTTCGGGGGCACGGTGAATTCGAGTTGCCGGGGCAGCGCTTTTTGCGCCTGCCTGCACTATCACGCTTGCGCGGCAGATCGGTAGATCTTGAACCAGAACTAAAGCGCCCCGTGCCGTAACCCCCAGCAAAACATGGTTCAATCCAGCGTTCGTTCCGGCCAGCGGTGGCGGTGCTTGCCGCTTTAACCCGTTGGAGATGACCTCTGTCACGCGCGAAGCGTGACACCTTGACCCAAGGAATCCTGATGAAACGCAAGCTCGTGACACCGCTGCTCGCAGCGTTTTGCTCCATCGGCATGCTGCTGCATGCTCCGCTGGCCTCGGCCACGCTCAAGCCGGGCGATACCGCGCCTGATTTCACCGCGCAGGCTTCGCTGGGTGGCAAGACCTATAACTGGTCGCTGGCCCAGGAGCTGAAGAAAGGGCCGGTGGTGCTGTATTTCTATCCGGCGGCCTTTACCAAGGGCTGCACGATCGAGGCCCATCAATTTGCCGAAGCCACCGGCGAATACAGCAAATACGGAGCGACGGTGCTTGGGGTGTCGCATGACAAGCTCGAAACACTGAGCAAATTTTCCGTCAGCGAATGCCGCAGCAAGTTCCCGGTTGCGGCTGATCCGGATTCGAAGGTGATCAAGGCGTATGACGCGGCGATGCCGTTGCACGCTTCAATGGCGAACCGGGTGTCGTATGTGATCGCGCCGGACGGCAAGATTGTCTACGAGTACAGCAGCCTCGCGCCTGAGCAGCATGTGGCCAACACCTTGCGCGCGGTGAAGGCGTGGGCTGAGGCGCACAAACAGCCTTGATGCCGGAAAAGACTGAAAAGAAGGTGACGTATGCCGATTCTGGTTTTGTTGATGGTGGCCGCCGCGCTGGTGTACGGCGCGGTGCAGGCCTTTGCTGCGATCTCATGGTGGTTTGGCAGCGGGGTGGCCGTTGCGGCGGCGCTGCTGGTGCTGGGTTTGCTGCTGGCGGGTCTCACCTGGCTGTGGCAGCGCCAGCGCGAAATCGCACCCAACGTGCGCGATGGTGACTGGACGCACAGGCTTAGCGCGCCGTGGGGGGAGATCTCGCTGGCGGCAGGCAAGCGGCTGTGCAAGGTGCAGTTAAATGACGCGCGTGGCGCGTACATTTTTGCCGACTTGCAGGAAGCGACGGTGGAGCACGGCGGGCAGGGATGGCAGGTCATGCTGCAGGTGCATGACGCAGCCCGGACGGTTTGGCGTTTGCCGATGAGCGGTAAACGCCAGGCGCACCAGTGGCAGCGGATTTTGACGCTGGCGATGGCTCAGCGGCTTTGAAGCAGAGGCTTTGAAGCAGAGGCTTTGAAGAAGAGGCTTTAAAACAGAGGCTTTAAAACAGAGGGCGGCGCAAGGCCGCTTTTGCTTGTAGTAGCCAAGCTCATGACAGCGGCCCGCATGCCATCTGGCATGCGGGCCGCTGTGCCATTTCTGCCTGCTTTTTTTCGAGTGTTTTTCCTCATACGTCTGTCCCGCTTCGACATTTTTTCTTTGCCCATTCCTACGCCTTTATCCGGCATCGCTGACAGTTCAATAACAGCGTGCCCGGAAAATTCCCATTAATTCAAGACGCCCTGGAATCGAGATATTTAATACTCCGGAGTTCGTACAATCGCTGCGCTGAAAGTCAGCGGTCCCACGCAAAGTCAGCACGTGCGGGGCCGATGTTTCTGGGCAGCACGCCATGAAGGCTGGTGTTTTTTGCTTCGCGCTGGCATTCATGGCGGTACGTATCAAGTTCGTTTCAGCACCTTGTTTCATGCTCAAGCTCCAGCGGTAACCGATGCCTGTTTCTCGCGTGTCCCTCCTCCCTGGCGTGCCTGTCCGGACGCTTTCTGGTTGTTTCCGGTCTCTGGTTGTCTCCCGGTATCTGGTCTGGGTATTTGGCCCGCGCATTTGGTCAGCGTTTTTCAAGCACGGCCCGCTTTACTTTCGGATCACACGATGAATCTCCCGTTTTCGCGGCGTGCCAGTTTGGGCTCACGCTGAACCGCTTCGTGCGTGTTTTCCGGATAACTTGCAAATGCATCCCCATGAAAAAATCATCCGTCCCTCCTGCTGTATCTGATTCCTCCGGCTTGTCTGACGTATCCGCGACGCCCGCTGCAGCGCAAACCCCGGCTGCGGCGTCCAGCGCCCGGCGCTGGTTTATCACGCGCTCGGCGGCGCTGTTGCCGCTGGCCACTGGGCTGAGCGCTTGTGACTCACGGCCTGCCGCTTCCGGGTCTGCCGCTGCGGCTGCGCCGTCACGCACACCCTCGGGTGCGCCTGAAGTGCCCGACACGGTCCACTCGCCACGCTATTTCAGCGATGACGAATGGCGCTTTGTGCGTGCTGCCGTGGCGCGGCTGGTACCGGCCGATCACAACGGCCCTGGTGCGCTCGAACTCAACGTGCCAACGTTTATCGACACCCAGATGGAAGGCGAATTTGGCCATGCCGCGCGCTGGTATATGCAAGGCCCGTACCGCGAAGCCAGTCCGTTGTTCGGCTATCAGTCGCGGCTCACGCCGCGTGAGGTCTACCGCCTGGGCATCGCCGCCACCAATCGCTACTGCGTTGCCCAGCATGGCCAGCCATTTGCCGCACTGCCAGCGGCTGTCCAGGACACGGTGTTGCAGCAGCTTGATGACAGCAAGCTGAAGTTCGATGACGTCGATGGCAAAACCTTCTTCGATTTTCTGCGTGAAAACACCATCGAAGGCTATCTGGCTGACCCGATGCATGGCGGCAATAAAGACGCGGAGAGCTGGAAGATGATCGGCTTTCCTGGGGCCCGTGCTGACTTTCTTGAGTTCGTCGGCAAAAACCAACCTTACCCGTATAGCCCAGTCAGCATTCTGGGCAAGGAGCAGTAAATGTCAGCCATCAGAAAAAAACCCGTTGATGCGGTGCTCGTCGGCTTCGGCTGGACCGGCGCGATCATGGCGATGGAACTCGCCGAAGCCGGTCTGAATGTCGTCGCGCTTGAGCGGGGTCCGGCTCGTGACACCTACCCGGATTTCGCCTATCCGAAGATCGCTGACGAACTCTCGTATGCGGTGCGCTACAAGCTGATGCAAAACCTCGCAGGCGAAACCGTCACCGTGCGCCACACGCCGCAGGGCGATGCGCTGCCATACCGTCAGATCGGCTCGTTTGTGCCTGGTAATGGCGTGGGCGGTGCCGGAGTGCACTGGAACGGCATGCACTGGCGTGCGACTGCCACTGATTTAACGATTCGCAGTCACTACGAAGCGCGCTACGGCAAAAAATTCATTCCGCCGGATATGACCATCCAGGACTGGGGTGTCACTTATGACGAGCTCGAACCGTTCTACGACAAGTTCGAGTATGTCTGCGGGGTGTCGGGCAAGGCGGGCAATCTGCAAGGCAAGATCATCGCCGGTGGCAATCCATTCGAAAGCCCGCGCGCGCGTGACTATCCGCTGGCACCGCTCACCGATAACCTGCCTGCGGCGATGTTTGCTGATGCGGCGCGCTCGCTGGGCTACAAGCCGTTTGCGGTGCCGGCCTCGAATGCCTCGGCGGCCTATACCAATCCTTACGGGATGCAGCTTGGCCCGTGCAATTTCTGCGGCTTTTGTGAGCGTTTTGGCTGCTACATGTACGCCAAGGCGGCACCGCAAACCACCATCATTCCGGCCTTGATGAAAAAGCCGAATTTCGAGCTGCGTACACAAGCCTATGTGACACGCGTGAACCTCGATTCGACTGGGAAAAAAGCCACGGGCGTGACCTACATTGATGCGCAGGGGCGCGAAGTCGAACAGCCTGCGGAGCTGGTCGTGCTGTCGGCTTACCAGTTCCATAACGTGCGCTTGCTGCTGCTGTCGAAGATCGGCCAGCCCTACGATCCGAAAACCGGCCGGGGCACGGTGGGGAAAAACTACGCATACCAGATGAATGGCGGTGTTTCGCTGTTCTTCGATCAGGACGTGCACCTCAACCCGTTCATCGGCTCAGGCGCGGGCGGCCAGGCGCTCGATGAATTCAACGGCGACAACTTCGATCACGGTCCGCTGAACTTCATTGGCGGGGCGTACACCTCGGTCAACGTCACGGGGGCCGCCCGATCCAGCAAGCGGTGCTGCCACCTGGCACGCCAACGTGGGGCACTGGCTGGAAAAACGCGATGAAAGAGCACTACTTGCACTCGATGAGAATTGGCACCGAGGGCTCGGTGATGTCTTACCGCGACAACTTCCTCGACCTCGATCCGACCTACCGCGACGCGCACGGCCTGCCGCTGCTGCGCATGACCTTCGACTGGAAAGACAACGATATCCGCATGACGCAGTACACCACTAACCAGGCCGCGCTCGTTGGCCGCGCGATGAAACCCAAACAGATGTCGATCCACACCATGCAGTTTGGCGACCATTACGACGTGCGTCCTTACCAGAGCACGCACACCACCGGCGGCGCGATCATGGGCAGCCGGCCTGATTCGAGTGTGGTCAACAAGTACCTGCAAAGCTGGGATGTACCGAATGTTTTCGTGCTTGGCGCGAGCGCTTTCCCGCAGAACTTCTCGTACAACCCGACTGGCACCGTGGGGGCGCTGGCGTACTGGGCCGCTCATGCGATCCGCACGCAGTACCTGAAAAACCCCGGCGTGCTGATGACTACCTGACCTGGGCGCTGACTATGAAAACTTCCTCACGATTTATCGCTCGCCCAGGGCTTCGCGCTGGGCTCACGGCTGTGGCGTGGCTGCTTGCTGCTACGTTTGGCGCGGCTACGGCGGCTGCTACGGTTATTCCATCGGCGGTATCGAATGCATCAGCGGTATCAACCACCTCAACCGCAGCCGCCCGGCCAGCCACCGCCGTTGCAACCACCACCGCAGCGGCACCTGTCCAGGCACCGTTACCCCACACGCAGAAAGATCCGCAGGTGCATCGCGGTGCGTATCTGGCGCGCGCGGGCGACTGCATTGCGTGCCACACAGCGGCTGGCGGCCGCCCGTTCGCCGGCGGGCTGCCGATTGATACTCCGTTCGGCACGATCTATTCGTCCAACATCACGCCAGACAAAACCACCGGCATTGGCGATTACACCTTCGAGGATTTCGACCGCGCAGTGCGTGATGGCGTGTCGAAGCACTCGGGCAACCTGTATCCCGCGATGCCTTATCCGTCGTACCGGATTCTTTCGCATGACGACATGCAGGCGCTGTACGCGTATTTCACGCGCGGCGTGTCAGCGGTGCAGCAGGCGAACCAGCCGAATGGGCTGAAGTTTCCGTTCAATATCCGCCCGCTGATGATCGGCTGGAACCTGCTCTTTCTCAAAGGCAAGGGCAGCTACAGGTACAACCCGTCCAAAAGCGCGGAATGGAATCGTGGCGCGTATCTGATCGAAGGCCTCGGGCACTGCGGCGCGTGTCATACGCCGCACGGCGTGACGGGTCAGGAAAAAGCTTTTAGCGAACGGGGCGGTGGCCCGTATCTCGGTGGTGCAACGCTAGGCGGCTGGAATGCGCCGACGCTCGCTGGGGATATTCGCAGCGGGCTGGCGGGGTGGTCTAAAGCGGATATCGCTGCGTTTCTGAAAACCGGCCGCACTGCGCATTCCGCTGCGTTTGGCGCGATGACCGAAGTCGTCGGTGACAGCACGCAGTATTTGAGCGATGCCGATCTGGAGGCGATGGCGGAGTATCTGAAGAGCCTGCCGGGCGCGGTTCGTGCTGCTCCTGCGGCAGCCCAGCCGCCCAGCCCGCCAGCGGCTCCGGATGCTGCCACCTATGCGTTGCGTCAAGGTGATTTGAGCGCGCGGGGCGCACGGGTCTATCTGGACAACTGCAATGCCTGCCATCGCTCTGACGGCACTGGCGCACCGCGCACGTTCCCGGCGCTCACCGGCAATCCTGTGATCAGTTCGTCCGATCCGACTTCGCTGATTCATCTTGTGCTGACAGGTTCGAGAATGCCGTCGGCCGCGCTGGCACCGGCACCGTTAGCCATGCCGGATTTCGCCTGGCGTCTGACGGACCAGCAAGTGGCCGATGTGCTGAGCTTCATCCGTAGCAACTGGGGCAATCACGCGGCACCGGTGGATGCAGCAACCGTCGCCAAAGTTCGCCGGCAAACGGGTGCGGCAGCGGTGCTGGATGTCAGTAAGCCGCCTGCGCCGCAGCCTGCGCGCGAATAGGTTGTAGGCGGAAAGGCGTTGCGCTACGTGTTTTGCTGCGTGGCGCAACGCTGGGCCTGGTTGATGAGGCCGCTCGGTTAGGGTGGGGCTCGTAGCGTTGGGGCTGGCGTTTGCGATGGGATCTATCTGCAGCACCTGTCGTACCTGCCAGTAATCCAGCAATGGCGATACTGTTTCGCATGCGTCAGCGATCAGCGATCAGCGATAAAGCCAGGGACCCACTCGGCTTAGGCCTTTTTCAGAAAAAACACCGTGGTTTGGGTGCCGGTCAGGCGCTTAAAGCCGGGCTAAGGGCGTTAGCGGCCCATGGCAGCCAAAACAGCCAAAACAGCCAAAACAGCCATGGCGAGAAAGATCAGCCGCCAGGCGTTGCTCAAGGCCGAGTGTCTGGCGGTTTCAATTCAGGCTAAGGGCGCACGCCATCCCCCTCCATGGCATCCACCTCAAGCGCCACGCGCGCGCCGCCCTGGCGCTGAAATTCACGTGGCGACACGCCATACTTCGCGCGGAAATCCCGCGAAAAATGCGCGCCATCCGCAAAGCCGCAGTCCAGTGCGATCTGCGTAATCTGCGTCACGCCAGGCGGGTTATTCAACAGCAGCCAGCAACCATATTCCAGCCGTAACGAGCGCAGAAACGCCATTGGCGAGAGCCCTAGCGCTTCGTGAAAAGCCCGCTCAAGCTGACGCCGCCCAACGCCGACATAGCGTGCAATCGCATCCAGCGTGGGCGGGTTGTCGATGCGCTGCTCGATGAAATGCGCTGCCTGGCGCACCCGGATGTCCTTGATATGCATCAGGTCGGCGTAAAAATGCGCCTGCGGCAGCTTCGCCGGGCGGATGCCTTGCAGCATCATGTGCCGTACCACCTGTTGTGCTTCTGCCCGGCCGCAGTGCCGCGCAACCAGGTACAGCCCCAGATCAATCGCCGCAGTCGAGCCAGCGCAGGTAATCACATCCCCTTCATCGACGAACAGGTGATCCACCACCGCGCGGGCCTGCGGATAGCGCGTGCGAAACGCATCCAGCACGTTCCAGTGCACGCACACCGCGCGGCTGCCGATCAAGTCGGCTTGCGCCAGCGCGAAGGTGCCGGTGCAAATGCCTAGCATCCGCACGTGACGCGCGCTCGCGTCGCGCAGCCAGTCACGCAGTTGCGGTGGCAGATAGGTGTTGGGGTAGTCGTTGCCGCCACACACAGCGATGTAATCGAACTGCGCTGGATCATCAGGCAAGCCGCCATCAACCGTCACGATGGCACCAGCGCTTGAGGTGCGCGGCAAACCATCCATGCTCAATACCCGCCAGCGAGTGTGAATCTGCCGGCTGCGGCCGCCGTGGTCCGCTGCCAGCCGCAGCACGTCCAGCAGCCCGGCGAAGGCGGCCAGGGTGAACTGGTGCAACAGAATAAAACCGACAGACAGAGCGGGTTTACCCGATTTCGAGATAGTCTCTGGGCTTGATGGAATAAGGGTTTTGGCGGGGGTAGGGGGCGTTGGTTGCATGACGCAATTATTCAATTTTTTGACCCCGGCTTGCAAGCTCGTCCAGCCGGACGACGCGCAAGATGCAGGGGTGGTCAGGACTTGGCCAACTTATCAGGGGGACGACATGAAGCTCAGAAATCGCAACACGATCAAGGCCACTCTCGCGCTGGCTGGCACGCTCGCAGCGCTCGGGGTGCAGGCGCAAACGCCACGGTTGACGGTCGCCATGTATGGCGGCAACTGGGGCGATGCATTTCGCAGCTGTGTCGCTGAGCCGTTCACCAAGGCGACCGGGATCGCCGTTACGCCTGAACTGGGCACGTCGACCACCACGCTGGCTAAGCTGCAACAGCAGAAAAATGCGCCGAGCGTCGATGTCGCGTGGATGGATGGCGGCATCAGCGAACTGGCTTATCAGGCAGGGGTGGTCGATAACCTCGATGCGGCGGCGCTTCCCAACCTGAAAAACATGCTGCCGCAAGCGGTGTACCGCAATGGCGCGACCACCTATGCGGTGAGCTCGGGGTACTACTCGCTGGGTTTGACCTACAGCACCAAGGCGGTGAAGACGGTACCGACCAGCTGGAAAGACTTGTGGAACCCAGCCTACGCTGGAGCCGTGACCGTGCCATCGCCCGCGAATTCCGCCGGGGTGCCGTTCGTGGTGTTCCTCGCCCAGGTCTGGGGCGTCAATCCGGCCAGCCTTGAGCCGGTCTACGCCAAGCTGGCCGCGCTCGATACCGCCTTGTTCTTCGATAGCTCGGGTGCGGCCTCCAATGCATTCCAGAGCGGCGAAGCGGTGATTGGCGCGCATTTCAACGTGGGTGCCTGGGATTTGATCGACAAGGGGGTGCCGCTGGGCTTCGTGGTGCCGAAGGAAGGGGCTTGGGCTACCGATGCCCGGCTGCATCTGGTGAAGGGTTCACGCAACAAGGCCGCCGCCGAGCAATTCATCAATTCCGCCCTCACGCCCGCTGCCGCGACTTGTCTGGCGACCAAGCTGTATCTCGGGCCTGCGGTCGCTGGGGTAACGCTGCCTGCTGAGGTGTCGCGCAAGCTGCCGTGGGGCGCGTCGGGTTCGGTCAACAGCTTGAAGCTGTTTGACTGGAGCGCGATTAATGCCCGCCGCGCGGAAATCACCGCCGCGTGGAACCGCCAAGTGGCCAACAAGCGTTGAACCGGATCGCTGCGATGCCTGCTCTATTGACTCTCGATGCCGTGTGCAAGCGTTTTGGCGCGTACACGGCGCTCGACCAGATCAGTCTCGACATCCGCCAGGGCGAGTTCATCGCGCTGCTGGGGCCGAGCGGATGTGGCAAGACCACTTTGTTGCGCGCGATCGCTGGGTTTATGACGCCGGATCGTGGCCGCATCGTGATTGATGGCGAGGATGTGACGCACTTGCCGCCGTACCGGCGTCCGCTGAATACGGTGTTCCAGAACTACGCATTGTTTGCGCATATGAGCGTGCTGGAGAACGTGGCTTACGGCCCGCGGCGTCAGGGTGTGTCGCGCCGCGAGGCGGCGGCGCGGGCCCAGGGCGCGCTGGAAATGGTCGGGCTCGAAGCACTGGGGGCGCGTTATCCGCGTGAGATGTCCGGTGGCCAGCAGCAGCGCGTGGCGCTGGCGCGGGCCATCGTCAACCGGCCCAAGCTGCTGCTGCTCGACGAGCCGTTGTCGGCGCTCGATATGAAGCTGCGGCGGCGCATGCAACTGGAGCTCAAGCATCTGCAGGAAAAGCTGGGCATTGCGTTTGTGTTTGTGACGCACGACCAGGAAGAGGCGATGACGATGGCGGACCGCATCGTCGTGATGAACGCGGGACGTATCGAGCAGGTCGGCGCGGGGACGGAAATTTACCGCGCGCCAGCGACACGCTTTGTCACCGAATTCATCGGTGAAGCCAACTTGCTGCCGTTCCGGACTGTGGCGGGCGGCTTCGCGCTGGCGCTGCCGGGGCTGTTGCCAGCGGTGTTGCCGCTGCCACGGGTTGACGTGCCCGCGCAAGGGATTGCCGTGCTGCGCCCTGAGCAATTGCAACTGCTGGATAGCCATGGCCACGGCAGCGCGCTGGACGAGCGTGGGCTGTGCAGTTTTAGTGCGACGCTGGCAGAGGTGGTGAGCGTGGGCAGCCACACGATGCTGCATGTCGATGCGGGTGGCCAGCGGCTGGTGGCGCGAGTGATGGGCCTGCCTGGCGCGGAGGTGCGCAAAGGCAGCGCGGTGCGGCTCGGCTTTGCGCCTGCGGCGCTGCATTTGCTCGGAGAGACGGCATGAAGCCCGCCACGCTGACCCCGCTGATGATGCTTGCGGCACCGCTGGCGTTTTTCGCCGCGTTCTTTGTCGCGCCGCTCGCAGTGGTGCTGCTGGCTAGTTTGAGCAGTGCGAATGGTGCGGGGCTGACGCTGGCGAATTACCTCCATGTGCTGGCCGACCAATATCACTGGGACGTAATCATCGTCACCTTTCGTCTCGCCTGTCTGAGCACGCTGGTGTGCCTGGTGCTGGGCTATCCGCTGGCGTGGTACCTGGTGCGGGTGGTGCGCTGGCGGACCTGGCGGCGCGTCTGCGTGATCTTGCTAGTGGTGCCGATGCTGACCAGCAATATCGTGCGCTCGTTCGGCTGGATGATTCTGCTGGGCCGCAATGGCCTCGTGAACCAGACCCTGCTGGCTAGCGGCGCGATTGACAAGCCCATGCGCTTTCTCGGCACTGAGCTTGGGATTCTGATCGGGATGGTGTACGTGCTGCTGCCGTTCGTGGTGCTGGCGGTGGGCAATGCGCTGGCGCAAGTCGATCCGGCGGTGGAGCAAGCCTCGGCCGACCTGGGCGCGAGCCCCGCGCAAACCTTCCGTCACGTCACGCTGCCGCTGACGCTGCCAGGAGTGGTGGCGGGTTCGATCATGGTGTTCACGCTGGCCGTGAGCGCCTACGTCACCCCCGCGCTGCTTTCCGGTGGCCGCGTCACCGTGCTGTCGATGCTGATCTTCCAGCAGTACAGCGCGACCTTTGATTTCAACTATGGCGGCGCACTGAGCATCGTGCTGCTGGTTTTCACGCTGGCGATGGTGGCATTAGCAGGCCGCGTCGGAGAAATTCGCGGAGGGAGCCGATGATCGCGCGCCTGTCGATTCGTCTGGTGTCATGGTTGGTGCTGGGGTACGTAGTGCTGCCGCTGGTGGTGATCGTTGGCAGCTCGCTGACGGCGACCGAGTTTCTGGCTTTCCCGCCGCGCGGCTGGACTCTGCACTGGTATCACGTGATGCTGGCCGACCCGAGCTATGTCTCGGCCTTTACCACCAGTACCTTGCTGGCGCTGGCCGCCACGGCTGCCGCGCTGGCGCTGACGATACCTGCTGCGCTGGCACTGGCGCGCTATCCGTTTCCTGGCAAACGTGCGCTGAGTGCGCTGCTGATGGCCCCGCTGGTGTTGCCGCACATCGTGCTGGGTGCAGCACTGCTGCAGTTCGGCGGGTACTTCGGCTTGACCCGCAGCTTTACTTCGCTGCTGATCGGACATGCGGTGATCGTCGCGCCGTTCGTGCTGCGCTCTGCGCTGTCGATGATGACGCCGGAACAGCGGGCGCTCGAAGAAGCCTCGGCGGATCTCGGTGCCAACCCATGGACGACGTTTTTTCTGGTGGTGCTGCCGCGCATCCGTCCAGGCATCGTGACGGGATCGATCTTCGCTTTCATCTCGTCATGGATCAACGTTGAGCTGTCGATTTTCAACACCACCGCGAGCCTCAATACGATTCCCGTGAAGCTCTTTAACTACGTGCAGTACACGATTGATCCGACGATCGCCGCAGTATCGGGCGCGACCATCCTGGTAGCGGTTGTGGCGATCACGATTCTCGATTTGACGGTTGGCCTCGATATGTTGTCCGACCGGAAATAACCCACTTTTAATTTTCAACGAGGAGTTGCCATCATGCGCCAGCAGGACACGTTCGACGTTATCTATACCCACACCGAAGGGGAGCCCCTTTGTATCGTTCACAGCGGCATTCCGTATCCGGCGGGTTCGACGATTCTGGAAAAGCGTGCCTTTCTTGAGGCCAATTACGACTGGTTGCGCCAGTCGCTGATGCGCGAACCGCGTGGCCACAAGGACATGTTCGGCGTGTTTCTGACGCCGCCTTCCAGCAAGGAATTTGACGCGGGCCTGATTTATATCGACGGCACGGAGTACTCGCATATGTGCGGTCACGGCACGATTGCGGTGGCGATGACGATGGTGGCGCTGGGGCTGGTGCAGCGCGGGGCCAACGGCATGACGCGGATTCGTTTTGAAACCACGGCGGGTCTGGTGGTGGCCGATGTGGCGTCTGAAGGTGACAAGGTGTTGTGGACGCGTTTCGAAAACGTGCCGGCCTACGTTGCGGCCCAGGATATTCCGGTGCACCTGCCGGGTTATGGCGACCTGAAAGCCGATCTGGCATGGGGTGGCAACTACTTCGGCATCGTCGATCTCTCGGGTTGCGCGTTGCGGATTTCGCCGGATAACGGCAGCGAGCTGTCACGTCTTGGCCTGCTGGTGCGCGACCAGATCAAGGAGCAATTGCGCATCCAGCATCCGACCGAAGCTCACATCAACAATCTGAACTTCATTACGTTCTGGCATTCGCCGACGATTGAAGGGGCGTTCTACAAGAACGTGCACGTGTTCAGCGCGGGGCAACTGGATCGCTCGCCTGGCGGCACGGGCACCAGCGCGATGCTGGCGATGTTCGAAGCGCGCGGCAAGCTCAAGCTGAATCAGCCGATTTTGTCGGAAGGGCTGCTGGGCAGCGGCACCTTCGAAGGCTGTCTGCTGGGCAATGTGGACCTGAACGGCACGCATGCGGTGCGCACTTCGGTGAAGGGCACGGCGAGCATTCTCGGCACGGCGCGCTGGACCATTGAGCGCAATGATCCGGTCGGCGCGGGGTTCCTGGTGCGCTGAGCGCAGCAAGACGAGATAGCACGAAGGCACGCATAGCAAAACGCCAGGCAGCACGCATTTGCTGCAGCAGACGGTAGACCTCAGCCAGGGCATTGAACGCGTGAAGCGCCTGCTTCATGTGGCCGGGTCACGCGTGTAGATTCAGCGCTAGCGATTTGTGGTGGTAATGATGCACCCAGCGGATGAGCATTCCGCTGGGTGTTTTTTTATCGGCGGTTGTAGTGCCTAAGCTTGATTTTTTAGTCAAATATTTTTTCTGTGAATCACGCTGTGTGGTTATGTCTGTAATGAAACCGGTGTGTGTATCTGGCGAGTCTGGTGGGCTGGGAAGGGAGTTTGAAATGAAAGTTTGGCGGTGCGCGATGAAGCTGGCGGGGTGATTGATTCAAGCACTTTGAATTTCAGTCAGAGCGTTGTGTGGCAGGGCTTGGCTGGGGCGTGGCGATGCGGTTTTAATCTGGCAGCAGCATTGGATTTTATTATCTCGAAATAAATCGGGTTTGCCATTGCTGATCTGAAGAAGCATAAAAAATACCCGCTGCAAGACATTAATTTTCTGTGTGAAGTGAATTTGATAGGGAAATTTAATTTATTTGCCTGAGGTGCTTTTGCTAATTTCGGTTAGATTGTCACGCACTCCCGTTTAGCAGTTTTAAACATTGGGCAGTGAGATCCCGCACAGAATTATTTGCCCTGGGTTGGCGTTAAGCACAGGTCATGAATGCTTCCTCAGGCGTAGCCAGCGCTTAAGCCTGTTCTTGCCGCGTAGAAGGGCTGTTGATGGGCCCGCTTGCGGCTTCGAGGCTAGGTGGGTCGCACTGCGTATCTGCATATGTCTGCATATGCGTATTTCCTGAAGGAAGGGCCATGACGTCAACCACCGAGCTGCCCGTTCCGCCAGACCATCGGCGGGATGCGCGGAATTTGCCGGACACGCAAGATGATCCGGACACGCCGGATGTACCGGATGCGTCAGCTCATCCCCTTGTCCGCACCACCACGACAACGCTTGAAGCATTGCCGCCGCGCTGGCAGGTGGTCGATGTATGGGGCACGCGTGAGGCCGCAGTCAAACCCGCGCGCAAGATAGCCATCTGGATTGCCCTTGGCCTGATGCTGTCGCTGCTGTCAGGCCTGCTTGGCGCATTCATCCACGAACGCTTGAGCTACACCCCTCCTGCGGTACAGGCGGCGCAACCGGTCGATGTGCTGGCCAGAAAGCTCAACCATCTGCTGCAACGCGAGATTGAGGCGGGCACGGTAAGCCTGGAAGAAAACGTCGCGCGCACGGTGCTCACGGTGCGCATCAAGGACATGTTTCCGGCGGGCCTCGTCACGGTTAACGAACCAGCCGGAGGCCTGCTTGCCAGGGTTGGGCGGGAGATTGCCAGGGTGCAGGCAAAAGTCCGGGTAACAGGCCATACCGATAGCCTGACCACGGCCAACGCTCCGCCAGGTTCCAACCAGGTGATTTCCGACGAACGCGCAGAGCAGGTCAGGCGCATCTTGCTTGCTGCGGGCGTGCCGCCCGAGCGCGTGGAAGCGGTGGGCCATAGCGATACCGAACCGATCGCAGGCAACGACACACCGCATGGCCGGGCCATCAACCGGCGAGCAGATGTGATGGTGTTTCAGGAGTGAGGTGAACGGGGTGGCAGGTCATCCGGTTTTAAACGGCACGCGACGACATAAAAAGACCAAACCCTCAGCCTGACTCTCCGCGCCTTTGCCTGCGCCCAGCGTCTGTTTTTTTCTTTCTTCTTGCCCCTCCCTCCAGGCTAGCCGCCGCGCCTGTTATGACGCAGCGGCCTGGCTGCGTCAGTCACCCGCTAAATAAATAACTGATTAAAAACGGAACGAATTCTGGTGCAACGTTACTGAAAGGCTATTCAGGCGGCATATCGACCGCTGGATACAGCAACCGTTGCTATCCAGACTGCTCAACGACCTTTGAGCGAATCACAGCATGAGTGAGCATGAACAACATGCCGGTCGGGGAGCGAAGCATCGTGGACACGAATACTTTCGTGGTTCGCCAGCATCAACCGGTTTGCGTCGGCGCGACGCGGCGTAAGCCGCGTTGGTGTTCCGTTCAGCCGCGTCGATTAAATCGAAGCACATCAAGCGCACATCAAGCACATCACGCCAGCGAGCTTTACCCCGCGTCTGGTTGCCGCGCGCATGGGCTGCCCCGTGCGCGGGCGGGGCAGCTTCTGCTGCCTTCGCCTTTGCCTCTGTCTTTTTCTTTTTCATCTCGCCTGGGGCCTGCGTGCCGAAGGCTGCGCCCAGGCGCGGCCTCGGCGCGCAGGCCTGCGCGCGTGTCGCACCACAGCAAAAACGTATCGGCTGGCGGACGGGGTCCGCATACCGGAATGACGGTCGCGCGCGTCTGGAATCAAACGCTGCCAGCGTATTGAACAAAACAAAACAAAACAAAATGGATGGGCGGGAGGAGCAATGAGCAAGGTCTATCGGGTGGTGTGGAGCGGCGTGCATCACGCATTTGTGGTGGCTTCGGAGCTGGCGAAGGGCCGTGGCCGGGGGCATTCCGTGCAGCGTGCGCTCAGGCGTGGCCGCAACGGTGTGATGGGTGCGCGTGGCGCGCAGGCAGGTGGCAACGGCAGCAAGGGCATTGAGCTGGCGGCGCGAGCTGGTTTTGCCCAGCCGCTTGGGCTGGCGCTGGTCACGGTGATTTTTTACGCCGGTGGCACGCCAGTGGCGTGGGCAGCGTGCACGCCCAGCGCTCCCGTGGACGGTATAAGCGTTGCATGCAGTGGCTCGGTAAACACTTTTAGCAGCAACGCGAACAGATTGACGGTGAGCAGCTCTGGCACCATCGGCCCTTCAGCTGGAAACGGCACAACGGCGTTGAACCTGTCGGGACGCGATATTGCGCTGCAGAACCATGGAACGATTACCGTAGGCAGTTCAGGCAGCCCAAATGCCCTCACGACTGCCGTCGTGATCGGCACGCCTGGCATGGCGGGTGCGCACTTAATCAACAACAACCCTGGTAGAACGATCACGGGCAGTAACGGCGCGAGTTATAGCGCTGGGGGCGGCACGTTGAGCACGCTGACCGGCCTGGCGCTGAATGCCGGCAACGCGGCAAATGGCTCGACCACCATCTTTAATTGGGGCACCTTGAATACCAGGACTGTCGCCGGCGAGGCCGCACGGCTGGCTTCCGAGGCACCTGTCGTTGCCGTCCAGGGGGGCGGCGAGGTCCATATGGCCAACCAGGGACCCGGGGTGATTACCGGCCGGGTGGCATTCGAAGGCTCGGCCTCGGGCAATACGTTTTTCAATGCAGGAACGATTAACGGCAGCGTGTCGCTGGGGGCCGGCGGTGCCAACACTTTTACCGCGGTAACGGGTTCAACCATCAGTGCTGGCGGTAGCACGAGCACCAAGGCACTCAGCGGGCTAGCGGGTGTCAATCTGAGCTTCGCCGCGCCGGGCGTGGTGGACGGTGGCGCTGGGGGCAATAACACGCTGGAGCTGCAAAATGCGGATCCGTCGCCAACCGTGGGTACGGGCCAGGTATCGACCGATATCTACAAGAATTTCAGCCATCTGCTGGTCTACAGGGGCACCTGGACGTTGAGCGGCACGACGCCGTTCACCGATACCGCGCTGAATGATGGCGTGCTGGTGTTGGCGGGTGGTGCCGGCGGCGTGCCTGGCGCGATTAATGCAAATGGCGGCACGCTTGAAGCGGGCGATCCGACAGGGGCCAACGTGAGCGGCAATGTCGCGCTGGGCGGTGGCGGTCTGATCGTGCAGGGACAGTACCCGGTGACGTTGTCTGGCGTGGTTTCCGGCTCGGGCGATCTCACGATAGGCAGCACGCAAGTGATCCTCACGGGGAACAATAACTATTCAGGCCGGACGTATCTGAATAATTCAACCCTTTCGGTGGGTAGCAATACCGCGCTTGGGGTCGGCGAGGTTTGGGTAAACAACGATTCTTCCCTAGGGGCCTTCACCACAGGCCTGTCGCTGAACAACACGTTTTACCTGAATGCCAATCTGACAACGAGCGTGCCTGGGGCCACAACCGACACGCTGGAGTTGACCGGCACCATTAGTGGGGCTGGGGGGCTGACAAAAGATGGCGACGGCACACTCATACTGAACGGCAACAGTCTCTATTCCGGCGGCACGACGCTTTCCGGCGGCACGCTGATGCTGGGTCTTTCTGGGGGGGTGGGTAGCGGCGCAATCACGGTGACGAATTCTTCTTCGCTGGGCGGTACTGCTGGCACGGAGATAGTCAATAGCATCAACCTGAGTTCCCCCTCCGTTTTTCTGGCGCGCGCCGGAAGTAACGCGTTGACGCTGAGCGGCACCATTAGTGGCGCGGGAGGCCTGGCTAATACGCAGGATGGGACGTTGACGCTGAGCGGCAACAATCTGTTTTCGGGCGGTGTCACCCTGGCTGCAGGGACGCTGGTGGCGGGCAGTAATACCGCATTAGGGAGCGGCGGCGCACTTCAGGTGACGGGCAATGCCACGCTGGATAGCAACACCAGCGTGATGCTGGCTAACCCAATCGCACTCACGGCTAACCTCGGGCTGGGCGGAACGGCCGATATGGCATTGAGTGGCGTCATTTCAGGCACCGGCTACAGCCTGACAAAAACAGGTAGCGCCACGCTCACGCTGAATGGTGCCAACACTTATTCAGGCGGCACCGCATGGACTAGCGGAAAAATTGTGGCGGGGTCAAACGCCGCTTTCGGCACGGGTGCAGTGAATGTGAGCAGCACCGCAGGCCAGTTAGAAAGCGGCGCGCCAGTGACACTGAACAACGCCTTTGCCGTCAGCTCGGGGGGGGCCCTTCGGCTAGGCGGGGCAAATGCGTTGACGCTGAGTGGCGTCATTAGCGGCAATGGCAGCCTCATCAAGAATGGCCTTTCGACTGTCATGCTGACGGGGCTCAATACCTATACCGGCGACACCACCATCAATGCGGGCACGCTGGCGCTGGGCAGTGGTGGTGCGCTGAGCGCAAGCGGCAATGTCGTAGTCGGATCGGGTGCGGTATTCAATATTGGCGCTGGCGGCAACCAGACCATCGGTTCGCTAACCGGTAACGGCCAGGTCATGCTGGGCGCTGCCCAATTAAAACTGGGTGGCAATAACACGTCCCGGTCATTTTCTGGCGCGATCAGCGGCACGGGCGGCATTGTCAAGCAAGGCGCGGGCATCCTGACCCTGACTGGCGCGAGCAACTACACCGGTGCCACCACCATTAACGTAGGCACGCTGGCGCTGAGCGGCAACGGGAAACTGGCCACGACAGGTGCAGTGGATCTCGCGGGCAGCGGTGCCTCGCTGGATTTCAGCAATGGCGGCAATCCGACTATCGGCAAGCTGAGTGGCGTGACGGGCAGCGAGGTGCTGCTGGGGGCAAACACACTGAGTTTTGGCGATGCGAGCAACTCGGCCTACGCGGGCGTGATTGGCGGTACGAGCGGCACGGGTAGCACGGGCGGCATCGTCAAGCAGGGCGCTGGCACGCAGACTCTGAACGGCGCGAACACTTATACCGGCACGACCACCATCAACAACGGCACGCTGGAGCTGGGCGCAACCGGCACGCTGGCCACGAATAACACGGTGAACCTCGCCGCGACCGGCGCGGTCTTCAGCATTACGAACAGCGGTGGTGGCCGCGCCATTGGCGCTCTGGAAGGCGCGGGCGGCAGCAAGGTGCTGCTGGGCAGCAACACGCTGACACTGGGCGACACCACCACTGGAAGCGCGCATGACTTTGGCGGCGAGATTAGCGGCAGCGCGGGCATCGTTAAGCAAGGCGCGGGCACGCAGACGCTGAGTGGCGCGAACACCTACACCGGCGAAACCACGATCAGCCAGGGCACGCTGTCGCTCGGCGGTGGCGGCAGCCTGGCGACAGGCAGCACGGTGAACGTCGTGGGTCCGGGCGCAACATTCGACATCGGCGCGAGCAGCGGCGATCAGATCATCGGCATGCTAAAGGGCGGCGCGGGCGGTGAGGTCACATTAGGCGCGAATACGCTGACGCTGGGGGATTCGAGTGACCAGAGTTTCGACGGCAAGATCAGCGGTGACGGCGGCATTACCAAGCGCGGCTTGGGCGAGCAAATCCTGAATGGCAGGAACACCTATACCGGCAGCACCACCATCAACGGTGGCACGCTGACGCTGAGCGCGACGGGCAGCCTCGCCGCAGAAAGCACGGTGAATCTGATTAGCGCCAGCGCGGTGTTTGACATCGACAACCATGGCGCTGGTGCAGACCAGACCATCGGCGGATTAAGCGCTGGCACGGGCAGCAAGATCGTGCTGGGCGGCAACACGCTGAGCTTCGGCGATGGCAACAATCACAACATCGGGGGAGTGATTTCAGGCACGGGCGGTATCGTCAAAAAAGGCTTGGGCAGTGACACGTTGTATGGCACGAGTACTTTTACCGGCGACGCGCAGATCACTGAGGGCACGCTTGCGCTGGGGGGAGCGGCAATCTTGCATCCGCACGCAGCATCAACATCAGCGCTCAAGCCAGGTTCGATATCTCGGCAGTTTTGGGTACACCGCCAGTCATCGGCGCACTGGCGGGCGTGAGCGGCAGCACCGTGGCGCTAGGCAGCAATACGCTTGCACTAGGCAATGCGCTGTCGCAAACCTTTAGCGGCGCTATTACTGGCAGTGGCGGCATCATCAAGCAAGGCGCGGGCACGCAAACCCTTAACGGCGCGAACACCTATACCGGCGGCACCACCGTCAATGCAGGCACGCTGGCGCTGGGTGAAAGCGGGAGTCTCGCTGCCACGGGCAGCGTTTTTCTGGCCACCGGCCAGGCCGTATTCGACATCTCCGCCAGTCACACGCCTAAAACAATCGGCATCCTGAACAGTGCCGAGGGCAGCCAGATCGAGCTGGGCGCGAATACGCTGCTGTTTGGCTCGGAGTCAAACGGTAGCGTTTCAGGTGTGATTAACGGCACGGGCAGCATTGTCAAACAGGGCGCTGGCCAGCAAATCCTGAATAGCGCGAATACCTACACCGGCGGCACCACCATCAATCAGGGCGCGCTCGTGCTGGGGGGAAGCGGCTCACTGGCTTCGGGTAGCGCGGTGAACCTCGCTGGCAACGATACGTCTCTGATTCTCGGCTCAAGCGTGGACCAGACCTTCAGCTCGCTAACTGGCTCGGCAAGCAGTTCCGTACAGATGGTTGCGGGAACACTCACGCTCAAGGACAGCAGCGATCACACCTTCGCGGGTTTAATCACCGGTGCGGGGAATCTGGTCAAGGCAGGGACGGGCACGCTAACGCTCACTGGTGCGAACAGCTACAACGGGAGCTTGAGCGTCAATGACGGCACGCTTGCGCTGGCAGCAGCGGGGCGCCTTTCAAGTGGCAGCACGCTGAATCTCGCTGGCCAGAACACGAAGCTCGATATGTCGGCTAGTGCCGCAGGCCAGTCGATTACCGCGCTGAGCGGCGTAAGCAACAGTGAGGTCGTGCTGGGCTCGAACACGCTGGCGTTGGGGGGCGCGTCCAGTGCGGTATTCGATGGTGTGATTAGTGGCAGCGGCGGCATAACCAAATGGGGCACGGCGACACAAACGCTGACAGGTGCCAATACCTACACGGGTAAAACCAGCCTCGCTGGCGGCCGGCTGGCGTTAGCCGCAAGCGGTAGTCTTGACGAGAGATCGGTAGTGAGCTTCACTGCGGCTCCTGCCATATTCGATATCTCCGCGAGCGATGGCGCTCAGCGCATCGGAGGTCTGAGTGGCTCCGCTCCGACTGGCCTGGTGGTACTGGGCGGCAACACGCTGACGCTGAAAACCCTGACCGACCAGGTATTCAACGGCGTGATTAGTGGCACGGGCGGCGTCACCAAGGAGGGTAACTACACGCAGACCTTTGGCGGCGTGAGCTCCTACAGCGGTGACACCCGGGTCAAGCAGGGCACACTCGCGCTGAGCGCGACGGGACGTTTATCGCAAACGGGCACGGTCTGGGTTGGCAACGGCGCGACGCTGGATCTCTCGGCCGCCACTGGAACACAGAGCGTCGGCGCACTGACTGGCGAAACGGGCAGCACGATCGTGCTCAGCGCGGAGACGCTGACGCTCGGTGACGCGACCGATCAGATCTATGACGGCAATATCGCTGGCCGGGGCGGCGTGAACAAGGTCGGTACGGGCAGCGAAACTTTCAGCGGCAAACATAGCTATACCGGTGAGACCACCATTTCCGGGGGCACGCTGGCGCTGAGCGGCAGTGGTTCACTAGCCGACACTGGCACGGTGAATGTGGCGGCGGCCGATGCGACTTTTAGCATCGCGGGTGGCAGCAGCCAGACCATCGGTGCGTTGTATGGGACGGGCAAGGTCGCGCTGGGCGCTAATACGCTGAGCTTCGGCAACGGTATTGACCGGAGCTTTGCGGGCGTGATCAGCGGCACGGGCGGCATCGTCAAGCAAGGCGCTAGCACGCAGACTCTGAACGGCGCGAACACTTATACCGGCACCACCACCATCAACAACGGCACGCTGGAGCTGGGCGCAACCGGCACGCTGGCCACGAATAACACGGTGAACCTCGCCGCGACCGGCGCGGTCTTCAGCATTACGAACAGCGGTGGTGGCCGCGCCATTGGCGCTCTGGAAGGCGTGGGTGGCAGCAAGGTCGAGCTGGGCAGCAACACGCTGACCTTAGGCGACACCACTGCTGGAGCCACGCATGACTTTGGCGGCGAGATCAGCGGCAGCGCGGGCATCGACAAGCAAGGCGCGGGCACGCAGACGCTGAGTGGCGCGAACACCTACACCGGCGAAACCACGATCAGCCAGGGCACGCTGTCGCTCGGCGGTGGCGGCAGCCTGGCGACAGGCAGCACGGTGAACGTCGTGGGTCCGGGCGCAACATTCGACATCGGCGCGAGCAGCGGCGATCAGATCATCGGCGTGCTAAAGGGCGGCGCGGGCGGTGAGGTCACGCTCGGCGCGAATACGCTGACGCTGGGGGATTCGAGTGACCAGAGTTTCGGCGGCAAGATCAGCGGTGACGGCGGCATCGTCAAACAGGGGGCGGGCGAGCAAACGCTAAGCGGCGCGAACACCTATACCGGCGGCACCACCATCAAAGACGGCACGCTGACGCTGAGCGCGACGGGCAGTCTCGCCGCGGAAGGCACGGTGAACCTGACGAGTGGCAGCGCGGCGTTCAATATCGGCCATCAAGGCGCGGGCGCTGACCAGACCATCGGCGGCCTGGAGGGCGTTGCGGGCAGCAAGGTGGTGCTGGGCGGCAATACGCTGACCTTTGGCGATGCGGGCAATCACCTGTTTGCCGGTTCGATCGAAGGTAGCGGCGGCATCATCAAAAAAGGCACGGGTCAAGAAACCTTCACCGGCGTCAGCACCTTTACCGGCGACACGCTGATTCACGAGGGCACGCTGGTGGTGGGCACTGGTGGGCGTTTATCGGCCAGCAGTACGGTGGTGGTTGGTGCGAACGCGACACTCGATCTGACGGCGGGCGGCCTGCAAACCATTGGTTCGCTAGTTGGCGAAGCGGGCAGCACGATTGCGCTGGGCAGCAACGAGCTGACCCTGGGCGGCACCGGAGACCAGACCTTCAACGGCGGCATGGCTGGCACAGGCAGCATCGTCAAGGAAGGCGCTGACACGCAAACCCTGAATGGCGCGAATTCTTATACCGGCAGTACCACGGTCAAGGGCGGCACACTCGCGCTGGGCGCGGATGGCACCCTGACTGGCGGCGGCGCGGTGATTCTCGTGGCTAACCAGACCACCTTCGATATTTCAGCTAGCACAGCGAACCAGGGCATCAGCATCGGCGCATTAAGCGGCGTCACGGGCAGCAAGGTGGAGCTGGGCCGCAACACGCTGAGCTTTGGCGACGCCACAGCACAAAATTTCGATGGCGTGATTCAGGGCAACGGCGGCATCGTCAAGCAAGGCACAGGCACGGCCACGCTGACCGACGCCAATACCTTTACCGGCGGCACGATCGTCAATGAAGGCAAGCTCGCCCTGAGCGGCAACGGCAAGCTCGCAGAGAACGGCGCGGTGAATCTTGCCGGTGCCAACACCCGCTTCGATATCGCCGGGGCAATGAGCCAGATCATCGGCTCGCTGGCGGGATCAGCGAGCAGCAAGGTGGCATTGGGCACGAATACCCTGACGCTGAACGATGGTGCCAACCAGGCGTTTGCTGGCGTGATCGAGGGCACCGGCGCGCTGGTCAAGGACGGCAGCGGCAAGCAGACGCTAACCGGCAAGAACACCTATAGCGGCGGCACCGTGATCAACGACGGCACGCTGGCGTTAGGCGCGGGCGGCAGTCTCGCTGACATCGGCGCGGTGAACCTCGCCAGCGCTAGCGCAACGTTTGATCTTGCCGCGGGCAACAGCACGCAAACCATCGGTGCGCTCACGGGCGTCAAGGACAGCAAGGTGGCGCTGGGCGGCAACACGCTGAGCTTTGGCGACGCCACGGCACAGCACTTCGATGGCGTGATTAGCGGCAGCGGCGGCATCCTGAAACAGGGCGCGGGGGTTCAGACCTTGAATGGCGCGAACACCTATACCGGCGGCACCAGGGTGCGTAACGGCACGCTGGCGCTAGGCGCTGACGCAAGCCTTGCCGCCACCGGCGCGCTGAACCTTGAGCAGACCGGCGCGAAGTTCGACATAGCGCACAGTGGCCGCAACCAGAGCATCGGCGGATTAAGCGGCGCGGGCGGCACTCAGCTGGAACTCGGCGCGCACACGCTGGCGCTGGGCGACAACGCGAACCAGCAGTTCGCGGGCAGCATCAGCGGCAGCGGCGGCGTGGTGAAACAAGGCGCGGGCACGCAGGCGCTAAGCGGCGCGAACACCTACACCGGCGGCACCACCATCAGCGCAGGCACACTCGCGCTGGCGGGCGGCGGCAGCCTTGCGGCGGGCAGCGCGCTGAAGCTCGCCGCGGCCGGCACGGGCTTCGATATTTCGGCGGGCGGCAACAGCACGCTGGGTGCTTTCGCTGGCGAAGCGGGCAGCCAGGTCGTGCTCGGGCACAACACGCTGACATTTGGCGACAGCAGCAGCCAGCGCTTTAGCGGCTCGATGGATGGCAGCGGCGGCATCGTGAAGCAAGGCAGCGGCACGCAAACACTCAACGGCACGAACACCTATTCCGGCGTAGCGACCATCAACGGCGGCACGCTGGCGCTGGGCGCGAATGGACGTCTGGCGGCACAGAGCGCAGTGAACCTGGCGCAGGCCTCAACCGCGTTCGACCTGTCCGCCAGCCAAAGCAGCCAGACCATTGCGCGGCTTAGCGGCGTAGCGGACACATCGGTTGCGCTGGGTGCGAACACGCTGGCGTTTGGCGACAGCTCAAGCCAGCAGTACGACGGCAGCATCAGCGGCAGCGGCGGCATCGTGAAGCAAGGCAGCGGCACGCAAACGCTCAACGGTGCGAACACCTTTACTGGTGACCTCGGCGTAGCCGCAGGCACGCTGGTGCTGGGTAACGGCGCGAGCCTCGCTGCCCTCGGCGCAGTGCATCTGGCCCAGGACGCGAAGCTGGATGTCTCGGCGGGCCATCTGAGCCGCGTGCGTTCTTTGGCGGGGGCCACGGGCAGCTCACTCGCGCTCGGCGCGAACCCGCTGAGCTTTGGCGACGCCAGCGACCAGCGTTTCGACGGCGCAATCAGCGGCCACGCTGGCGTGACGAAAGAAGGCCGCGGCACGGCCATCTTCGGCGGTGTGAATTCGTACTCCGGCGCGACCGCGGTGAATGCAGGCACGCTGGTGATCGACGGCGCAGCGGCGAACTCAGCGGTGACGGTGAATAGCGGCGGCACGCTTGGCGGCAATGGCACGGTGGGCGGGCTCACGGTGAATGCCGGTGGGACCGCAGCGCTAGGCGCACCGGCGATCCAACTGAAGGTGGCCGGTAACGTCAGCTTCGCGCCGGGTTCGGTGTACCAGGTGCAAGCCAGCGCGCTCCACGTGAACCAGCCAGTGGCGCACGTGATGGTGAATCCAGCACTGACTCCGGAGACGAATGCATCGGCCAACACGGCGGCCAACACGGCGGCCAACGCATCAACCAACGCATCAGCCAACCTGATTAACGCCTCGGGCGTGGCCAGCCTGAGCGGCGGCACGGTGCAGGTGCTAGCTGCTAACGGCAACTACGGACCGAGCAGCACCTATACGATCCTGAGCGCCGCCCATGGCCTGAGCGGCACCTTCGACGGCACCACTTCGAACCTCGCGTTTCTCGCCCCGAGCCTCGGCTATGACGCGAATAACGTGTACCTGACGCTGGCGTTGAACGGCACGATGTTTCAGGACATTGCCGTGACGCGCAACCAGCGAGCCGTTGCCGGTTCGCTGGCTGGGCTGCCGACCAATAACCCGATCTACACCGCGCTGCTGTCACTCGACGCGGCTAGCGCGCGGCACGCGTTTGACAGCTTGTCGGGCGAAATCCACGCCAGCGCGAAAAGCGTGATGCTCGACGACAGCCGCTATCTGCGCGATGCCGTGACGGATCGGCTGAGACAAGCCAGCCCCTCCGCCAGCAGCCCGATGGCAGCACTCAATGCGAGCGCGGCGGCCTGCAAGAGCGCGCTGGCTTCTGATCTGGCCGCCAGCGCCGCCAGCGCCGCCTGCAACAGCACCGCGCAACGCGTCACCAGCGTCTGGGGCCAAACCTATGGCTCGCAAGGACGGCTGGGCAGCGATGGCAACGCCGCCAGCGTGGAGCGCAGCAGCACCGGCTTTATCGTCGGCGCAGATACCGCGCTCAACGAAACCTGGCGCATCGGGGTGGCGAGCGGCGTCAGCAGCAGCGCCTTCGATACCAGCGAAAACAACGCCTCCAGCACCATCGACAGCTATCACGTCGCGCTGTATGGCGGCGCGCAGCTCGATGCCGTGGCGTTGCGCATGGGCACCGCGTATTCATGGAACCGGGTGGAGGTGAACCGCAGCGTGAATGTCGGCGGCTTCTCCGGCAGCCCCTCGGCGAATTACGGCGCAGGCACCGCCCAGGTGTTTGGCGAAGCCGGTTATGCGACAGCGCTGGGGCCAGTCGCCATTGAGCCATTCGCCGGAATGGCTTATGTGGCGCTGCACACCAACGGCTTTGCCGAAGATGGCGGTGCCGCCGCGCTGACTGGCGATGACGATACGCAGAACCTGGCGTACTCGACGCTTGGCGTGCGCGCAGCAACGCGCTTTGAGTTGAACAGCCGGACCTCGCTGATGCCACGCGCGATGGTGGGCTGGCGTCATGCGTTTGGCGCTATCTCGCCGGCCGCACGAATGGCCTTTACCGGCAGCCCGACTACCTTTAGCATCGCCGGCGTGCCGCTCGCACGCGACAGCGCGGTGCTGGAACTCGGCGTGGATATCAGCATGGGCAAGTCCGCGACGCTCGGGTTCAGCTACGCCGGCCAGTACGGCAGCGGGTATCGGGACAACGCGATCCAGGGCAGCTTGCTGTGGAAGTTCTAGCAGGCTGTTGAAAAACTGTTTTGACGGGCGTCTGCAACTCACATTTGGGGGTGCTGCATTCCTTACCCGGGTTGCGCGAACGGCATATAGGGCGTTTTGATAGATCGATATTTTCAGCGCTCCCCCTTCTGGAACGTTTTTCAACAGCCTGCTAGGGGTAGGGCGTTGAGAAAGCCGGCCGCGCTCGCTGACCGGGCAGCGGCTTGCGGCTTGCGGCCTGTGGCCCGAGGTGCGCTGGCCATCGTGCACGCCAGCAAAATCGCCGATAACCCTGACAATCCGGGAGCGTTACCCGTCCCACCTGATTCGGAGCTTTCCATGCCAGTTGTTATGTCCCGGTTGCTGCTGTATGTCCGCGATGTTGCGTTGCTGAAGTCCTTCTATCAAACCCATTTCGGGTTTCCGCTCAGCGAAGAAAGCGAAAACGAATGGGCCGTGCTGAAGGCCGGTGCGATTGAGCTTGCCCTGCACCGAGTGGGCGAGCCCTGGCGCGAACGGCCAGTGCACACCAGCACTTCGAACGCAAAAATCGTTTTTTCGCTGGACTCGGGCCTGACGGAATTACGCGAGAAACTCGTGCGCGCCGGGGTGCGAATGCGCGACGTGAAACGCTATGAAGGTTTCGCCCAGCTGCTGTGCGACGGAGAGGATCCCGAAGGAAATGTTTTTCAGCTTTCGCAGGCTGACTAGCCGGCCGTTGAAAAACTTCGTGGAGTGCTTATCCGGGACGAAGACATAGAGATGGGCCCTGGGATATCAGATTAATAAAATCGAATAACCGCTATTTCACGCTTCACAAAAAAATCTGAAGATGGGCGAGAGCAATTGGCGCTGCTGTCGCCCATCCCACTGGAGTGCGAAAATGTCGAATATTTTGCTTCCAGCTCGTTATTTTTTTATTTTTCTTATTTATCTGAATAGCCAGTGCCACCAGTATCACTAACGCCAAGTGGCCGGGCCATTTTTCCCAGATCGCTTAAAAATAGGCCAATAATCTCTGCTTTGCTTCTGAGCGTGCTGTTTTAAACTGGGGGCTGATTTTTTTCTTTTTCGTGAACCAGAGGCTGATTTTCTTCGTTATATGGATTTATTTTTGCGGCTTCACGCAGGTGTTTGACTCCACTGAAGCCGCAGTGTAGTGCTGCCCAAACCATTACCAGATTAATAGCGTAATTTGCCACGCGGCCCGTCATTTCAATTCCAGAGTCACCGTCGGGAGGGCTGGTGAGACATATTTTTGCGATTAAACAGACCCCTAAAATGAGTTTTAGTGATCCAGAAATATTGGCAGCGCGCTTTTCATTTTGTTTGACGCTGACTTGCCAGGTTTTTCTGTTCTCGTTGTTTACAGAAATAGTTTCTGAATTGTCTGAGATGGGATTGTAATTTTTGCTTGCAGGAATGGTCCCATAGCTAATAGGGATTAGAGAAAAATTATTTGAGATTTTCATTGAAATATCCTGTTGTTTGATTAAAAATTTTCTGGCGTGACAGAAATTCGAGGCCTGACGGTTTGCCATTCAGAACGGCAGTTGTTTTTCAGATTATTTGAGTAACAGAAAACTTCAGTTTGTTCCGGTTCATCGGCATTTTTTTAGTGCGGGGCGCATCGGCACCGCACAAGCACAGCGCGGCGGGCACGCTATCCGCCGCGCTGGCTACCTCACCTGGTGTCAGCCGGTTTGAGCATCATTGCCCTGGAACGTTTTGACTGGATGCCAGGCCCCGCGCTGGACCTGATACACGGTGATGGCACTGCCGCGCATATCACCGGCAGAATCAAAGCGGATACGTCCTGTAATGCCGGCATAGTCAGTTTTTGCCAGCTCAGGCAAATAATCGGCCGGCTGTGCTGAACCCGCCGCCTGCATGGCATTAGCCAGCACCATCGTCGCGTCGTAGCTATTGGGCGCATAGAGCTGGACAGCGGTGTTAAAGCGCTCACGAAAACGTCTGTCAAAAGTGGCGTAACCTGGCAGCGTTTTCTTTTGCGCGCCGGGACTGGAGGCATAGGTGCCCTCGGCCGCCTCGGCACCTGCCAGCGCGATCAACTGCGGCGTTTGCATACCATCGGCACCCAGCAATGGCACCTTGATACCCAGCGCATGCATCTGCTTGAGCATGAGCCCAGCTTGCGCGTCCATGCCCCCATAGAAAACAAGATCCGGGTGAAGGTTCTTGATGCCCGTCAAGATGCTACGAAAATCGACCGCATGATCGGTCGTATATTCATGCGCCACGATGTCCGCTCCCAGCGTTTTGACCGCACGCTCGAACTCATCCACCTGGCCCTGGCTTGCCGCGCTGCGATCATCGATCAGCGCAATGCGTTTGACACCCGGCAATGCCATAGCGAAGCGTCCGAGCGCCTGGCTCTGGACCGTGTCGTTTGCGATGTCACGGAATGCCGTTTTAAAGCCCTGCTTGGTGTACGCCGGATTGGTGGCGGACGGCGAAATCTGCGGGATTCCCGCTCTGGCATAGATGGCCGACGCAGGAATGGTCGTCCCCGAATTCCAGTGGCCAATGACACCGGCAACGTGCTCATCAACCAGATGCTGCGCCACGACGGTCGCCTGTTGCGGGCTGGCCGCATCATCTTCCGCCACCATTTCGAACTGAACGCGCCGGCCGCCTATCTTGCGCTGCTCAGCATTCAGAGTCTCGATCGCAAGCTCAACGCCGTATTCATTATCTTTGCCCAAATGCGCCTGTGGCCCGGTGAGCTGGCCCGCCTGGCCAATCTTGACGATAAGTGGCGCGTCTGCTGCCGCAACGTTCGGGCTATCTGCCGGTTTGCTACAGGCGCTCATCAAGACTGCAGCTGTACAACTTAAAACGAGTAAACGATTCATAAGTAGTACCTTAAAAAGTTTCGGAATTAAGAATGGGTGGTAAAGAATTTCAGACGCTGCTTATTCCCGGCTGGGTGTAAATCGTTATTTCACTACTTGATATTTAATTGAGTTAAAGCCAGTTTTTGCCGGGCAGTATTCAGTAGTACCAGTTTTTTTCATAAAATAGCCCAATTTTTAGTTATTAAATCTGCAGCAGGCCATTTTTTGAAATGAGGTATGATGCGCCGTGGTTTGCGCAGCCCCATTTTTTTATGGCCTTATCATTACGGGGCATGGTGGGTTTTTACATAGCGCGGTAGTTTTAATTATGCCTGGTTGATGTCTGATTGTTGTATTTGAAAAATGAGGTTTCCCGGGTTCATAAAAAGCTCAGTTTGATCACCATGGGCTATGTAACAAACTAAATCCAGCAGTTCCATCCTGACGTGAAGAATGCTGCGGCAGGCTGGGCTTGAACCTTTATAGGCGGTGATGTTGTGCCGCGGTGCGCTTTTTCTGGGGCGGGGTAACTAGACCGATGCATTACGGCAAATGACTAGCCGAAGTCATCAACGGAGTCGTCAAACGGAGTAGGCCATGCATCAGTTGATGCTGGACCTCCGGTTAAATTTTTATTTTGCGAATCTGGACAGCATGGCATTTTGCCATGCTGCGTTACGGGTGTGCCCGCTAAATTAAATTAGCCAGAAAATGTAGATGATCTGCGCTGGGCTTGAAAATCGCCGAGAATACTCCGCGAATACCATTGGTCAGAAAAATCATAGTGCAAGGCGTTTGCATGGTTAGCCATTCACATGATTTGGCTGCCGTTCACGGCGCGTGGCGATAATCAATTCAATCTATTTATCCGCTTTCCCGTTGTTTGGCCTCGCTGGAAATACTCTCTCTAACCATTATTGGAAATTTCCCATGTCATTAAATTATTTTGCTGTGAGCTATGGTTTGCAGGCGAATATCCCGTTGTTCATTCGCCGTCTGGCGGCTGCAATGTTGCTTTTTATGCTGGCTGCGTGCGGTGGTGGCGTCTCTGTTGGCGATGGTGCTCAGCCACTGAGCCCTCCCTCTTTATCCTCGCCGTCGCCGGCATCACTTCCTGTGGCGCAATCTGCACCGCCTTCACCGTCCGCACCGTCACCTGCATTACTTCCTGCATCACTTGCTGTGCCGCAATCCGCACAGCTCACGCCCGCTTTGACATCTTTGGTAGCCGACGGCACCCAGTCTTTCAAAGTGAGCGGCACGCTGAGTGGACTGGCCGAAGGTGCCCGCGTGGAATTACGCAATAACGGCACGGATGACCTGAGCGTGCGCGCCAATGGGAGCTTCAGCTTTGCTACGCCCGTGCCTGGCCCAACCTATACGGTCACGGTGAGCAAGCAGCCCGCGTGGCAGTTCTGCACCGTGACCCAGCCAGACAACAAGGCATCGGCTGAAGTAAGCGGTGTGAGCGTGAGCTGTAAAGCGGCACTGGCCCAAGTTTCAACGTTGTCGGGGCAACCAGGCATGAATGGAATGGCAGACGGTACAGGCTCCGAGGCCTCTTTTTACTGGCCCACCGGGGTCGCAAGCGATGCTAACGGAAACCTCTACGTAACGGACCAGTTCAACCACGTCATCCGCAAGATCACGCCAGCAGGCGTCACCACAACGCTGGCAGGACAATTTGGGGTGATAGGTTCACAGGATGCAACTGATGGCCGGATGGCGACGTTCAACTATCCGGTTGGCATAGCAGTCGACGCCAGCGGCAATGTTTACGTGAGTGATCTGGACGCTCACGTGATCCGCAAGATCACACCACAAGGGGCCGTTACCACGCTGGCTGGAAAGGCGGGAGATTTTGGCTCGCAGGATGGCATCGGTACGGAAGCGATGTTTTACAGCCCGATGGGCCTTGCTCTGGATGCCCATGGAAATGTCTATGTGGCAGACTCTAGAAACTATCTGATTCGCCGGATTAGTCCACAGGGCGTTGTCACGACGCTGGCGGGAAGGGCCGGTGAGTCCGGCTCGCTGGATGGCAATCGTGCGGTGGCTACTTTGAGCAGGCCGGTCTTTCTGGCGTTGGATGCGAGCGGCAATGTGTATGTTTCAGAACTGGCCAACAAGATTCGCAAGATCACACCAGCCGGTGAGATTTCGACATTCGCCGGATCGGGTAAGCGAGGCGCTCTCAATGCTCGTGGCACCGCGGCGTCTTTCGATAATCCAGGCGCGATAGCCTTCGACGCTAGCGGTAGTTTGTACGTGGCGGAAACCGGCAACAGCTTGATTCGAAAGATTACTGCGGCAGGGGAGGTGACGACGCTGGCCGGGGCCGCAGACATCCATGGCTGGACCGATGGCGTAGGTGGTCAAGCGAGGTTTGCTAACCCGATAGGTCTGGCTATTGATGCTGATGGCAATCTTTATGTGGCGGACCAGGCGAATCATCTCATCCGCAAAATCACACCTGTTCCAGCGCCTTGAGTTGTGTGTGCTGGTGTAGGTAATGGGGCTCGCGGGGTTGGGGGTTGGTATGGGGGGCTTGTAGATGCTGCCGGGGGAGTGAGCGTGGTTTTTTCGTATTTTTAAGCTGTTGGGGCGGCAGAAAATACAAGACGAATGACCCATAGCCGCCCGAACATTTTCTAAGCTGCCTACGCGGCAGCGAACTACTTTGCCACTGACCCGGATCGGGAAGGCGATTTCTAAGCTGCCTACGCGGCAGCAAACCACCACATCGCGCGCGTGTTCACTCATATCAATTTCTAAGCTGCCTACGCGGCAGCAAACTCGGGAGTTTGCCCGACATGCAGTTTCTCGGCTTTCTAAGCTGCCTACGCGGCAGCAAACTTGCTGCGCAGGTTTAACTATTTTGTTTCGCGTTTCTAAGCTGCCTACGCGGCAGCAAACATGCCGGCCTTGCGCGTGCCCGTCCGCGTCGATTTCTAAGCTGCCTACGCGGCAGCAAACTTGAGGGCGGTCATGCCGTCACCTGAACATTTTTTCTAAGCTGCCTACGCGGCAGTAAACCCGGCGATTGTTCCCGTGCGCGAGCGCGTTCCTTTCTAAGCTGCCTACGCGGCAGCAAACTTGTGGCGACCTCGCTGATAATTTTTGCCCAATTTCTAAGCTGCCTACGCGGCAGCAAACGAGCCTGACTATGACGCGGCCTAATGGCGACTTTTCTAAGCTGCCTACGCGGCAGCAAACACTTGACGCTTCAGCCGTGCCCGTTCTGCAGTTTTCTAAGCTGCCTACGCGGCAGCAAACGATGTCGCTGTGCAAAACTACAATGACATTTTTTTCTAAGCTGCCTACGCGGCAGCAAACAATTTTTGAGGCGCGTCGCGCCGTATCAGGTATTTCTAAGCTGCCTACGCGGCAGCAAACGCGCTGGCCCGTCGCGGCGTGGTGCCGAGAGTTTTCTAAGCTGCCTACGCGGCAGCAAACACACTTCGTCAACGATCTTGATCGAACGGGACTTTCTAAGCTGCCTACGCGGCAGCAAACAAAAAATGTGACTCTCGATAAAGTCACTCTTGTTTCTAAGCTGCCTACGCGGCAGCAAACTAGCCAATTCAAACCACAAGGCCTTGATTCTCCTCAAAAACCCCATCTGCAGGCAAGCATTCTCCAAATTATTCCCTCTTCCTTAACCCATTGATTTAAAAAGAAATAAAAAGCCTCCCAGAAAAAGGGTGTAACTCAAAGACCGTACGCCGATAGATCCACCAGTTGCTGTGGAGGCGCATGCCATCGCCGCTCGCGGCGTCTACCTGCTGCCGAGGCATCCGATAGCGACCAAGCTAGATCCGACAGCCGACAACAAACAACAGACACATCCAACCAGGGTTCTACCGTGCAAATCAGGAGCTCAGAGCGTTGAGTAACACTGACATGGATCACGTCGGGCCGAACCTGATGCGTCAGCCCACCGGATCATGCAACAGCGGCCGCACAGCCCGATAACACGGCGAGAGCAGCATCCCCCGTGTTTTATCCCTGTCACATTTCATTTAATAAATAACGCCGCATAGAAATCTAACTAAAATGAATAAAATATCCACCACCAAAACATCAAACTAATTCACCAAAAATCAACCAAAAATCCTCCCCTAAAAGAATAAAAAATTCCCTTAAAAACACCTAAGCCGAAGCATCAAAAATAGAATAGCGATGCCCTGTCACTATTTTGAGATTGAGTGTAAGATGGCCGCCACCCATTTAAAAAGGAGTAATTCAATGCGAGACGCTGCCAATGCTACCCGATGGACGCTTTCCCTGATTGCCGCTAGTTTGATTGGTGTGGGTGTAGTGGCCTGCAGCTCGTCGGGCACTAGTCCGGCAACTAGCATGAACGCAGCCACAACGGCCAATGCCAGCGTTCCCTCCGACGATCAGATCGTGGCCGCATGGAATTATTTGTATGGGCGTTATCTGGTGCTGCAGCAAGAAAATTACGACATCAATGTCGAGAAAGCGGGCTACAACAAGATTAAATACAATCCGCTCGGCTCAGCTCAGTTTGTGAATCCCAATCTGGATGTGGCTTATCTGGAAGCCTGGCTCGCGGTGGACCCAGATCATGCGGTCATCCTGAATGTGCCAAAAATAACCGGCCGTTATTACACCGCGCAATTGCTTGACGGGTGGGGTGAGGTTATTACCAACATCAATGAGCGCACTTATCCGGATCATCCATATGGCAAGTTCGCGCTGGTGATAAAAGGCACTAATCCACCGGTGCCGTCTGACGCGGTCAAAATCGAATTGCCGTCGGCTAAAGCCAAACTTCTGGCGCGCGTCGAACTTAAAGACTCAGCAAAAACGGCGGTGAAATTACAGCATCAGTTCACGGTGGATGCCGCACCTGACATAAAGATTGAGCCGCCTTTCCCGGTACCGTCGTTTACTCCGGCTGCACCTATTGGGGCTGAGATTTTCGATCACGTCAGTGAAGTCCTCGCCACCTATCCCGATGCCATGCCGAAGGCTGCCGAGTATCAGGCAATGGCACTCAACGTCGCTAATTATCTGAAGAGTAGTGACGCGGCCCGCAAGCGGGTGGGGGATGTCGTCAAGACGAAAGCTGCCCAAGGTTTCCTGCAGCACGCCAAGGGCTTTGGCACGCAGAAGGGCGGCTGGTCGGTGACGTATGTCGCAGGCAAATTTGGTGACGACTATGTGGCGCGCGACATAGTCAACTACGGTGGGTTGTGGGCCAATGTCATCAGCGAAGCGATTTATTTTGTTGGCCTGAACGATAGCGACAATCAACCCCTCGATGGCAGCAAGACCTACGAGATCCGTTTCCCGAAGGGCGAAAAACCGGATGCGCATGTCAATGGGTTCTGGTCTGTCACGTTGTATAGCGTGCCGGATTATCGTGTCGTGCCCAATGCGCTGCATCGCTACAACCTGAACAACGTGTCGCATCTGAAGCCAAATCCGGATGGCAGCACGAGTATCTGGCTGGCACCAGTCAAGCCGAAAAATGCGCCTCAAAGCAACTGGCTGCCTACGCCGGATGGCAAGGGCTTTTCGTTGAATTTCCGCACCTATGTGCCGAAGGCTGAGGTCCAGCAAGGTCAGTGGTTTCCAGCGCCGATCGTGAATGTGAAGTAATGACGCAGAGGGGGCTCAAGGTTTGGCCTGCCGAGGCGTGTCTGCGGCTGGCTGAACTCAACCGGTAGTTGGCTCATCGGGGTTGGCACGGCGCATGCAGCACGTATAATCCGGCCGTTGCCGATCCCCCTCATGGCTCGTGGTACCGACCGATAGATGGCCCGTTCGAACAACGTTGCCGATGAAGGCCATGCACTGGCATGGACGAAAGCGTGCCAGGAATCCTCCTCAACATAGCTCCGCCCATGACCGCGCAAACAATCCTTGAATGCTTTTTAAATAGAATTTTTTTATCGCATTGGCATGCAGTGTTTGAATAAAAACATTGCGAACTGGCAAATTAAATATTTAATTCGCCAATAAAAATTGACCATTGAAGCGAATAATTTAATTTCTCGCAATAACGCAAATTGCATGCAACTGACGTGCAGCACAATTCAGACGCCCGCGTCACTGCGGGCTTTTTGCATTCATGTCTGACCCTGGACGCGAGAGCGTCACGATTTCTGAATTTATTTCAGCCATTGAGCCCAATCAATCAAGGCACTCCCTCATGCAAACCGAAGGCTTCAAAAACGAAAGCTTCATTTCCGGCAAGGACGCATCTCTGGAATTTTCCATTGCCACCATGCAGCAGAAGCTGGCGGCGCGTGGCTTTTTCCTCGAAGAAAGCTCGTGGCTCAATCCGGCCGAAAACATCTGGTCGTGCCATATGCGCGACAAGGCGTGTCCCATGTTGTTCACCAACGGCAAGGGTGCCTCGGAACTGGCGGCCCGTGCCAGCGCAATTGGCGAATTCATCGAGCGCCTGGGCTGCCATTATTTCTGGACGCATTTTTATCTTGGCGCAACCCGGGCCAACCGTCCCTTCGTTCACTACCCGCAGGAGCGCTGGTTTGCTCCCACCGAAGACGGCGCATGGCCAGCGGAATTGCTGAACCCTGAGTTGCACGCGTTCTATAACCCGGACAGCGATATCGACGGCTCGGTGGTGGTCGATCTGAACTCCGGTAACGTGGAGCGCGGCATTTGCGCGCTGCCTTATACCCGTCTGCGAGACGGTGCGACGACATGGTTCCCGGTGAACATCATTGGCAACCTGTATGTCAGTAACGGCATGTCGGCGGGCAATACCAAACTGGAAGCACGCACTCAGGCGTTGTCCGAGATCTTCGAGCGCCAGGTCAAATACCGCATCATCAGCGAGGGCCTGTGTCTTCCCGATGTGCCGGAAGCAGTGATTGCGCGTTACCCGAGCATTGCCGCTGGTGTGAAGTCGTTGCGCGACGCGGGCTTCGGCATCCTGATCAAAGACGCGTCGCTGGGTGGCCGCTACCCGGTGATGAACGTGACCTTGCTGCATCCAAAGGATCAGGGGGTGTTCCCGAGCTTCGGCGCGCATCCGCGTTTCGAAATCGCACTGGAGCGCGCGCTGACCGAATTGCTGCAAGGCCGCTCGCTCGAATCACTGGAAGACTTTCCGGAGCCCGGTTTCGACATGGAAGAGATTGCCGCTGTGTCGAATCTGGAGATTCACTTTGTCGATTCGAGCGGCGTGGTGAGCTGGAATTTCCTGAGCGACAAACCGGACTATGAATTCGCCGACTGGAATTTCAGTGCGACGACACAGGAAGATTACGACTGGTTGTGTGCCTGCCTCGCTGACGAAGAGAAAGACGTATACGTTGCCGATTTTGAAGAACTCGGCGCCTATGCTTGCCGGATTCTCGTACCAGGCATGTCGGAGATTTATCCGGTGGAAGACCTGCAATGGGAGAACAACAGCGTGGGTAACGACATCCGTCCTGCACTGGTGCGTTTGAACGAGCTTGACGATGACGAGTGCCGCGCGCTGCTTGATGAGCTGCAGACGATGAATCTTGGCGATGAGCGGCCGCTCTGGGAAATTCTCGGTCTTGCCGTACCGCTGGGGACGGCCTGGAAAGAACTGCGCATCGGTGAGCTCAAGACCTTGCTGGCGCTGGCGCTTGGTGATGCGGAGACCGCGCGCGAAGGCTGTGACTGGATTCACCATTACCGCCAGATGAACCGGGGACGCTGGCTGGTTTACCGGTGTGTCGAAGCGCTGCTCAAGCTCGATACGCCGGCCAATTTCACGCATTCGCTGACGTTGCTGTATGGCGCGGAAACACTGCGTCAGGCGCAAGCGCTAGTGGCGCGCAAGGAGCGATTCTTTGGTCTGGTCTCGCTCGGTGCGGATTTCGAGGGCAGCGCGATGCACAGTAATTTGCTTGCGGCTTACGACAAGTTGTTTGCTGCGACGGCTGCGACCTGAAAACGAGGGACGTGTGCGGGGCTGGTGGCGGATTAAGCGGTTTTAGAAGCTGTTGCGAAATTATGTTTTGGGTCTGTTAACTTTCTGTTTTGTTTTGCCTGACAGGAAGCGATGCCGAAAGAACTGATAGACGACGAATTGTGGTTACTGATTGAACCGCTGCTAGGTATCCCCCATTTCTAAGTGTCGCTAGAGGTAGAGGCTAAGCCGCTATGGCCGATCGCTGTTCCGGGGTTATGCCACCGAGCACCATGTTTGGGCGTTCATGATTGTAAGACCGCAACCATTTCGTGGCGTAATCCTGGACTTCTGCGATGGTTTCGAACAGATAGTGCGCCAGCCAATCGTATCGAACCGTTCTGTTGTATCGCTCGATGCAGGCGTTCTGCTGAGACTTTCCTGGCTGAATGAACTACAGCTTGATTCCTCGCTTTTGCGCCCAGTCCCTGAGCGCGTCGCTGACGTATTCGGGGCCGTTGTCGCAACGAATCCCCGTTGGACAGCCCTGCCACTCAATGACCTGATCCAAGGTGCGGATCACCCGGGGCGACGGCATCGAGAAGTCCACGTCGAGGCACAATCCTTCGCGATTGAAGTCGTCGATCACGTTGAACAGTCGGAAACTACGGCCATCAGCCCGTTGATCGTGCAGGAAATTCATCGACTAGCTTTGGTTCAAGGCTGACGAGACTGCCAAGGGCTCAGGCTGCTTGCGCATCAACCGCTTGCGTGGCTTGATGCGCAGGTTCAGCTCCAACCCCCGGTATCTGCGATACACGCGCTTATGGTTCCAGCCGAAGCCTTTGACGTTACGCAGATACAGAAAGCACAGGCCGAAGCCCCAATTGCGCTGGCTGTCGGTGAGCTTGACCAGTCAGTTAGCAATGACCTCGTTCTGCGCCGAATGCTGGGCTCGATACCGATAACAGGTCTCACTCACGCCAAACGTCGCGCAAGCGGTCTTGATCGATACGCCAAACTCCTTGACTGCACGCATGGCCATCTCGCGTCGATGAGATGGCCTCACCACTTTTTTCGATGGCTTCCTTCAGGATATCGGCCTTTAGGCGCTCCTCGGCGTACATCTTCTTGAGCCTGGCGTTCTCGGCTTCGAGCTCCTTCATGCGCGTCATCAACGCCGCGTCCATGCCACCGTACCTGGCTCGCCATTTGTAGCAGCTCGCGCTGCTCATGCCGTGTTCTCGGCATAGCTCCGGTACTGGTGTGCCGGCTTTGGCCTGCTTCAAAATGGCGATGATTTGGCTGTCTGTAAATCGAGAGGTCTTCATGCAGAACTTCCTATCCTTCCGTTACCAGGAAACTCTACCTCCCACGACGCTTGCTTTTCGGGGGAATGCCAGCGCACCATTGAAAGCATCAAGCGATGCTATGATTCGTGCTTAATTTTATGGAGATTCCCATGCGTACGACTATTGCGCTTGATGACGACTTGATCGCCAAGGCTCAAGCCTATACGGGCGTGAAGGAAAAAACGGCGCTCGTGCGCGAAGCGCTAAAGGCCCTGATCCAGCGTGAAGCCGCGAAACGACTCGCAAATCTTGGCGGTAGCCAACCGGGCATCAAGGCCGCACCGCGTCGCCGGCAGAACGCCGAATGATTCTCGTTGATACGTCAGTCTGGATCGACCACATCAACGCTTCTGATCCTATGTTGATTACCCTGCTTGCCGAGGAGCGCGTGCTGGCTCATCCCTATGTGATAGGCGAGATTTCGCTCGGTAGTTTGCGTTCCCGTGATGTCGTGCTTGGCGCGTTGCTCGACCTGCCGCGCGCTCCTGTTGCAACACCGGATGAGACGTTTTATCTGATCGAGCGCGAAGGCTTGTTCAATCGCGGAATCGGATACGTCGACACGTCACTGCTGGCGTCCGCGCGCCTACAACCCGGCATTACCATCTGGACGCGCGATAAGCGATTGAAGAAGGTTGCCGATGAACTCAATCTCGGTGCAATGCTGGCGCACTAGATAACGGCAAGGTCGATGACCATTACGGACTAGGAGCAGACTCTTACCGACGCCCTGAAGCGTTCAGGTGACTGGATGAACGCGTGCGTAACTCTTATAGATGATGTCGCGTTTGAGACGACGCTTCGCGCCCGTGTGGCCGTTTCGTTGCATCATCTTTGCATCGAACATCACAGGGGCGGTCACGTTCTAATCGAGCGTGGCGTTCGGAGGTCTGCGTTCGCTCTATACCGGCCGCAATTCGAAGCATATGTCCGCAGGTGTTGGTATGCCGTTTGTGCACAAGAAGACCAACTTGCGACGTTCGTTGCAGGTAAAAATCTACCTGATATGAACAGCCTGGTTAAGGATCTTGAAACGTCGGCAGATGAAATCGGTGGTTTGATACCGCAGGTAAAGCAGGATGCATGGCCGAACATGTGTGTGTTCACTGATGGTGGATCAATCCAGGTCAAAGCGCTGCAGACCAGTCTTTTTGATCGACATCGAAACATCTTTCAAGCTGTATATAGCCGGATTTGACGAAAAAACATTTCGACCAGTGAAAAGGGGAATGAATTCGAGTCAGTAGGCTAGGAGGCCGGATGCTCGTTACCCCTCAGATAGTTTAACTAGCGAAAGTCACGCTTGCGAACGGACTGGACTGGTCGCCGGCTGCGGACAAGATACTGTCCGTTGACAACTCGCTGTGTTTTTGTTCGTACCCCGATGTACCCCGATGGGGCATGGATCACCAACATGCACAGCGAAGCGAGTATGGAAGGCTGGACGAAATTGGAATGCGTGATCGCACTCCCTTAGAAGCTGTTGCGAAATTATGTTTTGGGTCTGTTAACTTTCTGTTTTGTTTTGCCTGACAGGAAGCGATGCCGAAAGAACTGATAGACGACGAATTGTGGTCACTCATCGAACCGCTGCTGCCCGCGCGAGCCCCACGCAATCGCTAGTACGCGGGCCGCAAACCGACGCCAGACCGAGCCGTGCTGACGGGCATCGTGTTCGTGCTGCGCTTGGGCATTGCGTGGAACCTGCTGCCGCAGGAAATGGGTTGCGGCTCAGGCACCACCTGCTGGCGACGGCTCGTCGCATGGCAGAAGGCCGGTGTCTGGCAACGTATCCATGAAACGCTGCCGGCCGAACTATGCCGCCGTGGCGAAATCGACTTAACGCGTGCCATCATCGACAGCTCATCAATTCGCGCCATGCTGGCGGGAAAAAACCGGCCCGAATCCCACGGACCGGCGCAAGTTCGGCAGCAAGCACCACCTCATCGTCGACGCCCAAGGCATCCCGCTCGCAGTCATCCTGACCGGCGCAAAGCGCCACGACATTACGCAGCTCGATGCACTCGTCGATGCGATCCCACACATCCGGGGCAAACGTGGCCGTCCCCCTGCACAAGCCGCAAATCGTTCAGAGCGACCGGGGCTACAGTTCCGAGCCACATCGGCAGCGCTTGCGCGAACGTGGCATCACACCCGTGCTCGCAAAAATTGGCTCGCTCCATGGCAGCGGACTCGGCAAAACGCGTTGGCTAGTCGAGCGTTGGATTGTCTGGCTTCACTCGTTTCAACGCCTGAAGATTCGCTATGAACGCTACGCTCATCTCCACGAGGCTTTCCTCTCGTTAGCCTGCGCCTTGATTTGCCGGACCCACCTCAAGCCTTGGTTTAACTCATTTCGCAACAGCTTCTTAAGCGGCTTAAAACCAGGTAACCAGGCGCAGTTGAAGTGTCGAAACTGGCTGATGGATATCAACCGGGTACAGGCTTGCGCTGTTTTTCGATGGTGACAGGGGGTGTTCGCAGGCGCTGTGTGCCTGCGAACACCCCCCGTTGAGCGAGGCCAGGTATGCGTAGTGTCGATCTTTGTATCGCTTTTCAAGCACCTCGACAATGCGCTCGTTTATCTTTCCGTCGGGGTCGAATTCCTGTTATGTCTGTGCTGCCAGTCTATTTATATTTAACTCGATTGATTTAAAAATATAATCAAGTGAATATTTAATTTCAGATGAATTTTCGGAAAAATCAGTGGCAATATGCTGGGTATTTTTCTTGAGAGAATTTTCTGGTTCTTGGAGTTCTGTTTGAGTAACGGTAGATGGAGAGCATATTTTTTTCGAAATGACACCAAAAATATCAATGAGGCCAGGGGTGATGGTGCAGAATTTCAATGATTGACTGAGATTAAGCAGTATTTTATGATCTAGGTTGTGAAAATTATTAATCTCTTTGGCAAGGATTGAAAGCAGGCGATCAATTGAGGCGCTGGAGAGTTTTTGGGTGTCTTCTGCAAAAACATACGTTATAAAATTTTCGAAGTAGCAATTTTTTTCCCGTAGATATTCGAATGTGCCGATGCAGGCCTTGACTAGCATCTTTGATTCTTCGGATTCAGTAGCATGCGCAATAGCCATTAAAGATTTGTTTAAAGTTAAGGGTGATGCACGTGGAATGATGGTGGCCAATTTTTCTCGAACAACATCGGCACCCTTGATTTCAGCGGAAAATTGGAGGAGTTCAATATATTTCATGCACTTGGTTAATCTGGAATTGGGGTTGGCATTGGTATTGTGGGAGCTGATTATGCGGTTCATAAAATTGAATGCCTCATTGATTAAATCAGCTGAGCCGATCAGACGTGCATTGGCAGTATGTTGAGAAATTGTTTTCCTGGTCCATTTTTCTGTTTTTGCATTTGTGGTGAGATATTCAAAAATAGCGTCACAATTGGCAACAATTTCAGGAAAATTGGCACGAGCAATTTTAATTTTGCCGGCAAAAAGCGTGAGATTATTTACCTCTATCGGACTGATGATGCGATATTTTTGCTCGCGGAGAAATTTAATAGCTGTTTCCAGCGCTTTCAGCTGGACGTCTGAATTTTCATGATTCTGGATACTGGCTAGCAGTTTGGCCGGTAACGTGGATGGCAGGGTATTTTTATGTTCGAGAATAAAGTCGCAAATTAATTCGTAAGAGTCAAATAAATAACCTTCAGTGTCTTTTTTCTGGCTCAGATATTTCTAATATTGCTTCGAGATTTATATTGAGAAGGAGAGGGTTCGGCGCGAACAAATTTTCATTTGCGTGCTTTATATAGCGGTTAAGTTCGGATATTAGTTCTGTTGCTGTAAAATTGTAATTATTTTTATTTTGGAAAGTTGGTTTGAATTATTGTCTGTCTGATATGGGTTGGTGTTGCTGTTTTGCTTGCCACGTTGATAAGGGTGGGTGCGATTGTTTAGTATTTTCGTTTCGGTTTGTAAGTGCCGCTGTTTTAGGGGAGGGGACGAAACCTGGGAGTGAGACCAGTTTGAATGAAAGCTGGCGCGAGGGTCCTGATATTGAGGATAAAGTGCCGGAGCCGGATTTGAAAAATAAATGCCGGGCTGCGAGTGTTGCGGAGAAAAAAATCCGAAATTATATTGCTGGTTAACTGGATGTGGCTAATTCCAGTAGCCATTGTCTTGATTTTGGTCTGGATTTTTAGAGTGGAAATGTGGGTGATTATTAGTCACCTGATTGTCAGGCCGTCTAAAATTATACTTGGCGGTAGTTGAAATGCTGGTGTTATAGGATTTTGTCATGATTAATCCGGGGTTTTAAATGGGGCGCATGCTGAGTAACGATATATGCGTTTTGGTTCCGTGATGTGGATTAATTGACGCGAGCTTAAAATGCCTGCTTTATCAGAGATATAAGCTGTACCAAATCCGTGCGCCATGTCTTTCACATGAATCGCCGGATCTGGCTTTGGGTGACAGGCGCGGGATCTGTGCACAAGGGCGGTTGATGTTGCGCCATCCTGGCTGTTGCTTCCGGCTTTGGCCGGCAGAGCGATGGCGTTTGATCGCTGTTCGCAGTTGCTGCGCCAGCAATGCGCTGTGGCATTCGTGGCGCGGTGTTCGTGGTGTCGTGGTATCTGCGGCGTCGCTCGTGATTTACCGCAAGCAATTCAGACGTTCTTAATTAAGTCAGCGTGGCAAGAGGGGCGATTTTCACGCGATACCACAGCGGGCAGGCGCTCTCCGCGCGGGAGAGCGGGGGTGCAAGCCTAGAACCGCATGCCCGCCGCGCATCCTCCCGCGAAGCCGCCCCCGCTACCGCCGCCTCCGCCACAAAACACGCCACAGCCGGACAACGCGGTGCATACCACGAGGGCTGTTAGTGTTAGGCGCAGGCGCGAGCTGGCGGGCGTCAAGAGTGCGTGTGGCGCATGTGGCCTGCACCGCCCGGCGCGCGGCGAAGGTTGCTTGAGTAAGGTGTGTTCGATGGCAAAAAAGTGTTTCTGGATTTTCATACCGGAGCCGTACTGAACAGAAATTTGAACGGGGTGAAGCATAGCGCAGGTGGCGGTGTGCGTTATCCCTTGAGCGAGGCTCGACGGCTATCCCGCGAGCGCTTTGCCTGTAGGGAAGCGAGGATGGAACAAGGATGAAGCCCAAAAACGCCGCCCAAAAACGCCGTCAGCCCCCTGCTAGAATGCGCCGGCCTCACTGGCATGCCGCGCAGCGTTCTGGATAAACGATGAAACAGCTCGACGAAAGTATTGAATCAAGCGATGACATAGCGGCGCGCGAAGCGCGCGACCGTCATTTCATGGCCCTGGCGCTGGCTGCCGCGCAAGAAGCCGAGGCGGCGGGTGAGGTGCCCGTGGGTGCTGTGCTGGTGAAGGATGGCAAGGTGATCGCCAGAGGATTCAATCATCCGATTGGCACGCATGATCCGTCGGCTCACGCGGAAATGCTGGCGTTGCGTGGTGCGGCTCAGGCGCTGGCCAATTACCGTTTGCCGGGTTGTGAGCTTTACGTGACGCTTGAGCCGTGCCTGATGTGCGCGGGCGCGATCATGCATGCGCGCCTCGCGCGCGTGGTGTTTGGCGCGCGGGACCCCAAAACGGGTGTTTGTGGCAGCGTGATGAATGCCTTTGCCCAGCCGCAGTTGAACCATCACACGGCGGTTATCGGTGGCGTGCTCGAACACGAATGCAGCGCGGCGCTCAAGCGGTTTTTTGCCCAGCGGCGCGAGGCCAGCCGTATTGCCCGCGACGCCGGGCGTGGCGCAGCCGAATCCTCCGGGCCGCTTTCAGACGCTGTCTAGCCGATCTCTCCCTTCCTGAATTCCTGAACTCCTGAGCTTCCTGAACATGACCGTTCTCCGCACGCTTGAACTGATTGCGCCCTCGGGCTATCCAGATGATCCGCAAACGGTTCAGCGCGCGCTGCAGCAGTTGCGTGCACAAGGGTTGCAGATTCAGGGGGAGCAGGTTACCCAGCGGTGCGTGCAGCGTTTTGCCGGCACGGATGGCGAGCGCATCGCAGACCTGAACCGCCTGGCTGACCCTGAGCGCCGCTTGCCGGACATCGTGATGGCGGTGCGTGGTGGGTATGGCGCAGTGCGATTGCTACATGAGCTCGACTACAAGGGCCTGCAGCAGCGTTTGCATGATCAGCCAGTGGCGCTGGTCGGGCATAGCGATTTCACCGCGATTCAACTGGCGCTGCTGGCCCGCGCGGGGCTGACGACGTTCAGCGGGCCGATGCTGACCAGCGATTTCGGCGCACCGGTGCTGAGTGCGTTCACGCTGCAGCATTTCTGGTCTGCGCTGACCCAGCCGGTTTTCACGCTGAGCAGCATGGTGCCGCAGCTCCAGTCCGCTGATGTGACGGGCCTTCTGTGGGGCGGTAACCTGGCGGTGCTGGCGTCGCTGGTGGGCACGCCGTATTTGCCGCAGGTGCAAGGCGGCATTCTCTTTATCGAAGACATCAACGAGCAGCCGTTCCGTCTCGAACGGATGATTTATCAGTTGCATGAGGCTGGCATTCTCCGGCAGCAGCAGGCGCTGCTGCTAGGGGACTTCTCAGGTGGCCGCAGGTTCGACTACGACAATGGTTACGACTTGCACGCGATGATTGACCAGGTGCGCTCGGTGATCGGGATTCCGCTTGTCACCGGCTTGTCGTTTGGCCACATCCCAGACAAGGTGACGTTGCCCGTGGGAGCGAAGGCACGTTTGCTGGCTAATGCGCATGGTTTTACGCTCACGGTGTCAGGGCATCCGACGCTGGCCTGAGGTTGGGCCTGAGGTTGGGCCTGAGCCTGGGCGGTTGGCATTAGCGTCTCGCGTTACGTTCCAGCGTCAGCTTTCGCCCCTGGCCCTGCCTTCAGACATTGCAGACATACCGGTCTGGGTTCAACGGTTGTTCAGCCGGATCCACTGGTTCGCCGCGCATTTCTCATCCCCCATCTTCCGCATGCAGCACGCTACCGTTTGCCGAGGGTAAACGCGGAGTTTGTTCTGATGCCCTGCCAGACAGGCCCATGTGCCGTCCATACGCCGATGCATACACGCACTATCTGCCTGCGTGTATGGCGCGAGAGAGTGTTTTCGCTACACTTGCTCCACTTTTCCAGGCGGGCCTGAAACACGTTGCTACTGGCTGTTCTGGTCTGCCTTGATGCATGCTGGTTCCCGTGCATGGCGTCGTCTGCAGCTAGTTCGTCATCCGTATTTCATCCGCCTCTCATTGGCCTGTCACTTTCCTGTCACTCACGTATCCTGGCGTCCAACCATGTCATCTGATTCGTACTATCCCCGCGATATGCGCGGCTATGGCCGTTATCCGGTTCAGGCCAACTGGCCGGGACGCGCCCGTATTGCGGTGCAGTTTGTGCTCAATTACGAAGAGGGCGGCGAAAACTGCGTGCTGCATGGTGATCCGGCCTCAGAACAGTTTCTGTCTGAAATCGTGGGTGCTGCGGCATACCCTGCGCGCCATATGAGCATGGAATCCATCTACGAATACGGCTCACGGGTTGGGGTGTGGCGCATCCTGCGCGAGTTCGAAAAACGGGGTTTGCCGCTCACGGTATTTGGCGTCGGCATGGCGCTTGAGCGGCAGCCTGAGGTGGCCCGGGCGTTTGTCGAGCTTGGTCATGAAATTGCCTGCCATGGTTATCGCTGGATTCACTATCAGGACATGCCGGCTGAACGCGAGGCCGAACATATGCGCCTCGGCATGGCAGCGATTGAGCGCATCACGGGCGTGCGTCCGCTTGGCTGGTACACCGGCCGCGACAGCCCGAATACGCGCCGTCTGGTTGCCGAATATGGCGGCTTTCTTTACGACTCCGATTACTACGGTGACGATCTGCCGTTCTGGATGGATGTGCCTGTGAGTGGGGGCGCAACGGTGCCGCAACTGATCGTGCCTTACACGCTGGATACCAACGACATGCGCTTCGCCAGCCCCCAGGGCTTCAACACGGCGGACCATTTTTTTACCTACCTGCGCGATGCATTCGATGTGCTTTACGCCGAAGGCGATGAAGCTCCCAAGATGCTGTCGGTCGGCATGCATTGCCGCTTGCTGGGGCGGCCTGGGCGGTTTCGTGCGCTGCAGCGTTTTCTCGATTATGTGCAGCAGCATGAGCGTGTCTGGGTGGCGCGCCGCGTGGAGATCGCACGGCACTGGCGTGAACAGCATCCGTATCAGCCAACACTCAACGGGAGCGAGGCATGAAAGCCATGCAAGACACCCTTAAATACCCCCTTAATCAGCTTAATCAGGCGTCGCTCGAAGAGTTTGTCACGGCGTTATCCGGTGTGTTTGAACATTCGCCATGGGTGGCGCGCAATGTAGCGGCGCAACGGCCCTTTGCCAGTATTGATGCGTTGCATCAGGCGATGATTCAAGCGGTTGAAACTGCGGGTGAGCCGGCCCAGCTCGTGCTGATCAACGCTCACCCGGAACTGGCGGGCAAAGCCGCGGTACGGGGCGAACTCACCGATGAGTCCACCCGCGAGCAAAGCGGCGCGGGCCTCAACCTGTGCACTCAGGAAGAGTTCGACAAGCTTCTCAGGCTGAATGCCACATACCGCAAGAAGTTTGGTTTCCCTTTCATTCTGGCGGTGCGTGGCTATGACCGTCACGGCATCATCAAAAATTTCGAAGCGCGAATCAATCACAGCTACGCCGAAGAGTTGCGCGCGAGCCTTGACCAGATTTACCGGATTGCCCGTTTCAGGCTTGATGACCTGATTGATGCTTGATGGCGCTTAAATCCGCGCGGCATATCGCTTCGGGTGGCTAGAACGGCTGCCCGGCATTTGTTAACTCACTAGATAACAAGGAAGATAAAGATGGCACTCCCCATGCTCGATCCGAATGCGCCTGAATTCACGCGACGTTATGTGAACCTGGCGGACCCGCGTCTTGGCGCACAGGCGCTAGAGGCCAGCGACGATTTTTTCGCACCCAAAGAGCGGATGCTGAACCCGGAGCCTGCTGTTTTTATTCCCGGCAAATACGACGACCACGGCAAGTGGATGGACGGCTGGGAAACCCGGCGCAAGCGGGCCAACGGCTATGACTGGTGTGTCGTGAAGCTGGCGCGCCCGGGTGTGATCAAGGGGCTTGATCTGGACACCAGCCACTTCACCGGTAACTTTCCTCCGGCTGCATCAGTCGAAGCCGCCTATGTGCCTGACGGTGCGCCGAACCAGTCCACCCAATGGACCGAGATCGTGGCGTCGATGACGTTGCAGGGTAATAGCCATCACTATGTCGAAACCAGCAGCGCTCAGCCTTATACGCATTTGCGCGTGAACCTGTACCCCGATGGCGGTCTTGCGCGTTTGCGGGTGTATGGCCAGCCGCAGATGGATTGGGCCGGTGCGAGCCGCACTGAGCAGTTCGATCTCGCTGCGATGGAAAACGGCGCTTACGTTGTTGCGGCGAACAACCAGCACTTTGGGCCCGCCTCAACCATCTTGATGCCAGGCCGTGGCCAGAATATGGGCGATGGTTGGGAAACCCGGCGGCGGCGTGAGCCCGGCAATGACTGGGCGATTGTCGCGCTGGCGCAGCCTGGGGTGATTCGCAAGATCGAAGTCGATACTGCGCACTTCAAGGGCAACTATCCGGACCGGTGTTCCATTCAGGCGGCCTGCGTGAAAGGCGGCACCGACAGCTCGCTGATTACCCAGGCGATGTTTTGGCCGATGTTGCTTGGCGAGCAAAAATTGCAGATGGACAAGCAGCATTATTTTGAAAGCGAAGTTGCGGCCTTGGGGCTTGTCACCCATGTGCGCTTCAACATCATTCCTGATGGCGGAGTGTCGCGCCTGCGTCTGTGGGGCACGCTGTCGTGATGAAGACGCTGACGATCGAGCCATTGACACGTGATGCGTTCGCCGCATTTGGCGATGTGATTGAGCTAGACGGGGCCAAACAGATTCAGATCAATCTCGGGACGACGATCCGTTATCACGATCTGGCACAAGTCGATGTGACGGATGAAGCGGGGCGGCCATTAGTCAATCTGTTTCGTGGCCAGCCGCGGACGTTGCCGTTCGAAGTAAAAATGCTGGAGCGTCATCCACTGGGAAGTCAGGCGTTTCTTCCGTTGAACGACAAGCCCTATCTGGTGGTGGTCGCTCCTGCGGGTGAGCTTGATGTGGCGCAGGTACGAGCGTTTGTCACGCAGGGCTGGCAAGGGGTCAATTACGCGAAAGGCGTGTGGCATCACCCGCTGATCGCACTCGCCGAAGTCAGTGATTTTATTGTTGTGGACCGGGGCGGTGACGGGCTGAATCTGCACGAGCAGGATTTGCCCGCGTCGTTGTGGTTGACCAGTGAGGCGTTGAAGCGTGGTTCTGAAGCAGTGAAGCGCTGAAGCGCCAGGAATCGGACAGCACGCTTTGCACGCACATTCCAGAAGCAGGTTTGGTCTCACGCGCCCATCGCTATTGCGATGGGCGTTTTTTATGGCGAATACCGAAGAACACCTAAAAATACCCAGCGCACCTTAAGCCGCGCCATCCGTCTCCGGCCAATGATTTTCGAACACGCATTGCGCTAAGGGCATACGGCTGGCCCAACGCTGGGTTTCGAGCATCGGCTCAGGATAAAACTGCTCGACATGGCCTACACACAAAATGGCGACCGGCTGTGCGCCTGGTGGCATGCGCAATAGCGTGCGCACTTGCGTGCAGTCGAACAGCGAAACCCAGCCCATGCCGATGCCCTCGGCGCGTGCGGCGAGCCACATGTTCTGGATCGCGCAGGCAACTGACGCCAGGTCCATCTCGGGTAGCGTGCGGCGGCCAAAGATATGCGCTTCGCGCCGGTCCATCAGTGCGACGACCAGGAGTTCGCCGCATTCCAGCATGCCTTCAACTTTCAGCCGCATGAACTCGTCGCCGCGCTGCCCTAATGCTTCAGCGGTTTTTTGCCGTTCGTCCTCGACAATCCGGTGCAAGGCGGTACGTAACGTGGTGTCGGTAATGCGCGCAATGCGCCACGGCTGCATAAAGCCGACGCTGGGGGCGTGATGCGCGGCGTCAAGCAGGCGTTGCAACAGGGCGGGGTCAAGTGGCTTGGGCACGAAGTGGCGCATGTCGCGCCGTTCATAAATGGCGCGGTATACAGCGGCGCGATCGGCATCATTAAAGGGCTCAGTCATGGGCTCGGTCATGGACGGAAAAGGCTGCAATAGTCAGATTGAATAGCGTTGAGAGAGAAAACAGGCATGCCATTCTCTACTTGCCTCGCTTGAGACACAAATATTCAATTATTTTCTGAAACACACGGTAAGCTCGCTTGCGCAGTATTTTGCCGCGCCATATATTGACCGGCGCGTTTTAATGATGCCATCCGGCATTTCATCGGTTTTATCCGATGCCATTCATTGTTTTGCTTCACTGTGAGGAATACACCATGAAATCAGGTCTAATCCGTCAATCTCTTGTGTTTGCCGTACTGGCTAGCGCCTCGACGTTTGTCAGCGCCCAGGGTTATAGCGGGCCAAGCACGCCGCACTATAGCGGGCCTTCTTCAGTGGCGGGCATGACGGTCAAGCAGCTGCTGGAAACGGGAGCGGATGACCAGTACGTGACGCTGCGCGGCAAGCTGGTGCGGCATACCGGTGGTGAGCATTACGTGCTGGCTGATGCGAGCGGTGAAATCGAAGTAGAAATTTCCAGCAAATATTTCCCGCAAAACGTCACTATTTCACCGGAAATGACGCTTGAGCTAAACGGTAAATACGATAAAAAAATCCTTGGAAAATCGAAACTGGAAGTGAAAAAAATGATCGTCGTAATGCATTAACTGTACGCGAGAAATCGACGTTATATCGTTTGCCAACCTGCGGGGCAGGGCGTTATTCCTGCCCCGCAATCATCGTCCGGCTTGTTTAAAACTAGCGTATTAAAAAGGCAATAACGCGCGCCAGAATCCGTGCAGGAAAATTTCTGGGGCCATCGCGTCTTCGCCATGCCGCATCCCGATTTTGTTGCAGTTACACTCTCGCCCATCGCACGGCCAGTTGCTGGCAGCCGGGTGATTCCTTGGTGCTGCCATGACCGCGGGTCGATGGCAGCCGTTTTGCTCCCCTGAAATGAATCACGTTCATGATCCATAGCTTGATATCTGAAATTTTGTTTGGCGTTACGGCGCTGATTAGCATCATCAATCCATTCGGCATCGCCTTTGTGTTTTTGGGCCGGACCGAATCGCTGAGCTACGAAGCGCGCGCAGCGCTGGCCAAGCGTATTGCGATCAACGCATTTTGCGTGTTGCTGGTGGTGTTTTTTGTCGGGACGCCGATCCTGCATTTCTTTGGCATTTCGATGGAAGCGCTACGTATTGGCGGCGGGCTTGCCGTCGCGGTTAGCGGCTGGCAGATGCTGAATGCCCCGGATGCACCTGCCAAGCGGACGCCCGAACCCGAGGCGGCTGCCGTGGATGCCGAAAATGTCAGTGCGCGGACTTTTTTCCCGATGACGATTCCGCTGACCACCGGTCCTGGCACGATGGCCACGGCGATTGCACTGAATGCGAACCGCACGCACAAACTCGCCGATTTCATGCTGTCGATGATTACGACGGTGTCGATCTCATTGATCGTGGTGCTGGTGATTTACTTCACCTACAGCCGGGCTGCGACGTTTGCGCGTTATCTCGGCGCTGACGGCACCAAGGTCGCATTGCGGGTGTCCGCGTTCTTGCTGTTGTGCGTCGGTGTGCAAATTATTTTGACTGGCTTGTCAGAATTTATTACGCCGCTGGTCAGCGGCGCGCAGAGCGCGAATTAGGTCCCCGTTCTCCAGCGCCGGGCCCAGCCGTTGCATGCGGCGGGCCTGATGGCTGCGATTACGGCGATTACTGTGACTACTGCGGCCTATCCATCGTGCGAGACAACCATGAACCGTTACTCGACAGGAAACTCACTATGTGCCGCTGGCTGGCTTACACCGGAAATCCGATTCAACTCGAAACCGTGCTGTTTCGCGCAGGGCATTCGCTGATCGACCAGAGCCTGCACTCGCGTCTGGGTCAGACCACCACCAATGGCGATGGCTTTGGCATTGGCTGGTACGGTCATCCGACTGATTTGCCGTTTCGCTATCGCAGCGCGCACCCAGCCTGGAGTGACCGCAATTTGCGTGATGCCGCGCGCGCGGTGCATTCACCTCTGTTCGTCGCTCACATTCGTGCCGCGACCGATACCCCAGCGCAGGAAACCAACAGTCATCCGTTTTGCTACGGCCGCTGGCTCTTCATGCATAACGGGCTGGTGCGCGATTATCCGTTGGTTCGGCGCGATCTGATGATGGCGATTGATCCGGGCCTGTTTGCCTCAATTGAAGGATCGACTGATTCCGAAGTGCTGTTTTTTCTGGCGCTGACTTTTGGTCTGGAGCTTGACCCGGTGCTGGCGCTTGAGCGGATGGCGGCGGTGGTGGAGGCCACGGGCCAGCGTTACGGCGTGGCACAGCCGCTCAATATGACCGTCTGCGCCACCGATGGCGAGCAGATCATCGCGGTGCGCTATTCAAGCGAGCGGCAGTCGCGCTCACTGTTTCATAGCGCATCGTTCCAGCATCTGCACGCGCTGTATCCCCATGACCGGCGTATTACCGCGGTGGGTGAGGATGCTTTTCTGGTGCTCTCTGAACCACTGCTGGATTTGCCCGACTGGTGGGAGGAAATTCCAGAATCCACAGCGGTGATCGCGCGCGGCGGCTCGCTCGAACAGCGTACGTTTAGCCCGTCGCTGCCTTGACCCGTGGCGAGCTTATCCCACGGCACGCATGAGCTTGCCTTAAGCAGATCAACCCAGATCAACCTGATTCAACCCAGACGCGAGAGATCCACGATGGTGTCCACGAGCGCATCCGGTGAAGCCCTGCGCTGGCTCAATCTGGCGCTTGACGCGCATGAATCGGGCCGTCTGGCCGAGGCCCAGGCAGCCTACGCACAAGTGCTGGCATGTGACCCGGCACATGTGCTGGGCTGGAACAATCTGGCGAACCTGTTGCGTCAGACTGGATGCTTGGCTGAGGCCGAAGCTGCTTATCGCCAGGCGTTGAATGGCGCACCCGGGCAAGCCGGCATTCATAACAACCTGGGCGGCGTGCTGGAAGATCTCGGACATCTGGATGACGCTGAACAGGCGTACCGCCAGGCGCTTGCACTCGATGCTGGATTTGCCCAGGCGCGTTTT